>NZ_JBKGGW010000007.1:0-192626 GCF_052041945.1 Pseudomonas sp. SMN11 | reverse complement strand
AAAGCAGAGCAAAAGCAGAGCAAAAGCAGAGCAAAAGCAGAGCAAAAGCAGTACGGGGGTCAGCGTGGCTTGAGGTCCAGCCTGCGCAGATGGCACGTCACTTCCTCACGGTCGTGATACAGCTGCTTGCAGGCAATCGACACCTTGACCTTGCGCGCCTTGAACGTTGCCTCCATACGGTCCAGCAACCGGCGCACCTCGGCATAACGCTGCTTCATCGGCAACTTCAGGTTGACGATCGCCTCACGGCACAACCCCTCGCCCAGCCAGGTCTCGATCAACGAAGTAGTACGCGCCGGCTTCTCGACAATATCGCAGACCATCCAATCCACCGGCTGCTTCGGCTGCCAAGTGAAACCATCGGCCATCAAGTGTTGTACCAGCCCGGTGTCCATCAGGCTTTCAGCCATCGGCCCGTTGTCGATGGCGGTCACCAACATGCCACGGCGCACCAGCTGGTAAGTCCAGCCACCCGGCGAAGCACCCAGGTCGACCCCGGTCATGTCGTCATTCAGGCGCTGTTCCCACTTCTCACGCGGGATGAACTGGTGCCACGCCTCCTCCAGCTTGAGGGTCGAACGGCTGGGTGCCTCACGCGGGAACTTCAGGCGCGGGATGCCCATCGGCCACAGCGCGCTGTTGTTCGCCTCGGCCACGCCAACGAATACCCGGCGGCCGCTGATGAAAGTCAGCAGCAGGCGCGGCAGGCTGGCGTTGTCGACCAGGCGGCCGGCCTTTTCCAGGGCCTTGCGCAGCGGCACTTCGAACTTGCGGCAGAAGGTCGACAGCTCCTTGCCTTCGTTGCTGTCCAGTACCTCCAGCCACAGGCTGCCGAACACCGGGTGCTCGGCCAGATGCGCCAGCAGCACGCTGATGCGGTCGGTTTCCGGCAGCTCGATATACGTGCCTCGCGCCCACTGGCGCGGGAAGATCAGCTGCGCGAAGCGCAGCTGGGCCATCAGGCGCTCGGCACCTTCGGCCTCGGCACAGACGAACTCGGCACAAGCGCTCTGCGGCTTGCCCTTGGCATAACCGGCCACACCCAGCTGGGCGGCATGTTCGCTGATCTCGGCGCAGACCTCACCCTCGAAACCGGGCCGGCAATGCATGAACAGGGTACTCATCTCTCACTCCACTACGGCTGGCGCACTACGGGCGCCGGCAGGGCGGCGATGATAAAGGAAGATCGGAACCTGCGACATGCCCCGCCGGTCCAGAAAAGAGTCAGGGGCACCAAACGGAGCTAACCTGACCATTCAGCCAGGTCCGTGCCGTGCGGACCGAAACAGCGCGGTGGCACCGGCCACAACCCGCCGGGCCGGGCCCCGCCGCACAAGGAGTTGGCAATGCCCTCGCTCGATAGCCTGAACACCCTCAAGACCCTCCAGGTGGCTGACCGCACCTATCACTATTACAGCCTCGCCGAAGCCAGCCGGCAGCTGGGCGATCTGCAGCACCTGCCCATGTCGCTCAAGGTACTGCTGGAAAACCTGCTGCGCTGGGAAGACAGCAAGACCGTCGGCACCGATGACCTGCGCGCCCTTGCCGGCTGGCTGCGGGAGCGCCGCTCCGACCGTGAAATCCAGTACCGCCCGGCGCGGGTGTTGATGCAGGACTTCACTGGCGTGCCGGCTGTGGTCGACCTGGCCGCCATGCGCGCCGCCATGGCCAAGGCCGGCGGCGACCCGCAGCGGATCAACCCGCTGTCGCCGGTGGACCTGGTGATCGACCACTCGGTGATGGTCGACCGCTGCGCCACGCCGCAGGCCTTTACCCAGAACGTCGACATCGAAATGCAGCGCAATGGTGAGCGCTATGCCTTCCTGCGTTGGGGCCAGAGCGCCTTCGACAAGTTCCGCGTGGTACCACCGGGCACTGGTATCTGCCATCAGGTCAATTTGGAATACCTCGGGCGCACGGTATGGACCCGCGAAGCCGATGGACGCACCTATGCCTTCCCCGACACCCTGGTCGGTACCGACTCGCACACCACCATGATCAACGGCCTCGGCGTGCTCGGCTGGGGCGTGGGCGGCATCGAGGCGGAAGCGGCCATGCTCGGCCAGCCGGTGTCGATGCTGATCCCCGAAGTGATCGGTTTCAAGCTCACCGGCAAGCTGCGCGAGGGCATCACCGCCACCGACCTGGTGCTGACCGTGACGCAAATGCTGCGCAAGAAAGGTGTCGTGGGCAAATTCGTCGAATTCTACGGCGACGGCCTGGCCGACCTGCCGTTGGCCGACCGCGCGACCATCGCCAACATGGCCCCCGAATACGGCGCCACCTGCGGGTTCTTCCCGGTCGACGAGGTCACCCTCGACTACCTGCGCCTGTCCGGTCGGCCAAGCGAAACGGTGCAACTGGTCGAACAGTATTGCAAGGCTCAGGGCCTGTGGCGCCTGCCTGGTCAGGAACCGCTGTTCAGCGACACATTGGCCCTGGACATGCAGGACGTCGAGGCCAGCCTGGCCGGGCCCAAGCGGCCACAGGACCGGGTCGCCCTGGGCCAGGTCCACCAGGCCTTCGACCACTTCATCGAACTGCAGCCCAAGCCGCTGGCCAAGGAGGTCGGCCGCCTGGAGAGTGAAGGCGGTGGCGGCGTGGCGGTCGGCAACGCCGATCAGGCCGGCGAAATCGACTACAACCATGAAGGGCAGACCTACACTCTGCGCGACGGCGCCGTAGTGATCGCAGCGATTACCTCGTGCACCAACACCTCCAACCCCAGCGTGATGATGGCGGCCGGCCTGGTTGCGAAGAAGGCCCTGGAAAAAGGCCTGCAGCGCAAGCCCTGGGTCAAGAGCTCGCTGGCCCCCGGCTCGAAGGTGGTGACCGATTATTACAAGGCCGCGGGGCTTACCCCTTTTCTCGACCAGCTTGGCTTCGACCTGGTCGGCTATGGCTGCACCACCTGCATCGGCAACTCCGGGCCACTGGACGATGCCATCGAAAAAGCCATCGGCAGTGCCGACCTCACGGTCGCCTCGGTCCTCTCGGGCAACCGCAATTTCGAAGGCCGCGTGCACCCGCTGGTCAAGACCAACTGGCTGGCCTCACCACCGCTGGTGGTGGCCTACGCGCTGGCCGGCAGCGTGCGCATGGACCTGACCCAGGATGCACTGGGGACGGGCAAGGACGGCAAGCCCGTCTACCTGCGCGACATCTGGCCAAGCCAGCAGGAGATCGCCGACGCCGTGGCCAAGGTCGATACCAGGATGTTCCACAAGGAATACGCCGAAGTATTCAGCGGCGATGCGCAATGGCAGGCCATCGAGGTGCCGCAGGCGGCGACTTATGTCTGGCAGGACAACTCCACCTACATCCAGCACCCTCCGTTCTTCGATGACATCGGCGGGCCGCTGCCCGAGATCAAGGACATCCGCGGTGCGCGTATCCTGGCCCTGCTCGGTGACTCGGTCACCACCGACCACATCTCACCGGCCGGCAACATCAAGGCCGACAGCCCGGCCGGGCGCTACTTGCGCAGCAAGGGCGTGGAGCCGCGAGACTTCAACTCCTACGGCTCGCGGCGCGGCAACCACGAGGTGATGATGCGCGGCACCTTCGCCAACATCCGCATCCGCAACGAGATGCTGGCGGGCGAAGAAGGTGGCAACACGGTGTACGTGCCCAGCGGCGAAAAGCTGTCGATCTATGACGCCGCCATGCGCTACCAGGCCGAGGGCACGCCGCTGGTGGTGATCGCCGGTCAGGAATATGGCACCGGCTCCAGCCGCGACTGGGCGGCCAAGGGCACCAATCTGCTGGGGGTCAAGGCCGTGCTGGCGGAAAGTTTCGAACGCATTCACCGCTCCAACCTGGTGGGCATGGGCGTGCTGCCACTGCAGTTCAAGGCCGGGCAGAACCGCAAGCAACTGGGGCTGACCGGCAAGGAGCAGATCGACCTGCTGGGCCTCAGTGATGCGCAGATCAAACCCGGCATGAGCCTGCCGCTGCGGATCACCCGCGAGGATGGGCAACAGCAGCAGATCGAAGTCCTCTGCCGGATCGATACCCTCAACGAAGTGGAGTACTTCAAGTCAGGGGGGATTCTGCATTATGTGCTGCGGCAGATGATTCGCAATTGACCCGCTGATCCCGTCCAGTGCCCGTTGCCTCCAGCGCCGCGCCTGCGGCGCTGGAGGCGCATGCCCACAAGAAAAGTCTGTCATTTGCCGGTAGCACTTTGATGGCCGGTCGGTCATCATTGACTCGAAATGTCATCTAACGGTCATGAACGCAGGCAAAAACCCCACCTTCCCAACACTGGACGGCGGTCGGCCATACTGCAATCGCGGTGATGGCCAATTGCCCCAAATCAAGTAATTTAAATATCCATTCAATAAAACCAGTGGCTTGCCGATATCTGTCGAAAGCCTTACGGACTATTCAGCTCATGCGCAACAACCAGCCGATTACCCAGAGGGAACGGACTTTCCCTGCCCAACAACGGTTGATCTCCACCACCAATGCCAAGGGTGTGATCACCTACTGCAACGATGCCTTCGTGGAGATCAGCGGTTTCACCCGCGAAGAGCTGATTGGCGCCCCCCACAACCTGGTGCGTCACCCCGATGTGCCGACGGCGGTGTTCGCCCACATGTGGCAAACCCTCAAGCAAGGCTTGCCGTGGATGGGCATCGTCAAAAACCGTTGCAAATCCGGCGACCACTACTGGGTCAACGCCTACGTCACACCGATTTTCGAGAACAACCAGGTCGTAGGTTTCGAGTCGGTGCGCGTCAAACCGACCGCCGAGCAGATCCGCCGTGCCGAGGCCCTGTACCAGCGCATCAACGACGGCAAGACCGCCATCCCACGCCGGGATCGCTGGCTGCCGGTGCTGCAGGACTGGCTGCCGTTCATCCTGATCAGCCAGGTCGGTTTCCTGATTGGCAACTGGCTCGGTCACTCCTGGGGCTTCGCACTCGCCGCCGGCCTGTCGGTACCGCTCGGCCTGCTCGGCCTGAGCTGGCAGCAACGCGGCCTGAAGCGCCTGCTGCGCCTGGCCGAACAGACCACCTCCGACCCGCTGATCGCGCAGATGTACACCGACAGCCGTGGGGTGCAGGCGCGCCTGGAAATGGCCATGCTCAGCCAGGACGCGCGCATGAAGACCTGCCTGACCCGCCTGCAGGACAGCGCCGAGCACCTCAGCGACCAGGCCCGCCAGTCCGATGCCTTGGCACACAAGAGCTCGTCGGGCCTGGAGCGCCAGCGCGTGGAGACCGAACAGGTCGCCGCCGCCGTCAACCAGATGGCCGCCACCACCCAGGAAGTGGCCAACCACGTGCAACGCACCGCTGACGCCACCCAGGAAGCCAACCGCCTGACCAGCCAGGGCCGGCAGATCGCCGGGGAAACCCGCGATGCCATCGAGCGCCTGTCGAGCGCCGTGGGCGAAACCGGCCAGACCGTGACCCAACTGGCCAAGGACAGTGACGAGATCGGTGGTGTGGTCGATGTGATCAAGGGCATCGCCGACCAGACCAACCTGCTGGCGCTCAATGCCGCCATCGAAGCGGCCCGCGCCGGCGAGATGGGCCGTGGTTTTGCCGTGGTCGCCGACGAGGTACGCCAGCTGGCCCAACGCACTGCCGAATCGACCGGGCAGATCCACGGCCTGATCGCCAAGCTGCAGCAAACGGCCAACAACGCCGTGCTGACCATGGAAACCGGCCACCGCCAGGCCCAGGAAGGCGTCGAGCGCGTCATGCAGGCCGACCAGGCACTGGTCGGGATCAGCGAAGCAGTGGCTAATATCACAGACATGGCGACCCAGATCGCCGCCGCCACCGAAGAGCAGACTGCAGTGGCCGACGAGATCAGCCGGAATATCAGCACCATCGCCCAGCTGGCCGACCAGACAGCCGAGCAGGCGCAGCATTCGGCGCTGCTCAGCGAAGAGCTGACCAGCACTGCCGGCGGCCAGTATTCGCTGGTGGAACGGTTCAACCGCTAACGGCCATTGCCTACGCGATTATTGTAGGAGCGGCCTTGCGTCGCTAAAGGGCTGCGAAGCAGCCCCAGATTTTTGCCCTACTGCAAGATTGCCGGGGCCGCTTTGCGGCCCTTTCGCGACGCAAGGCCGCTCCTGCACAGATCGCGTACAGGCGTCTTACCAGTCCAATGTCAGCCGGCTCTCGAAGTAGCGCTCCTCGCCGGTCAACGGATCGGCGAATCGCAAGCTCTGCGCCAGCAGCTTCAACGGCCGCTGATAGTCGTCCTCTTCCTTGAGCAACTCGGGATAGAACGGGTCATTGCAGATCCCGGCCCCCAACGCCGCCATGTGCACACGCAACTGATGCGTCTTGCCCGTTACCGGCGACAGCCCATAGCGCCACAACTCGCCATTTTTCTCCAGCACTTCGGCAAAGGTCTCACTATTGGCCTCCCCTGCCACTTCGTGCATGCGGAAGAACGGCTCGCCATGCACCAGGCGACTCTTGTGCACCAAAGGAAACGCATGCTGCGGCAAAGCGGCAGCGATGGCTTGATAGCGCTTGTCGATCCGCCGCTCCGGGAACAAACGTTGATACGCGCTGCGCGTCTGCGGATTGGCGGAGAACAGCACCAGCCCGGCGGTGTGCCGGTCGATGCGATGCAACGGCACCAGGTGCGGGTTGCCCAGGCGGCGGATCAGGCGGCGCAACAGTGTGTGCTCGACGTATTCACCGGTTGGCGTTACCGGCAGGAAATGCGGTTTGTCGGCCACCACCAGGTGCTCATCCACATGCAGGATGGTTTCCTGCACCGGAATCGGCCGCTCGTTGGGCACTTCGCGAAAATAGTGAAGGCGCATGCCGCGCCGGTAGGGCAAGTCGGCAGCAATCGCCCTGCCCTCGGCATCGAGCACCCGGCCCCGCGCGAAGCGGTCAAGCCATTGCGCGCGTTCGATGGCCTTGAAATGGTCGCACAGGCAATCGAGTACCGTCGCCCAGTTGCCGGGCGGCAGGCAGACCGTGCTGGCTTGCTGGTGAGCGGGGTCGAAAGGCGTGGTCATGGCAAGGCTCGAGCTATCAAAGCCGGCCATTATCCCCCAAGCCCGGTGCCTCAACCAGCCTCGACCATCCCCTCGCTATGCGCCTTCAACCAGCGCAGTACCTGCACGGGTTCCCAACGCCCAGGGTCATAGAGCGCATAGACCAGGCCCTGGTAACCCACGACATCCAGCCCCCGGTGGTAGCCGGCACGCTGGAACAAGGCCTCGATCTCGGCAAAACAGGTGTTGAAATGCACCTTGCCGAACGGCGTGCGGTCATCGGTGACCAGGCCTTCGACGCGCAATTCCAGTACGGCGTCGCACACCCGCTCCACCGGCATACGGTTGACGCTGTACTTGAGTTGCTCGACGTTGAGCATGGGTCTACCTCTATACTGTATTTATATACAGCATACGAAGAGCGACACCGCTCCGTCAATTAGCCTGAACGTTACTGCAAGCCTGGCAGGTAGCCTGTGCCCTTGCGAATGGTCAGCACCTCGCGGCGCGGCGCGGCTGCTGACACCGACAGGTGAACCCAGCTGTCGAATTCCAGGATCAGCTGGTCGAACGCCACATCACTCTTGCTTACCTGCCTGACCACTTCCCGGTTGTCTACGCCGATCACCGTGAAATCGGCAGCCAGGCCTTTCACATGCTGACTGCCTCGCGTCCCGCCGACGCGCGAATTGACCGCCGCGCTGCGGTATCCGCTGCTGACGATGACGGGGCACCCGAACAACACCCGGACCTGCTCGAGCGCTTGGCAAAGCAGGCGCAGATTACTCAAGACTTCAGGTGGAGGGGTGTTGTCCAACCCTTCTCTCGCAGCAGTTTGCGAAGTAATCAATTCTTCCAGGGCGAAATGTGGCGTGATCAGCATGGCGGGGCTCTCGATGAAAATGCAAAAGGACCGATGACCATTCAACGGTCCGTCATCTTCATTTCTGGCCTGCAGGCCATGCACGAGGGCAAGCATTCCCGCTGCCCGTCACTGGGCGAGGAAGGCCACTACCTGTTCGGCATCGAATGGCCAGTGCAGCTCTGCCGAAGTATCACTGCGCCGCAACACCGGAATGATCAATCCGTACCGCTCGAACAACGCCTGGTCATCGGCGATGTCGACCAACTCGATCAGCAAGCCGTGTTCGACAAAGGGCATCAGCACGGCTTCGGCCACTTCGCACAAGTGGCACCCGACGGTACCGAAGAGTTGGCATTCAGGCAGCATGGTGGGCAAGACCCGATTTGGCTGTAGGAAGAGACTTATTCTAAGTCTGTCCTGCCCCCTCTGCACCTGACCCTGCTCAATCCTGGCTGGTGGCACCGATCCGGTGCAGCGACAGGTCTGCGCCCTGGAACTCCTGCTCATGGCTCAAACGCAGGCCATGCAGTTGGCGAATCAGGCCATACACGGCAAAACCACCGATCAGTGCGACCAGGACGCCCGCCAGGCTGCCCAATAGCTGACTGATCAGGCTGACCCCGCCCATCCCCCCTAGTGCCGCTTGGCCAAACACCCCGCAAGCGATCCCTCCCCACAGCCCGCACAAGCCGTGCAGTGGCCACACACCGAGCACATCGTCGATCTTCCAGCGGTTCTGTGCAGCGGTAAAACTCCAGACGAACAGCACTCCCGCCACCAGACCGGTGGCCAGCGCACCGATGGGGTGCATGAGGTCAGAGCCGGCACAGATCGCCACCAGCCCCGCCAGCGGCCCGTTGTGCAGGAAGCCCGGGTCGTTGCGCCCGGCCAGCAACGCCGCCAGGGTGCCACCGACCATGGCCATCAGCGAGTTGATCGCCACCAGGCCGCTGACGCCCTGCAAGGTCTGGGCACTCATCACGTTGAAGCCGAACCAGCCGATGATCAGGATCCACGAGCCCAGCGCCAGAAACGGAATGCTCGACGGTGCGAAGGCCACCAGGCGGCCGTCGCGATAGCGCCCGCGCCGCGCGCCCAGCAATAGCACTGCCGCCAGCGCCAGCCAGCCGCCCATGGCATGCACCACCACCGAACCGGCAAAGTCATGGAACGGCGCACCGAAACAGGCCTGCAGCCAGGCCTGCACTCCCAAGTTGCCATTCCACACCACACCCTCGAAGAAGGGGTAGATGAACGCCACGATCAACGCTGTGGCACACAGTTGCGGCGCGAAACGGGCACGTTCGGCGATCCCCCCCGAGATGATTGCAGGAATGGCGGCGGCGAAGGTCAGCAGGAAAAAGCATTTGACCAGCGCATAGCCGTGGTCCGTAGCCAGTTGCGACGCTGGCTGCAGGAAATTCACGCCATAGGCGATCCAGTAGCCGATGAAGAAATACACCAGCGCGGAGATGGCGAAATCACTGAGGATCTTTGACAGCGCATTGACCTGGTTCTTGTGGCGCACGGTGCCCACTTCGAGAAACGCGAAGCCGGCGTGCATGGCAAGCACCAGAATGGCGCCCATGAGGATGAACAGGGTGTTGGAGCCGTGGACGAGGGAGTCCATTGCGCTGTGCATGTTTTCCATGAAAGTGGCAGGCCTGCTGAAAAAGCACCAGGACAGTTCAAGAACCTGCATCCCTGCACCGAATCGGTGCCAGCTTTTGCCCTGTTTTGCCGAACCGGGCGCAGCCTGCGTGGTTTTTTCTTGGGTTTGTCGTGGATTGGGTTAAGGTTTATCGGTATCCGCCAGGGTCGACGCCCTGGTTCGGCGCACCGCCCCGGGTTACGCCCCGCGTTGTGGCAATTCTCAGTAGCAAGGCCCATACCAGCACCGCTAGTGAACCTTCCACACGCTCGGTCACTCGAATGCCCTACAACACTTGCACACCTACTTAGGGAGAGCCCCATGGCCAGCAAATCGGCAAAGACTGCACAAGAGATATTGATGGCTGACTTCCAGGCCTTGGTCCGCGATACCGAGAAACTGCTGGCCGATACCGCCAACCTGGCGGGCGACCAGGCCGACGAGCTGCGGGAGCAGATCCACGACCGCCTGACCCAGGCCCGTGAAACCCTGCAACTGACGCAGGACTCGGTGCGAGAGCGTGGCCAAGCCGCCCTTGGCAGTGCCGAACAGTACGTCCAGGAAAACCCTTGGCAGGCCATTGGTATTGCCGCAGGCGTCGGCTTATTGATCGGCCTGCTGGCCAATCGGCGTTGAGGAGCTCTCATGGAGAATGACAGCATTGGCACCAGCGCCTCGGGCAAGCGTCTGGGCGCGGCGCTGCTGGGGCTGCTGCACAGCCATATCGAACTGTTCGGCATTGAACTGCAGGAGCAGAAAGGACGCACCCTCAGCCTACTGCTGTTCGCCGGCCTGGCCCTGGTGTTCGCGTTACTGCTGCTGACCGCACTTTCGGGCTTGCTGCTGGTGCTGCTGTGGGACAGCTATCGCCTGGCCGGCATCATCGGCCTGTGTGTCTTCTATGGGGTAGCGGCGCTGTACTGCGGCCTGCGCCTGAAAGCTGCCGTGTTCGATGAGTCATCGCCGTTTGGTGCGACCCTCGAAGAACTGGCCAAGGACCGGGAGCGCCTGTTGCCATGAGCCTGCCTGAACTTCCGAACACCCGTAACCCACGGGAACTGCGCAAGGCATTGCTGCGCCTGCGCATGGAAATGCACCGCCAGGAAATTCGCCACGAGTCCGGTCAGATGCTGCAACCCTTGCAGCGCTTGCGCGGGATGGGCAGCTCGCTGCATGGCGGGTTGGGTATCAAGCATGCGCCGTTGTGGGGCATCGGCGCCGTCGTGGCGCTGGGCTTCCTCACCGGCAAAGGGGTACGCAGCGGTAACCTGAGCCGCCTGGTCCGCCTGGGGACCAGCCTGCTGCCGCTGGTGCGCCTCTACTTGCAGGGCAACCGTCGCCCTTGAACGCCTTCCGGCCCTGATCCCACAGGGCCGGTCTCCATAAGCCCTTGCACGCCTGCTCACGACACCGGAAGCTATACCCTTCGATCGACAGGAGACCGCGCCTTGGACTGGCACACCCTGCTCACCCGCGAACGCCTCGGCAAAGCCCTCTACAGCGCTGAAGAACTGGGCCGCAGCCCCTTCCACAAAGACCATGACCGGATCATCTTCTCAGGGGCGTTTCGCCGCCTCGGGCGCAAGACCCAGGTCCATCCCGTTTCCAGCAACGACCATATCCATACGCGCCTGACTCATTCCCTGGAGGTCAGCTGCGTGGGCCGCTCGCTGGGCATGCGCGTCGGGGAAACGCTGCGCGACAGCCTGCCCGAGTGGTGTGAGCCCAGCGACCTGGGCATGATTGTGCAGTCGGCCTGCCTGGCTCACGACATTGGCAACCCACCCTTCGGCCACTCCGGCGAAGACGCCATTCGCCACTGGTTCCAGCAGGCCGCCGGGCGTGGCTGGCTGGACGACATGAGCGACGACGAGCGCGCCGACTTCCTCAACTTCGAAGGCAACGCCCAAGGCTTTCGCGTACTCACCCAGCTCGAGTACCACCAGTTCGATGGTGGCACCCGGTTGACCTACGCGACCCTGGGCACCTACCTCAAATACCCCTGGACCGCGCGGCATGCCGATGCTCTCGGGTACAAGAAGCACAAGTTCGGCTGTTACCAGAGCGAGCTGCCACTGCTCGAACAGATCGCCCGCAAGCTAGGCCTGCCGCTGCTCGAAGAACAGCGCTGGGCGCGCCATCCGCTGGTCTACCTGATGGAGGCGGCAGATGACATCTGCTACGCCCTGATCGACCTGGAAGACGGTGTGGAGATGGCACTGCTGGACTACGCCGAGGTCGAGGCGCTGTTGCTCGACCTGGTCGGTGACGATTTGCCGGAAACCTATCGCCAGCTTGGCCCTGACGACTCCCGGCGACGCAAACTGGCCATACTGCGTGGCAAAGCGATCGAGCACCTGACCAATGCCGCTGCCCGCGCCTTCGTCGAGCAGCAGCAGGCACTGCTGGGCGGGCACCTGAGCGGTGACCTGGTCGAGCACATGCACGGCCCGGCCAAGCGCTGCGTATTGCAGGCCAAGGACATGGCACGCAACAAGATTTTCCAGGACAAACGCAAGACGCTGCATGAGATTGGCGCCTATACCACGCTGGAAATCCTCCTCAACACTTTCTGTGGTGCCGCCCTGGAACAACATGGCGGGCGCACCCCTTCGTTCAAGAGCCGCCGCGTGCTCGATCTGATCGGTAACAACGCACCCACCCCGCAAGACTCGCTGCACAAGGCCTTCCTGCGCATGATCGATTTCATCGCTGGCATGACCGACAGCTATGCCAGCGAGATGGCTCGGGAAATGACCGGGCGCTCAAGCCCGACCTGAAGTCACGGGCAGCGTCGCCCGATGCAGTACCGAGCGACGCCTTTGACGTTAAGAAACTTCCTACAAACAACCCCAGCTCATTAAACACCAACTAAACAGGCCAATAAAAATTTAGCAAAACACCTTCAACAGTGAAGCATATCCTTACACTTCGTAGCCGAAATTGAACTTAGCTGTAAGCCGTTTCCCATATATAGCCAATCTTTCTACTGCATCCCCCTGCCGACTTGCAACTGGGGTAAGGTGCCTCCTGCCTCCGTCATCCGCCGCAGGAAATCTGAACATGAATACTGTATTTATTGTCGATGACCATCCTGTCATCCGCCTTGCTGTCCGCATGCTGCTCGAAAACCAGAACTACAAGGTTGTGGGCGAATCGGACAACGGCGTGGAAGCCATGCAGATGATTCGTGAAACCCAACCTGAGCTGGTCATTCTGGACATCAGCATCCCCAAGCTCGACGGCCTTGAGGTCCTTTCACGCTTCCAGGCCATGGCCATGCCGCTGAAAGTCCTGATTCTCACTGCACAGTCTCCGGCGCTGTTCGCCGTGCGCTGCATGCACTCGGGCGCGGCAGGTTATGTTTGCAAGCAGGAAGACCTGAGCGAACTGCTCAGTGCTATCAAGGCCGTACTCGCCGGATACAATTACTTCCCCAGCCAGGCCATTCACAGCAATCACGAAACAGCAGACTCTGACTTGCGACTTTTCCGACTCGTTAACGACCGAGAACTTATGGTCTTGCAACTTTTCGCCCAAGGCCGCAGCAACCAGGAGATCGCCAAAGGGATGTTCCTCAGCAACAAGACCGTTAGCACCTACAAGAAGCGACTCATGCAGAAGCTGCAGGCCGACTCGTTGGTCGATCTGATCGAAATGGCCAAACGCAACGCGCTGGTCTGAGGTCGTCAATGGTTCAATCGATTGCCTGCCTTGGGCTTGTCCTGACGCTGGCCTGCAACCTGGCGCAGGCTTCATCCCATGAAGTCGAGCCCTATACCCTGCTGGCCCGTTCTTCGACAATGCCGATGAAACCGCAGCTGACCGAACAGCAGCAGCAATGGCTACAGGGTCGGCATGCTCTGATCCTGGGCACCTCGGCGCCCGACTATCCACCCTTCGACATCACCAGTGGCGGGCAGATCTACCAGGGACTCACCGCCGAATATGCCAGCCTGATCAGCAGAGCGCTGAACCTGCCGATCCAGGTCATGCGCTACCCCCACAGGCAAGCGGCGTTGCAGGCGCTCAAACGGGGAGACATCGACCTGCTCGGCAGCGCCAATGGTTACGAAGCGGCAACTGAAGGACTCACGCTTTCACACCCTTATGCGGTTGACCAACCCGTGCTGGTTACTCGGGAGGATGAACAGCGTGCCCTCAGTGGCGGCCTGAATGGCATGCGCCTGGGCATGCTCTACCACTATTTGCCCCAAGAGGTAGTCCAGGCCGGCTATCCCAAGGCCGAAGTCCTGCTTTTCGGCTCCTCCACCCAAGCCCTCAATGCCGTGGCTTTTGGCCAGGCCGACGTGTTCATCGGCGATACCATTTCGACTCACTATCAGCTCAATCGCGGGCACCTGCCACGCCTGCGCATGGCCAGCTTCGGCCAGCACGAGAGCTCCGGTTTCAGTTTTGCCATGCGCGCCGAGGATGAGCAGCTAAAGGAATTGGTCAATGCAACCCTCGACCGCCAGTCCGGCGCCGTGCGTACCAGTATTCTCAAGCGCTGGAGTGCTGGCAGCGAGCTGCTGCTAAGTGATCGCCAGCTACAGTTGACCCCCGAGGAGGAGCAGTGGCTGCTCAGCCATCCGGTCATGCAGGTCGCCATCGACGAAATGGCGGCACCCTTGTCCTACTTCGATGGCAATGGCCATTTTCGCGGGATAACCGCCGACCTGCTTGACCTGATACGCCTGCGTACCGGCCTGCGTTTTGAGGTGCAGCGGGCCAACGGCATCGCCGACATGCTCGCCCGGCTGGAGAACAGGCGCGTGAACATGATCGCAGCCCTTGCCAGTGACGGTATCACTGACAAGCACCTGCACCTGAGCCGGCCCTACCTGGAAAGCCCACATGTGCTGGTCACCCGCGCCGAAGATGAGCAGTACAGCTCACTGGAAAAACTGAACGGGCACCGGGTTGCCATTTCCCGCTACAGCAACCTGGACGACTTGCTGGCTGCCCGCGTCCCAGAGGTTGGCTGGATCGAGACCGAGAGCCCCTTCTATTCCGTAGCATTGCTCAACAGTGGCGCCGTCGACGCGATGATCACCCCCTTGATCGATGCCAACCACGCCCTGGCCGGTAATACCAACCTGATCATTCGCAGCACGGTGGGTAGCGAGCCGGCCATCTTTTCCATGGCCACCAGCGATCAGGACATGCCGCTTGCCTCGATCCTCGACAAGGCCCTGCTGAGTATTTCACCGGAAGAGCTGGGGGTCATAAACAACCGTTGGCGTGGCTACGACCTGCACGAAGATGCCAGCTGGTCAACCTTGCGACGCCTGATCCTGAAAGTGCTTCTGGGCACTGGCGTGTTGCTGCTGCTGGCACTGATCTGGAACGCCCGCCTGCGGGGGCAGATCAAACAGCGCCAACGCGCCGAACGCGCGCTGAACGATCAGCTGGAATTCATGGGGGCGCTGCTCAATGGCACTCCGCACCCCATGTACGTACGCGACCGGGAAGGCCATCTGCAAAGCTGCAACGCCAGCTACCTCGACGCCGTCCAGTCCGGCCTTGAAGACGTGATTGGCAGGCGCCTGGATGAGAGCCTGTTCGCGGACGCCGAGCACACACGCCAGATCCAGGCCGACTACCAACAGGTGATGGCTGCCGGCATGCCGCTGATCATCGACCGTCCTTTGCGTTTCAGGGATCGGGAAATCACCATCTACCACTGGATCCTGCCCTACCGTGATTCGCTGGGCGAAGTGCAAGGGATCATCGGCGGCTGGATCGACATCAGCGAACGCCGCAAACTGGTTCAGGAGCTGCGCGAAGCCAAGCGCCTGGCCGACGACGCCAACCGCGCCAAGAGCACCTTCCTTGCCACCATCAGCCACGAGATCCGCACGCCGATGAACGCGGTCATCGGCATGCTCGAACTGGCATTGAGGCGCGCCCTCCTGGGGCAGGCGGACCCCACCTCACTGGAAGTCGCCCATCACTCTGCCAAGGACCTGCTGGGCCTGATCGGCGATATCCTGGATATCGTGCGTATCGAGTCAGGCCACCTGTCCCTCAGCCCGGAAGCGGTCGATCCCGCTGTACTGGTCGAGTCGGTTGGCCGCGTGTTCGATGGCCAGGCCCGGCAGAAAGGCCTGGCCCTGGACATCAGCATCAGCCCCAACGCCCGCTGCAATGGCTTGCTCGACCCACTGCGCTTCAAGCAGGTCTTGTCCAACCTTGTCAGCAATGCCATCAAGTTCACCGAGCAAGGGCAAGTCCACGTCACGCTCGGCTTGCGCGAAGAAGGCCCAGGCTCACCCCCAACGCTGGAACTCGAGGTACGTGACAGCGGCATCGGCATTCATGACGATGACCTGCTGCGGCTGTTCAACCCGTTCGTCCAGGCCAACCCGAACAGTCAAGGTGCGCGTGCAGGCACTGGGCTGGGCCTGGCGATCTGCCGCAGCCTGTGCGAAATGATGGGTGGCAACCTGAGCATCAAGAGCCTTCCGGGATTGGGCACACAGGTTCGTCTGATGATGCCGCTAGAGCGCGTCGACGCCCCGACGTCCCCCGTATCTGAAGTCGAAGAGATCGAAGCGCCCGCCCCTGGACTTAAAGTGCTGGTCATCGATGATCACCCTGCCAACCTGCTGTTGATGGCGCAGCAACTGGGCTATCTGGGGCTCAGCCATGCCAGCGCCAGCAATGGCCGCGAAGGCCTGGACAAATGGCGACACTCGGCATTCGACGTACTGGTACTCGATTGCAACATGCCCCACATGAACGGCTACCAGCTGGCCACCGCCGTTCGCAGCGAGGAACGCCGAAGCGGGCGCCCGCGCTGCGTCATACTGGGCTACACGGCGAACGCGCAACCCGAAGTCAGGCAAAAGTGCCTCAGCGCCGGCATGGACGATTGCCTGCTCAAGCCCATCAGTCTGCGTACCCTCAGCCAACGCCTGGCCAAGATTGCGCCCCATCGACGGCAAGCCATTGCGCCACTGTTCAACCTGGCGGGCCTGGCCGGCATCGTCGGCAACAACACCAGCAGCCGTACCCGCTTTCTCACCGCCGTGCACAAAAGCCTGAGGGAAGACCTGGCAATGCTCATGGACCTTGATCCGCACCATCAGGCCACCGAGATTCGCGAGCAGGCGCACAAGATCCTCAGCGCGGCACGGCTGCTGGAAGCCAAGGGCATGATGAAGGCCTGCGCGGCCCTGGATGATGATCGTTCGCCTGCAGCCTGCATCAAACTGCAGCGGCAGGTACTGGCTCGGCATATGCGCCGAGTGGAGAAAGCGCTGGCCAGGGAACTGACCAGGGCTTGACTGAGCGGCACCCGCGCGGGGCGCCGCTCAAGCACAGATCAGGAAGCCGGGTTGATCGGCTTTTCCGGATACCAGGCGTCCAGCAGCGGGCTGACTTCGATGTTGGTCAGTTCGCTGCGGCCTTTGAGCCAGGCTTCGACAGTGGCGCGCTGCTCTTCGCTGACCGAACCACGGTTGGCCAGGCAAACCAGACCGAAGTCATCGCCGCCGACGTAGTCCAGGCCGTTGGCATCCATGGCTTCTGCCAGGAAAGCGTCGAGGAAGGCATCGATGGCTTCGTCAGACAGGTCTTCCTTGAAACCCAGGTTCAGTTCGAAACCCAGCTCCTGGAATTCATCAACGCACAGCTTCTTGCGCAGACGACGGGAACGGTTGGTAGCCATGAAACAATCCTCTTGAGTAATTACGCGCGGCACTTTACCAGTTTCCGCGCTACAAAGGCGCTTTTCCGTCGAACGTGGCCCATGAACGCTGCGCTTGGGGCATAATGCGCTCTATATTTCATCCTGGGGTGATCATCTCTTACAGCCCCATTGTCTTTTTCCCTCGTCCGCAGGGTATTTAATCCATATGATCAAAAAGCTCCGCCCCTTCGTTCTCGCCGGCCTGCTGCTGCCGCTTGCATTGCCCAGCCAGGCAGCTGCCGTCAACACCTCCCTGCCGCCGAAAGTCCAGCAGGCACTCAAGGCCAACAAGCTGCAGGACAGTGCACTGTCGCTGGTCATGCTGCCGTTGAACGGCCCAGGCTCGGCCACCGTGTTCAACGCCGACGTATCGGTCAACCCGGCCTCGACCATGAAGCTGGTGACCACCTACGCCGCCCTTGAACTGCTCGGCCCGACCTTCCAGTGGAAAACCGAGTTCTACACCGATGGCACCCTGAGCAACGGTGTGCTCAATGGCAACCTGTACCTCAAGGGCGGTGGCGACCCCAAGCTGAACATGGAAAAGCTCTGGCTATTGATGCGCGACCTGCGCGCCAATGGCGTACGCACCGTTACCGGTGACCTGGTGCTGGACCGCAGCCACTTCGTGCAACCCAACCTGCCGCAGTTCGACGATGACGGTGGCGACGTCAACAAGCCGTTCCTGGTCAAGCCGGACTCGCTGATGATCAACCTCAAGGCCCTGCGTTTCGTGACCCGCAACGACGGTGGCAAGGTCACCGTCGCGGTCGAGCCACCGATCGCCAGCATCCGCATCGACAACCAGGTCAAGGCCGTGGCCTCCAAGCAATGCACCGGCGACGTGCGCTACAACCCGGTGCCGCAACCCGATGGCATCAGCGTGACCGTCACCGGCCAGTTGGGCGATGGCTGCAACTCGCAGACCTACCTGTCCCTGCTTGACCACCCGACCTACGCTGCCGGCGCCGTGAGGGCAATCTGGAACGAGCTGGGTGGCAGCATCCAGGGCCGAGACCGCGTCGAGAACGTGCCGAAGAGCGCACGCTTGCTGGCCCGGGCGTTCTCGCCCGACTTGGTGGAAGTGATCCGCGACATCAACAAATACAGCAACAACACCATGGCCCAGCAGCTGTTCCTGAGCCTGGGTGCGCAGTTCCGCACCGACGCCGACGGCGACGACGCCCGTGCCGCCCAGCGCGTGGTGCGCCAATGGCTGGCGAAGAAGGGCATCACCGCGCCACACCTGGTGATGGAGAACGGCTCCGGGCTGTCACGTGCCGAGCGCGTCAGCACCCGCGAGATGGCAGCGCTGCTGCAGGCGGCCTGGAACAGCCCTTACTCGGCCGAGTTCATCAGCTCGATGCCACTGGTGGGCATGGACGGCACCATGCGCAAACGCCTCAAGCGCACTGCCATGACCGGTGAAGGACACATCAAGACCGGCACCCTGAACACCGTGCGGGCGATTGCCGGCTTCAGCCGCGACAGCAACGGCAATACCTGGGCGGTGGCGGCGATCCTCAACGATCCGAAGCCGTGGGGTGCCTCGCAAGTGCTCGACCAGGTGCTGCTGGACCTGTATCGCCAGCCGAAGCTGAACAACAGCACAACGGCAGCCGCTCAATGATGCTTCGATAACCTGTTCCGGCCTCTTCGCGGGGCAAACCCGCTCCTACAGGTACTGCGCAAATCTTAAAAATGGCGCAAATCCTGTAGGAGCGGGCTTGTCCTGCGAAGAGGCCGGGGCAGGCATCAGGCCAGTTCTGACTCTACCCGGTCCCGGCCTGCCTGCTTGGCCGCATACACCCCGGCATCCGCCCGCAACAGCAAGGCATCCGCCCCCTCCCCCTGTCGCCACCCGGCCACACCAAAGCTCGCAGTCACCTTGCCCACCCCTTCGACCGGCACACTGCGCACGCCGTGCCACAGCTCCGTCGCCAGCATCCGCGCCTGTTCGACATTGCTACCCGGGCACAGCACCATGAACTCCTCCCCCCCCAAGCGACAGAACACATCGGTGCGACGCAAGCGCTGACCTATCCGTTGGCACAAGCTGCGTAGCACATGGTCACCCACGGCATGGCCGTACTGATCGTTGATCCGTTTGAAATGATCGATGTCTAGCATGATCACGGCCAGGTCCAGCTCATCACGCTGGGCGCGCTCCAGTTCGACCTTGAGCCGTTCCTGGAAATAGCGGCGGTTATGAATACCGGTCAGCGCGTCGGTCACCGACAGTGCACGCAACTCCTCCTCGACCCCCTTGAGGTCGGAGATATCGGTGAGGTAGCCATGCCACAGCGTGCAACCATTTTCGCCAGGCTCCGGGGTCGCTTCGCCGCGCACCCAACGTAGCCCTGCACGCGGCAGGCACACCCGGTACTCTTCGCGCCACGGTGAAAGGTGTTCTGCGGAGTAGCGCACCGAACGGCGCACGCGCTCAAGGTCATCGGGGTGAATGCGTTCGAATACTGCCTTGGCATCCTCGCGCAGCAGCTGCAGGTCGACCTCGTAGATGTCGAACAGCCCTTGGCTGGCATAGGGGAAGCACGAGTGACCATCGGCATCCAGCTGGTACTGATAGATCCCGCCGGGCACTTCCGCGCTGAGCTTCTCCAGCAAGCGATCACGCAGGGCCAGCGCCTCGTGCACACGGCGCCGCTCGGTGACATCGATGCAGATCGCCAGGTAGCCGACCCATAGCCCCTGCTCGTCGAGCACGGCGGTGACCAGCATGTTGGCCAGCAAGTGGCTGCCATCCTTGCGCACCAACGTCCACTCGCCGGGTTCGCCACCACTGTCCTGGATGGTCTCGGCGAACATCGCCTGACCACCGCCGATATGCCGCCCATAGCGCAGGCTCAAGGCATGGGCGCGCTGGCTGAGTTCTTCAGGCATCACCAGGTCTTCCAGTTGCAGGTGCCCGACGGCTTCACTGGCCGAATAGCCCAGCATGCGTTCAGCACCGGCGTTGAAGGTGCTGACCTCGCCCTTGAGGCTGGTCGCAATGATGGCCACCTGGGTTGCGGCATCCAGAACGCTGCGCAACTGGTTGTGGGTATCGCGCAATGATTGCTCGCTGACCCGCAGCTCCGCCGTGCGCTGCTCGACCAGGGTAAAGGCCCGCTGGCGCTGGCTGAACAGGCTGTAGAGCAACGCGCTCAGCAACAGGCTCAACAAACCGCCAAGCAGCCCCACGGCCAGGACCGCGGAAGACTGGTTGGCCTGCATGAATGCCTGGCTCGGGCGAATGTCGAGCTGGAAATGGTGGTCGGCCAGGTGCAGCAACTGCGTGCTGACCAAGGCCAGTGCCGCCACCGGGTTCTGCGAATCGAACAACACTTCATGGCCGTCACGCCCGCTCGGGTCGATGATACGGACCACCAGGTTGTCATTCGCAGCGACCGGCAGGCCTTCGGTGACCAGCTGGCGCATGTTCAGCAAGGCCATGACATAACCCGCTGGCGGGTCATCAGGCCGCGCATCCGAGAATACCGGGGCCACCATCAGCAGCCCTCGAGTAAAGTCGGGCGCGACGTTGAGCATGTCCAGCGGCTCGGAAACCGCCATGCTGCCAGGCTGCAGTGCCCGCGCCAAGGTCTGCTCGCGGGCCGGCTGGCTGCGCAGGTCGAGCCCGTAGGGCTGCCCCTGCAGATGGTCGGCCTGGGTGTAAAGGACCGGGTAATAATGGTCGCGCCGTGGCGAGGGGTGCCAGTTGCCTGCCCCATCCACCTCGCGAATCAGGTAATCCTGCCCCAACCAGATACTGGCCTGGCGCTCGAACTCGCGCCGTTGCCCGGCCTCGACCCGTGGTGCCCAGGAATAGGCCTGGGTCCGCTGCAGCAAGGGCCGGGCGTAGCCATCGAACTCGCTCGGGGTGATTTCGTTGGAGTAGGTGAAGAAACGCCGCAAGCCATCCAGGCGTTGCTCCTGGTCGTCAAAACGCTCGGCGATACGGCTATGGCGCTCGCTGGCCAGCAGCTCGAAGCGCTGGCGCAACTGCTGTTTGTAGAAGGCCTGCGCGGCCAGCGCCAGGCCAACCGACAGCAGGACGCCGGCGACCAACGCCACCAGCGCCACCGCCCAGCCAGCCATCGCCTCGCTGCACAGGCCCAGCACCTTCGCACGCACGCCCCACTTCGACATAGATCGATCTCATCACGTCAGCGTCCTGCGAATTCTCTGGCCCTGTGCTGAGTTATAGCTATTGGCCATTAGGCACGCAATGCGCCTCGTCGAATTAACGCAACTGCAGGCGCCAGGCGCGGTGAATGCGGTTGTTGCGGGCGAAGTCCGGGTCCAGGGTCTGGGCGCTGATTTCTTCCACCGCATAGCGCGTGCTCACATGCTCGTCGAGCTGGAACTTGCGGAAGTTGTTGGAGAAATACAGCACGCCGCCCGGTGCCAGGCGAGCCATGGCCAGGTCGAGCAGTTGCACATGGTCGCGCTGGACGTCGAACACCCCTTCCATGCGTTTGGAGTTGGAGAAGGTCGGCGGGTCGATGAAGATCAGGTCGTAGCTCTCGCGGTTGGCTTCCAGCCAGGCCATGACATCGCCCTGCTCCAGGCGGTTACGCTCGGAGAAACCGTTCAGCGACAGGTTGCGCCGCGCCCAGTCCAGGTAGGTTTTCGACAGGTCGACGCTGGTGGTGCTGCGTGCACCGCCCTTGGCCGCGTGCACAGTGGCCGTGGCGGTGTAGCAGAACAGGTTGAGGAAGCGCTTGCCGTTGGCCTCGCGCTGGATGCGCATGCGCATTGGGCGGTGGTCGAGGAACAGCCCGGTGTCGAGGTAGTCGGTCAGGTTGACCAGCAGCTTGACGCCACCCTCGTTCACTTCCTGGAAGCGACCCTCGGTAGCCTGGCGCTCGTACTGGCGAGTGCCGCTCTGGCGCTCGCGACGCTTGAGCACCACACGCTGCGGGTCGATATTCAGTGCCTGGGGGATCGCCGCCAGGGCATCGAGCAGACGTGCCTGGGCCTTGTCCGGGTCGATCGAGCGGGGGGCCGCGTATTCCTGCACGTGCACCCAATTCTGGTAGATGTCGACTGCCAGGGCATACTCAGGCATGTCGGCATCGTAAAGACGGTAGCAGTCGATCTGCTCACGACGGGCCCACTTGCCGAGCTGCTTGAGGTTCTTCTGCAGGCGGTTGGCGAACATCTGCGCGCCTTCCGACAGGCGCGCCGGCTCGCTGGCAACCGCCGCTGGGCGGCGGTGCTCGCCATTGTCGGCCTGGGCCTCGCGGCGCTCGCCGGTAACGAACTGATCAGGCTGAACCTTGAACAGCAGCAGCTTGCACGGCAATGCGCCGTTCCAGAAGGCATATTGCTTGTGGCTGCGGATACCCATGCGCTTGCCCAGCTCCGGTGCGCCGGTGAACACCGCCGCCTCCCAGCCCATGCAGGCCTGGCGCAGGCGCTCGCCAAAGTTCTGGTAGAGGTACAACAGGCTGGCCTCGTCACCCAGGCGCTCGCCATATGGCGGGTTGCTGATGACCAGGCCTTTCTGGTTCTGGTCCGGGCGTGGCTCGAAGGTGCTGACCTCGCCTTGGTAGATCTTCACCCAGTCGCCCAAGCCTGCACGCTCGACGTTGTTGCGCCCCGGCTGGATCAGCCGCGGGTCGGCTTCATAACCGCGAATCCACAGTGGCGGCTTGGCCAGGCCGGCTTGCGCGCGGGCCAGGCCCTCTTCGTGGACCTTGCGCCAGGTGGCTGGCACATGGCCGAGCCAGGCACTGAAGCCCCAGCGTTCACGCTTGAGGTTGGGCGCGATATCGGCGGCGATCATTGCCGCCTCCACCAGGAAGGTACCGACACCGCACATCGGGTCAGCCAGGGCGCCACCTTCGGCGGCAATGCGCGGCCAGCCGGCGCGGATCAGCACAGCAGCGGCGAGGTTTTCCTTCAGCGGCGCGGCGCCTTGCTGCAGGCGGTAACCGCGCTGGTGCAGGCTGTGGCCGGACAGGTCGAGCGAGAGGATCGCCTCGCCACGGTCCAGGCGCAGATGCACGCGCACATCCGGGTCGACCTTTTCCACCGACGGGCGCAGGCCCTCCCGGTTGCGCAGCTTGTCGACGATCGCGTCCTTGACCTTGAGCGCACCGAAATGGGTGTTGTCGATGCCCGAGCCATGGCCGCTGAATTCCACCGCCAGGGTACCGTCGGCAGCCAGGTGGTCGGCCCAGTCGACGGCGTGCACGCCATCGTAGAGGTCGTCGGCGTTCTTCATCGAGAAGCGCTTGAGCACCAGCAACACGCGGTTGGCCAGGCGCGACCAGAGGC
Organism: Pseudomonas sp. SMN11; assembly: GCF_052041945.1. Lineage (NCBI taxonomy): Bacteria > Pseudomonadati > Pseudomonadota > Gammaproteobacteria > Pseudomonadales > Pseudomonadaceae > Pseudomonas > Pseudomonas sp. SMN11. The sequence continues at coordinate 169,147 of NZ_JBKGGW010000007.1, read as the reverse complement.
ACAGGCGGTAGGCGGTTTCCATGTCGGCGGCGCCGCGAATGGCCGAGGTGTGCTCACGCACATCATCGAGGCCGAGGCCTCGGGCCTCTTCGGCAAGCAGGCCTTCCAGGCCTTTGGGGCAGGTGAGATAGAGTTCGAAACGGTCCGACATGAGTATTCCAGCGCCTTGGGCTATGTAAGTGACGAGGCGACGCATCGCCTGGCCGATGTTTGCCCGAACGCCCTTCCAGCAAGCGTCCGAGTGGCCTTCCCCGCTGCTTCAGCGCAACCGGGGGGCCGGGCCGCCTGATCGATCCGCTGCTCGCCAGGTGGCAAAAACAGCTTAGATCATCAGGCAGTACCAATAATTTCCGTCGACTTTGGGGCCAGTGTGACCCTTCGTCGCATTACCAAATATTTCTGTCATCCCGCAGCAACGCTGGCGAAATGACGTCAAGGTTCGGCAAACCCTGATCACAGCGGGCTCAACGTCAAACAGGGTTGAGTCGCATTTATTTACTTATCCCCTCACCCTTGGAAAGGTTACGTGCTTATGACAAATCGATCATTCACATGGTGACCTGCATTCGATAGAACTGGTCTCAGGCCGCTTCGCAACGAGGCGGCACTTTCAGCTCGCCACGCCGGCAGCGAGCGCAAAACCGGCAGAAAGACTCTGCCCGGCCTCGGAGAGGCCGACGGGACATTACAGTCAACAAGTGAGGGCAACACCCTATGAGAAGACTTAAGCGTGATCCGTTGGAAAGAGCATATTCACGTGGCTACCAATACGGGGTCACCGGCAAATCCCGCGAACTTTGCCCCTTTACTCTTCCTTCAGTTCGCCAAGCCTGGATCAACGGCTGGCGCGAAGGTCGCGGCGATAACTGGGACGGAATGACTGGCACCGCTGGCATCCATAGACTCAACGAAAATCACGCCGTTGGCTGAACGAGGACACTGAATTCGAGTTACCATGCGCGCCCTATCCGGGCGGCGGGCTTCGGCCCAGGGGCCCCTTGAAGGGGCCCTTTTTTATGCCCGCCTTCAGGCCTTGGGCATTGCCGCGATCGCATCCACCGCTTCGCGAATCAATGCAGGCCCTTTGTAGATGAAGCCCGAGTAGATCTGCACCAGGCTCGCCCCAGCGGCGATCTTCTCTGCCGCATGACGGCCTTCGGTAATGCCACCGGCGGCGATGATCGGCAGCTTGCCACCCAGCTCGCCCGCCAGCACCTTGACGATGTGGGTGCTCTTCTGCAGCACTGGCGCACCCGACAGGCCGCCGGCCTCGCCACCATGCTCCAGCCCTTCGACACCTTCGCGACCCAGGGTGGTGTTGGTGGCAATCACCGCATCCATTCCCGACTCCATCAGCGCCGAGGCCACCAGTGCGGTTTCCTCGTCGCTCATGTCCGGCGCGATCTTGATCGCCAGCGGCACGCGCGTGCCCTGTTCGGCGGCCAGCTGCTCACGGCGTTCGGCCAGGGCATCGAGCAGCTGCTTGAGCGAGTCGCCGAACTGCAGGCTGCGCAGGCCCGGGGTGTTCGGCGAGCTGACGTTGACGGTGATATAGCTGGCTTCGCGATAGACCTTGTTCAGGCAGATCAGGTAATCATCGACCGCACGCTCGACCGGGGTATCGAAGTTCTTGCCGATGTTGATGCCCAACACGCCGTCGTAGCGCGAAGCACGCACGCGCTCGAGCAGGTGATCGACACCCAGGTTGTTGAAGCCCATGCGGTTGATGATCGCCGTTGCCTGCGGCAGGCGGAACAAGCGTGGCTTGGGGTTGCCCGGCTGTGGACGCGGGGTCACGGTGCCGATCTCGACGAAGCCGAAACCCAGCTGGGCAAAGCCGTCGATGGCCGCGCCGTTCTTGTCCAGGCCCGCCGCCAGCCCCACCGGGTTGGCGAAGTTCAAGCCCATCACGGTCACCGGCAACGCGGCCGGCTGCTTGCACAGCACGCCGTTGAGCCCAAGCCGGCCACCGGCGCCGATCAGGTCCAGGGACAGGTCATGGGAGGTTTCCGGGGAAAGCTTGAACAGCAGCTGGCGGGCCAGGGTATACATGGGCGGGCAAGACTCGGGGTGAGTGAGGCAGCGATTATAGCCAGCGCGCGCCCGGCATGACAGGGGCTTGGCACATGGGTTGCTACTTCCCTTGCCTACAGCCTTTTCAATTCGGCCGAGGCCTTCGTGAATACAGCACCTCTAGCCTGGGTAAACGGCAGCGACGCACCGGAAAAACCCAGCCTCAACATCGGCTACATGGCCCTGACCGATTGCGCCTCGGTGGTGGTCGCCGCCACCCAGGGCTTCGCCCAGCAATACGGCCTGACCCTCAACCTCAAACGCCAGGGCTCCTGGGCCGGCCTGCGCGACAAGCTGGCCAGCGGCGAGCTGGACGCCGCCCATTGCCTCTACGGCCTGGTCTACGCCGTGCACCTGGGGATCGGTGGCGTGCCAGCAACCAACCTGGCGGTGCTCATGGGGCTGAACCAGAACGCCCAGGCCATCAACCTGTCGCCGGACCTGCAGCGCAAGGGCGTGACCAGCCCTGAGGCACTGGCGCAACTGGTGCACCAGCAGGGCGCACGGCTGACCTTCGCCCAGACCTTTCCCACCGGCACCCATGCCATGTGGCTGTATTACTGGCTCGCCAGCCAAGGCATCCATCCGTTGCACGACGTCAGCAGCGTGGTGGTGCCACCGGCACAGATGGCGGCGCATATCCAGGCCGGGCGCATCGACGGTTTCTGCGTCGGTGAGCCTTGGGCCGCTGCGGCCGTCAGCCAGGGCCAAGGCTTCACCCTGGCCAGCAGCCAGTCGATCTGGCCTGACCACCCGGAGAAGGTACTGGCCTGCACCCGCACCTTCGTCGAGCACAACCCCAATTGCGCACGCGCACTGGTCAAGGCGGTGCTTGCTGCCAGCAGGTTCATCGAACAGAGCCCGGAGAACCTGCGCAGCACCGCGCAACTGCTCAGTGGTAGCGCCTACCTCGACACACCGGTCGAAAATGTCGAGCCGCGCCTGCTGGGTGACTATCAGGACGGCCTGGGCAACGCCTGGCACGACCGGCACGCCCTGCGCCTTTTCGACCAGGGCCGCGCCAACCTGCCCTACCTGTCGGACGGCATGTGGTTCATGACCCAGTTCCGCCGCTGGGGCCTGCTGCGTGACGACCCCGACTACCTCGGCGTTGCTCGCCAGGTACAGCAACTGGCGCTGTACCGCGAGGCTGCCGACGCACTCGGCGTGCCCTGCGCCGAGTCAGCCATGCGCAGCAGCCTGCTGATCGACGGCACCCGCTGGGATGGCACGGATCCGTATGCCTATGCCCGCAGCTTCCGCCTGCACGCCCTGGGCCATGCGCCCGATGCCCGAGTCGGTCTGTGAGGGCCATCACCATGCTGCGCATCCTGCTGATCGACGACACCCAGAAGAAGGTTGGCCGCCTCAAGGCCGCACTGCGCGAAGCCGGATTCGAAGTGATCGAGGCGCCAGACCTGACCATCGACCTGCCGGCCTGCGTCGAAACGGTGCGCCCGGACGTGGTGCTGATCGATACCGACTCACCCGACCGTGACGTGATGGAGCAGGTGGTGCTGGTCAGTCGCGACCAGCCGCGACCCATCGTGCTGTTCACCGACGAGCATGACCCGGCGGTGATGCGCCAGGCGATCCAGGCCGGGGTCAGCGCCTATATCGTCGAAGGCATCCATGCGGCGCGATTGCAGCCCATTCTCGATGTCGCCATGGCGCGCTTCGAGAGCGACCAGGCGCTCAAGGCCCAGCTGTTGGCCCGCGACCAGCAGCTGGCCGAACGCAAGCGTATCGAGCAGGCCAAGGGGCTGCTGATGAAGATGAAGGACTGCAACGAGGAACAGGCCTACACCCTGATGCGTCGGCAGGCCATGAGCCGGCAGCAGAAGCTCATTCAGGTGGCCGAGCAGATCATCGCCATGCATGAAATGCTCGGCTGACGCCGCAGACGCGATTCCTGTAGGAGCGGCCTTGTGTCGCGAAAGGGCTGCAAAGCAGCCCCCAAGCCTTGAGGCAAACGCTGGAATCGCCGGGGCCGCTTTGCGGCCCTTTCGCGACACAAGGCCGCTCCTACAGGGATCGTGCCGGCAAGGTACAGAATTGGCCCAGCTTTTGCTGAAGTTACGTCACCGGTAGCCAACGGCGGTTGCCTCATAAAACTCCCGACAAAGACGTCGCTCTCCCCTCCACGCCAGTGGACTGGGTAGCGGCGTCTTTTTCGTTTCCGTTGCATTGCCGAGTGAGGTGTTCGATGAGTACCAGCTTCTGGAAGTCCGGGCATGTGCCCACGCTGTTCGCCGCGTTCCTGTATTTCGACCTGAGCTTCATGGTCTGGTACCTGCTTGGCCCGCTGGCGGTGCAGATCGCCACCGACCTGCAACTGAGCGCCCAGCAGCGCGGCCTGATGGTGGCTACGCCGATCCTTGCCGGTGCAGTACTGCGCTTCGTCATGGGTGTGCTGGTCGATCGCCTGTCGCCGAAGACCGCTGGCCTGATCGGCCAGGTGATCGTCATCGTCGCCCTGGCCGGCGCCTGGTACCTAGGCGTGCACAGCTATGAGCAAGCCCTGCTGCTTGGCGTGTTCCTCGGCGTTGCCGGTGCTTCGTTCGCCGTCTCGTTGCCGCTCGCCTCTCAGTGGTACCCGCCGCAGCATCAGGGCAAGGCCATGGGCATCGCGGGCGCGGGCAACTCCGGCACCGTGTTCGCCGCCCTGCTGGCCCCGGTGCTGGCCGCCGGGTTTGGCTGGAACAATGTGTTCGGCTTTGCCGTGTTCCCGCTGCTGCTGACCCTGGCGCTGTTCGCCCTGCTTGCCCGCAATGCGCCGCAACGGCCCAAGCCCAAGGCGGCAGCCGACTACCTCAAAGCCCTGGGCGACCGTGACAGCTGGTGGTTCATGTTCTTCTACAGCGTCACCTTCGGCGGCTTCATCGGCCTGGCCAGCGCCCTGCCCGGCTACTTCAGCGACCAGTACGCCCTGAGCCCGGTCACCGCCGGCTACTACACCGCCGCCTGCGTGTTCGCCGGCAGCCTGATGCGCCCGCTGGGTGGCGCCCTGGCCGACCGTTTCGGCGGCATCCGCACGCTGCTCGGCATGTACAGCGTGGCCGCCATCTGCATCGCGGCTGTCGGCTTCAACCTGCCAAGCGCCGCAGCCGCCCTGGCGCTGTTCGTCAGCGCGATGCTCGGCCTCGGCGCCGGCAATGGCGCGGTGTTCCAGCTGGTGCCACAACGCTTCCGCCAGGAGATCGGCGTGATGACCGGGCTGATCGGCATGGCCGGTGGCATCGGCGGCTTCCTGCTGGCAGCAGGGCTCGGCGCCATCAAGCAGCACACTGGCGACTATCAGCTGGGCCTCTGGCTGTTCGCCAGCCTTGGCTTGTTCGCCTGGTTCGGCCTGCACGGGGTCAAGCAACGCTGGCGCACCACCTGGGGCTCGGCAGCGGTTACCGCTGCACGGGTCTGAGGCACGACGATGAGCCTGCAGCTCAGCTTTGCCCAGGCCAGTGCCACCGGACCACGCACGGAGAACCAGGACGCCCTGCGCCTGGTCACGCCGGCGCCGGAGCTGGCCGCCAGCAAGGGCTATCTGTTCGCCCTCGCCGACGGCGTCAGCCAGTGCGCCGACGGTGGCCTGGCAGCCCGCGCCAGCCTGCAGGCGCTGGCCATGGATTATTACGCCACGCCTGCCACCTGGGGCGTGGCCCAGGCCCTGGACCGCCTGCTGCTGGCCCAGAACCGCTGGTTGCGCGCCCAGGGCAGCCAGCCGCTGCTGACCACACTGAGCGCCCTGGTGCTACGCGGGCGCCGCTTCACCCTGGCCCACGTGGGCGATTGCCGGGCCTATCGCTGGCACGCCGGTCACCTGCAATGCCTGAGCGAAGACCATGTCTGGGACCAGCCCGGCATGCAGCACGTGCTCAAGCGCGCCCTGGGTCTGGACCAGCACCTGCTGGTCGACTACCTGGACGGCGAACTGCAAGCTGGTGAGTGCTACCTGCTGCTCAGCGACGGCGTCTGGGCCAGCCTCGGCGACCAGCACATCCGGGCCGTGCTGCGCGAGCAGCCCGACCTGCAGTCGGCCGCGGACACTCTGGTTGCCAGCGCCCATCACAACGGCAGCCAGGACAATGCCAGCGCCTTGCTGGTGCGGGTCGAGCAGCTGGGCACGGCCAACCTCGGCGATACCCTGGTACAACTGCAGCAATGGCCATTGCCTGGCCCGCTGCGCGACGGCCAGGCGCTCGATGGCTGGCAGGTCGAGACGCGCCTGGCGCATAGCCGCCAGTCGCTGCTCTACCGGGTACGTGATACCCAGGGCCAACCCTGGTTGCTGAAAACCCTGCCCAGCGAGCGCGAACAGGAACCCGGCGCCGCCCAGGGCCTGCTGCTGGAAGAATGGTTCCTGCGGCGGGTCGCTGGCCGTCACTTTCCCGAACTGCATGCCGCAAGCCAGCGCCAGCACCTGTACTACGTGATGCGCGAACACAGCGGCAAGACACTCTCCACGCACCTCGACGAACAGGGTCCGTTGGCGCTGGCACAGTGGCTGGAAATCGCTCGCCAGCTGCTGCAGGCCGTCGGCGTGCTGCACCGGCGCAACCTGCTGCACCGCGACATCAAGCCGGAAAACCTGCACCTGGGAGATGATGGCCAGGTGCGCCTGCTGGACTTTGGCCTGGCGTATTGCCCGGGCCTGTCCCAGGAGCCGATGCACGCGTTGCCCGGCACGCCCTCGTACCTCGCTCCGGAAGCCTTCGAGGGCCAGCCACCGAGCCCGCGTCAGGACTTGTACGCCGCCGGCGTCACGCTCTATCGGTTGTTGACCGGGCATTATCCGTACGGGGAAATCGAGGCCTTCCAGCGCCCGCGCTTTGGCCAGGCCGTAAACCCCTGCCGTTATCGCCCCGACCTGCCCGAGTGGCTCCAGCACAATGTGCTGCAAGCCGTTGCCGTGGACCCGGCGCAACGCTACGAAACCGCCGAGCAATGGTTGCTGCTGCTCGAACGCGGTGACCGCCAGGAACTGCCCAGCCGCCCCCGCCCATTGCTGGAGCGTGAGCCGTTGAAGGTCTGGCGCACCCTGGCTCTTCTGTCCCTGCTGCTCAATCTGATACTGCTGTTCGCCCTGCTCAAGGGCTGAGCAAGCACTGAGGCCACAAACTGCAGGCAAAGAAAAACCCGGCCGAGGCCGGGTTTTTCATTGAAGCTTCAGACCAATTACTTGGACTGGGCTTCTACCTGAGCTTCAACGCGACGGTTGATAGCGCGGCCTTCTTCGGTGGCGTTGTCGGCAACCGGACGGGTTTCGCCGTAGCCAACCGAGTCAACACGGCTGGCTTCTACGCCGTACTGCTGGGTCAGGACCTGCTTAACAGCGTTGGCACGACGCTCGGACAGCTTCTGGTTGTAAGCGTCTGGGCCGACGGAGTCAGTGTGACCTTCAACCACGGTGGTGGTCTGTGGGTACTGCTTCATGAAGTCAGCCAGGTTCTTGATGTCGCCGTAGCTGTTTGGCTTGACGACCGACTTGTCGAAGTCGAACTTGACGTCCAGCTCAACGCGAACGACTTCGGCAACAGCCGGGCAGCCATCAGCGTCAACGGTAACGTTGGCTGGGGTGTCTGGGCACTTGTCGACGTTGTCGCAAACGCCGTCGTTGTCGGAGTCGGAGCAGACTTCAGCAACTGGAGCCGGAGCAGCAGCAACTTTGCCACCGCTGCCACCGAAGTTCAGACCCACACCAACGGTTGGGCCCCACTCGGTGTTGCCGTCGTCGATGTTGTACATGGCTTCAACGCCAGCGCGGGCGAAGAACATGTCGGTGATGTACCACTTAGCGCCAGCGCCAACGTTGGCGAAGGTGGAGTGGTCGCGGCCGCTACGAGTGGCCTGACCCAGGCTCTCGTGAGCGAAACCAGCGGAAACGTACGGACGCAGAGCGTCGCCGACGGTACCGAAGTGGTAGGTAGCGTCCAGCTTGGCCTTGGAACCTCTGATGTCTTTGTTGAAGACTTCGCCACGAGCGTTGTGAGTCTCGTTGTAGCCCAGGTCCAGGGATACGTCGTCAGTCAGGAAGTAGCCAAGACGAACGCCAGGGTTGGTGCCGTCGTTCTTGAAGTTACGTTCGCTGTCGTAGTACTGCTTGGTAACGTTACCTTCGATTTCGACTGCGCCCTGGCCTTGAGCCATAACGCCGAACGAAGTAGCTGCGACGAGCGAGCCAATGGCCAAGCCCAAGGTGTTTTTCAATTTCATCCGTTAAATCCCCATCTGGTGATAGTTAAGCAGTCCCACCAACATCCGGGGGACAACTCGACGGCAAGTCTAGCAGAACTCGCCGATCCGTTAGAGATATTTACAAGGGACTAAGTTTCATCCAGCCCTGCAAATTTCTCACGAAGCTTGTCTAGCGCGCGCTTGTAGCGCATTTTCGTTGCGCTCAAGCCCATGTGCATGATATCGGCGATTTCCTGGAATTCCAGTTCCGCGACAAAACGCAGCACCAGAATTTCCCGATCGATCGGGTTCACATGCACCAGCCACTTGTCCAGCCCGCCTTTCTCTTCCGGTTTCGGAGCCTTGTCTTCGGACGCCTCTTCTACGGGGTCCAGACTCAAGGCATCCATCAGCCGGCGTTTACGACGCTCCTTGCGGTACTGGGTAATGCATTCGTTGTAGGTAATGCTGTAGAGCCAGGTCTTGAACTTGGACTTGCCCTCGAAGTTCTTCAGACCGTACAGCACCTTCAGCATCACTTCCTGACAGACATCGTCAGCGTCGCGGTCGTTCCCCAAATAACGCGCACAGACGTTGAACAGGGTCCGCTGGTAGCGCCGCATGAGTTCCTCATAGGCGCGGGTTACGTGATACAGCTCCTCATGCGAACGCGCCACCAACTCTTCGTCGGTGAGCTCGCGGGGGTCATAACGCATGGGCGGCGAATGAACTTTATTCAAAACGGATCTGGCCGACAGTCAGGTCAATGTCGCCGCTCAGCCCCATGGGGCGATTTTCGCGGCGGCATACATTAACAGCTTTTGTGCGGTTAGCGGCTATTGACTCGCTGCTCGAGGAGCACGCGATTGGACAGCGACACCAGTTCGCCATCATCGGTCAACAGCGTCGTCTTGACCGTGCCGATCTCTTCGATCATTCCTTCAACCTCTCCAATCCGCACCTGCTGGCCGACCTGGTAGAGTTCACGAACATAGATGCCGGCCAGGATCTGCCCGGCGATTTCGCGGCTGCCAAGGCCCATGGCAAGCGCAACGGCCAGACCAACGGTAATCAGGCCAATGACGATCACGTGGTTGAGCAGGTCGGTCTTGACCTCGAGCTGGCTGATGGCCACCGAGATGCTGATGATGATCACCAGCCCCTGGGTGATGCGCCCCAGGCCTGCGGAGTATTCCAGGCCGATCCCTTCAGCAGCGCCGCGTACCAGGCCGTTGGCCACCTGCGCCAGCAGCACGCCGGCCAGCAGTACCAGGGCTGCGCCGAACACCTTGGGCAGGTACAGGGCGAGCATGTCGAGGGTTGCCGAAACCCGCTCCAGGCCCAGCGATTCAGCGGCCGAGACGAGGAAGATCAGCAATACGAACCAATAGACGACCTTGCCGATCAAGGTCGAGATCGGCACCTGGATGCCAACCCGGCCAAGCATCTTGGTCGCCCCGGTGCCGGCCATCAGGCGGTCCAGGCCGAACTTGGCCAGGAGTTTGGAAAGCAGTGTATCGAGCAGCTTGGCCACCACGAAACCGAGCAGCACCACGACCAGCGCGCCGAACAGGTTGGGGATGAAGTTCGCTACCTTGGTCCATAGGGCGGTCATCGCAGTGACCAGGCTCTGGGTCCAGAGATCGAGTTCCATATTCAATCGGCCTTATCTGCTTTGCTGCCAGTGGCAGCGTTGCGGGTAGAGTGTCGACGCACCGGCGCAACATGCGCCGAGCCATTGTTCACGGCGATCAGCAGCGCCTGGCTCCAGCGGCCAAGCAGGCTGAACAGATCACCGGCACCGACCTGGCGGTTGGCGGTTTTCAGCACGCGACCCAGGCACGCGGCATCGTCTCGCTCCTCACCGGAGGGCGACGCCTTGAGCAGGTCACGCAGGGATTCTTCAAACGGATCGTGCATAGGCACCTCGCGCAGTGTCACTCAGAGACGAGGTGGCCGGGCGATGGGTCACACATCGCATTGGAACGAATGTTTCAGGATGACACAGCATCTTCATACCCAGCGCAACCGCCGGAACAACCACCACTGCCCCACCGCCAGGCCAAGCACGACGATGCAGGCCAGCAGGAAGCCATAAGGGTTGCTCGACCCCGGAATGCCGCCGACATTGATGCCGAGCAGCCCGGTGATGAAACTCATGGGCAGGAAGATGCAGGTGATGATGCCAAAGCGGTACATGGTCCGGTTCATCCGCTCGCTGCGCCGACGGTCTTCGCTTTCCAGCACCAGCGCAGCCCGCTCGCGGGTCAGTTCGAGCTCTTCGAGGTACCGGATCAAACTGTTGTTCAGCTCGTTCCAGTAATCCGCGTCGGCATCGCAGAACCAGCTCCACTTGCTGCGCGACAGCTGGGCATAGATCTCCCGCTGTGGCGCCAGAAACCGGCGCAACCCCGCGGCGCGGCGACGAATCTGCTGCAGGCTGCCATGCTCCGGCGTATACCGTTCGTCGGATTCGACCTTTTCTTCCTCGTCATCGACCAGTTCCGAGAGGTCGCTGACCAGGCTCTGGACCTTCTCGGTCAGCAGCTCGCCCATCAACAGCAACAGTTCAGACGCCGATTTCGGCCCTCTGCCCTCTTCAAGCTGCTGAAGGACCTCATCGCTGGCACGCAACGGCCGCAAACGCAGCGAAATGACGCGCTGCGCCTGGGCATGGATGCGTACCGAAACCATGTCCTCGGGCTCGGCGCCCGGGTTGAGGTTGACCCCGCGCAGGAACAGCAGCAGCTGCTCTGCGGCCTGCGGCAACAGCCGTGGCCGGGTGTTTTCCTCCAACAGCAGGTCGCAGGCGAACTCGCTCAGGCCACTGTCCTGCAGCAACCAGGTGCGGGTTTGCGGATGACTGCGATCCCAGTGCAGCCACAGGCTTTCGTGTGGCTGCAGCTGCAGGTCGTCCAGCTCGGTCCGGGCGATCGAACGCGCGCTGCCTTTACCATCGAGCACCAGGGCATGCACCAGCCCCCACTGCGCGTTGTCTTCCTCGAACATCAAAGCTCCATCAGCGCGTACGGCGCATCACTCCGGCATTTTCAGCGGGCTTGGCGAAATGATCACGCCGTTGTTGTCGGCATACAGGTACTCGCCCGGGCGGAAGGTGACGCCAGCAAAGGTCACCGCCACGTTGAGGTCACCGATACCACGCTTGTCGGTTTTCATCGGGTGGCTGGCCAGCGCCTGCACTCCGACGTCGGTCTGGATCAGCACGTCGACGTCTCGCACGCAGCCGTAGATCACCAGGCCTTCCCAACCGTTCTTGGCGGCCTTTTCAGCGAGCATGTCACCGAGCAGTGCACGGCGCAGCGAGCCGCCTCCGTCGACCACCAGGACCTTGCCCTTGCCGTCGAGCTCGACCTGATCCTTGACCAGGGAGTTGTCTTCGAAGCACTTGATGGTGACGATCTGACCCCCGAAGGAATCGCGGCCACCGAAGTTGCTGAACATCGGTTCCAGCACCTGTACCAGGTCCGGGTAGGCGTCACACAGGTCGGGCGTTACGTAATGCTGCATGGGGAGCTCCTGTCAGTCACAACGAAAGCGGGTATCGGCCAAGGCTACACCGTAGAAGCTGTCGCAGTCATCCGGGACCGGTGCAGGAGCGGCCTGGTGTCGCGAAAGGAATGCGAAGCAGCCCCAGCATTTCACGCACCGCTGCTGAAATCCAGGGGCCGCTGCGGCCCTTTCGCGACACAAGGCCGCTCCTACACGGCGCTGGCCAACTCAGCTACCGTCGATTCATGCACCGGCAACAGCGGATCGCGCAACCAGCGCTCCACCAACGGCCAGACCTGCACCTGCGCCGCCTTGCTCACCAGCATGTCGACATGCCCAAAGGCCTCGAAACCTTCTTCACGGCCCAGGCGCATGAACTGCTTACGCTCGCCACCCAGCTGATCGAACAGCTTGCGGCAAGCCCACACCGGGTCCTGAAAGTCCCCCCCACCGGCTACCGCCAGCAACGGTACATCCACGTCGGCCAGCCCCGCCCACCAGTCGTTCTGCTTGTCGCCAAAGCGCCCGAACAGGCCATGCCAGCGCATGCTCTCAAGGGCCAGGCCGATTGGCTCGTCTTCTGGCCCACGTTTGAACCGCGGCCCGGAAATCTGCCCCCAACGCTTGAGCAGCATTTTCGCCCCCCAGGTCAGCGGCGGTACCTTGAGCGGCCAGTAGACACGGCTGATCTGGGTACCGAACAGCGCCACGCTGGCCACCTGCCCGGCCTCGAGGAAGCCGCCACCCAGGGCCGCCACCAAGGTGGTTCCCCCCAGGGAATGGCCAACCCAGTGCGGCACCTGGCCAGACTGCTCGCGCACGAACTCCGCAATCAGCGGCAGGTCGTCGCGGGCGTAGTCGGCCACGCTGTTGTACTTCCAGTTGCGGTTGCGCGGTGACAGGCCGTGGCCGCGCATCTCCGGGATCCACACATCGAACCCGGCCCGCGCCAGATAGGCCCCCAGGCCGATGCCCTTGGGCGAATACCAGAAGCGCCGGTTGGAGAAACTGCCATGCAGCAGAATCACCGGCTCGCCTTGGGGCCGGCCTTGATCAGCCAGGCCCAGGCGGGTTACGGCGAGTTCGACGCTGGGGTCAGGGCCGTTGCCGGCCTTGATCCGGTATACGTCTTCGCTGAGGTCACCGCGGCGCTCGGCACTGAGCAAGGCCACGGGAAAAAGGTTGCTGCTGCTTTGCATAAGGTTGCTTGGTGCACAAAAAAGGGCGTGATCCATCACTGGAACTCGCCCTGGAAAAAACCAGGCGGGGGCGCGCCAGACGCGCCCCCGCAATTTACCGCATCAGGCCGCGCCCTGGCCTTCGGCCAGGAAGAACCAGGTCTCCAGGACCGAGTCCGGGTTCAGCGACACGCTTTCGATGCCCTGCTCCATCAGCCACTTGGCCAGGTCCGGGTGGTCCGATGGGCCCTGGCCGCAGATGCCGATGTACTTGCCAGCCTTGTTGCACGCCTGGATGGCGTTGGCCAGCAGCTTTTTCACGGCCGGGTTACGCTCGTCGAACAGGTGGGCAATGATGCCCGAGTCGCGGTCCAGGCCCAGGGTCAGCTGGGTCAGGTCGTTGGAACCGATCGAGAAGCCGTCAAAGTACTCGAGGAACTCTTCGGCGAGGATCGCGTTGGACGGCAGCTCGCACATCATGATCACGCGCAGGCCGTTGTCACCGCGGGCCAGGCCGTTTTCGGCAAGCAGGTCGACAACCTGGCTGGCTTCGCCCAGGGTGCGCACGAACGGCACCATGATCTCGACGTTGGTCAGGCCCATTTCGTTGCGCACACGCTTCAGCGCACGGCACTCGAGCTCGAAGCAGTCACGGAACGACTCGCTGATGTAGCGCGAGGCGCCGCGGAAGCCCAACATCGGGTTTTCTTCTTCCGGCTCGTACAGTTTGCCGCCGATCAGGTTGGCGTACTCGTTGGACTTGAAGTCCGACAGGCGCACGATGACCTTTTTCGGGTAGAAGGCCGCCGCCAAGGTGCTGATGCCCTCGACCAGTTTTTCGACATAGAAGCCGACCGGGTCGTTGTAACCGGCGATGCGCTTGTCGACGCTTTCTTTCAGGTCGGCTGGCAGGCCGGCGTAGTTCAGCAGCGCCTTGGGGTGCACGCCGATCATGCGGTTGATGATGAATTCCAGGCGCGCCAGGCCCACACCTGCGTTAGGCAGCTGGGCGAAGTCGAAGGCGCGGTCCGGGTTGCCGACGTTCATCATGATCTTGAACGGCAGTTCCGGCATGGCGTCCACCGAGTTCTGCTTGACGTCGAAGCCCAGCTCGCCTTCGAAGATGAAGCCGGTATCGCCTTCGGCGCAGGATACGGTCACGCCCTGGCCATCCTTGAGGATCTGGGTGGCGTTGCCGCAACCGACCACGGCCGGGATGCCCAGCTCACGAGCGATGATCGCCGCGTGGCAGGTACGCCCGCCGCGGTTGGTGACGATGGCGCTGGCGCGCTTCATCACCGGCTCCCAGTCCGGGTCGGTCATGTCGGAGACCAGTACATCGCCCGGCTGCACCTTGTCCATCTCGGACACGTCGTTGATCACGCGGACCTTGCCGGCGCCGATGCGCTGGCCGATGGCGCGGCCTTCGACCAGCACGGTGCCTTTTTCTTTGAGCAGGTAACGTTCCATGACGTTGGCGCTGGCGCGGCTCTTCACGGTCTCTGGACGGGCCTGGACGATGTACAGCTTGCCGTCGTCACCGTCCTTGGCCCATTCGATGTCCATCGGGCGCTGGTAGTGCTGCTCGATGATCATCGCCTGCTTGGCCAGCTCGTTGACTTCGTCGTCGCTCAGGCAGAAGCGGGCGCGATCGGCGCGGTCGACCTCGACGGTCTTGACCGAACGGCCGGCCTTGGCTTCGTCGCCATAGACCATCTTGATCGCCTTGCTGCCCAGGTTGCGGCGCAGGATGGCCGGGCGGCCAGCCTCCAGGGTTTGTTTGTGCACATAGAATTCGTCAGGGTTGACCGCACCCTGCACCACGGTTTCACCCAGGCCGTAGGCGCCGGTGATGAACACCACGTCACGGAAGCCCGACTCGGTGTCGAGGGTGAACATCACGCCGGCGGTGCCGGTTTCCGAACGGACCATGCGCTGCACGCCAGCGGACAGGGCCACCAACTTGTGGTCGAAGCCCTGGTGCACGCGGTAGGCGATGGCGCGATCGTTGAACAGCGAGGCGAACACTTCCTTGGCCGCGCGGATCACGTTGTCGACGCCACGGATGTTGAGGAAGGTTTCCTGCTGGCCGGCGAACGAGGCATCCGGCAGGTCTTCGGCGGTGGCCGAGGAACGCACGGCCACGGCCATGTTGTCGTTGCCCTTGGACATTTCGGCGAAGGCGGTGCGGATTTCAGCATCCAGGCGGGCCGGGAATTCGGCCTCCATCACCCACTGACGGATCTGCGCGCCGGTCTTGGCCAGGGCGTTGACGTCGTCCACGTCCAGCGCATCGAGGGCCGCGTGGATCTGGTCGTTCAGGCCACTTTGTTCAAGAAAATCACGGTACGCCTGAGCCGTAGTGGCAAAGCCGCCCGGCACCGACACGCCGGCACCAGCGAGGTTACTGATCATCTCGCCCAGGGATGCGTTCTTGCCCCCCACATGCTCCACATCGTGGACGCCGAGCTTATCGAGGGAAACTACGTACTCTACCAAGGTGATCTCTCCACTAACTGTATTGGAAAAACTCAAGGGCGCCCGCCTGCCTTCGTTGACTGGGCCGGACGCTTGTGGCCTGTACCTGGAAAATAGGTTCGCAAAATATGGCAGAATGCTGACAGCCACGTTCGGCAAACCGAACTTATCATATCCAAGAAACGTCATCAGCTTAAGGCCCAGATCGCAAATGAAACGAACCGCGTTCTTCATCTCCGATGGCACCGGCATCACCGCCGAAACCCTGGGCCAGAGCCTGCTCGCTCAATTCGAAAGCATTCCGTTCAGTAAATTCACCCGTCCGTACATCGATAGCCCGGAAAAAGCGCGGACCATGGTGCAGCAGATTAACGCTGCCGCAGAGCGCGACGGCATGCGGCCGATCATCTTCGACACCATCGTCAATCAGGACATCCGTGAGATCCTGGCGACGTCGAACGGCTTCATGATCGACATCTTTTCTTCGTTTTTATCCCCACTCGAGCAGGAACTGACTGCCCATTCGTCGTATTCCGTGGGCAAATCGCACTCGATTGGCGGCAATTCCAACTACATGGAACGCATCGAGGCGGTGAACTTTGCCCTGGACAACGATGACGGCGCGCGCACCCACTACTATGACAAGGCGGACCTGATCCTGGTTGGCGTGTCGCGCTGCGGCAAGACCCCGACCTGCCTGTACATGGCCATGCAATTCGGTATCCGCGCCGCCAACTACCCCCTGACCGAGGACGACATGGAGCGCCTGCAGTTGCCGGCGGTGCTGAAAAAGCACCACAGTAAGCTGTTCGGCCTGACCATCGACCCCGACCGCCTGACCGCCATCCGCCACGAGCGCAAGCCCAACAGCCGCTATTCGAGCTTCGCCCAGTGCGAATTCGAGGTGCGCGAGGTGGAGAACCTGTTCCGCCGGGAGAACATTCCCAACATCAATTCCACGCATTTCTCGGTGGAAGAGATTTCGGCGAAGATCCTCGTGGAGAAAGGCGTCGAGCGCAGGTTCAAGTAAACCTGATCCGGCATCAGGGCTTGCGCGGTACCTGTAGGAGCGGCCTTGTGTCGCGAAAGGGTCGCGAAGCGGCCCCAGGATTTCAGCTCCGCCTCTCAAAGTGCCGGGGCTGCTTTGCAGCCCTTTCGCGACACAAGGCCGCTCCTACACAGATTGCGCAAGCACCAATGAAAAAGCCCCGGCATCGCTGCCGGGGCTTTCTTTTACCTCAGTACCTGACTCAGGACGGCACCACCGCCGCCTGCCCGCTCAGCGCCAGGTCGACCAGCTCGCGGTTGGCCACCGCGTACATCGCATAGTCGGTGCCGGTGGCGTTGCGCAGGTCGTCGAGCATGGCGCGCCAGCGCTCGACCATCACTCGGTGCTGCTCGGCCCACAGCGCCACACGGGCATCCATGTCTTCCGGGGCATCGACCATCTGCAGCACCGAGATGGTGATTGCCCGCTGCTGCAGGTCGATGTCATCGCGGAACGCCTCGCGGGCCAGAGCCTGCCAGTTGTTTTCGACCGGCAGGTTGCTGATTTCCTGCAGGTACCAGGTCAGGTCCAGCGCGCTGCCCACGGCGAAGAACGCCTTGGCCACCTGCGCCGGGTCATGGCCGGTGACGTCCGAGGCCTCGATGATCGGCAACAGGGTGTACAGGTGGGTGGTGCCGGCAACCATGCGCGCCAGCAACTCTGGTACGCCGGCGTCGACGAAGCTCTGATAACGCACCATCCAGCGCTCGCGGGTCGGGCCTTCCAGCAGCTCGTCGAGCTTGAGCCCCAGCTGGGCGATCTTCGGCCCGAAGTGCGCGCTGTCACGCCCGGCATCCTGTTCGTTGCGCCGGCTGCGCAGGAACCAGCGGGTGGCGCGGCGGCCCAGGCGCATCAGCTCGTCCATCAGGGTCAGCTGGATTTCCGCCGGCACCTGGTAGTCAAGCGCCTCGATCTGGCGGAACCAGTGCGGCAGGTGGAAGATGTCGCGCACGATCACATAGGCCCCGGCGACGTTGGCCGGGCTCATGCCGGTCGACTCCTTCAGGCGCTGGACGAAGGTGATGCCCATGTTGTTGACCAGGTCGTTGGCGATCTGGGTGCTGACGATTTCGCGCTTCAGGCGGTGACGGCGCATGGCATCGGCGAACTTGCTGACCAGCGACGGCGGGAAAGCGGTTTCCATGTCGCGGGTCAGGTAATCGTCGTCCGGCACCAGCGACTTGAGCAGCTGCTCCTTGAGGTCGATCTTGCTGTACGAGATCAGCACCGACAGTTCGGCACGGGTCAAGCCCTGGCCTGCGGCCAGGCGCTCGGCCAACTGTTCCTCGGACGGCAGGAACTCGATGGCCCGGTCCAGCTTGCCACGGCCTTCGAGGTCGGCCATCAGGCGCTTGTACTCGGCGATCCGCTCGCGGGCGCGGCGGGCGGCCAGCGACAGCGCCTGGGTCTGCTTGTAGTTGTTGCCCAGCACCAGGCCGGCGACTTCGTCGGTCATGCTGCCGAGCAGCTGGTTGCGCTGCTTCTCGGTCATGTCGCCACCCTGCACCACTTCGTTGAGCAGGATCTTGATGTTGACCTCGTGGTCGGAGCAGTCCACGCCACCGGCGTTGTCGATGAAGTCGGTGTTGGTGGCGCCGCCGTGCAGGCCGAACTCGACACGGCCGAGCTGGGTCATGCCGAGGTTGCCGCCCTCGCCCACCACCTTGCAGCGCAGCTCGTTGCCGTTGACCCGCAGGGCGTCGTTGGCCTTGTCGCCGACATCGGCGTGGCTTTCGCTGCTGGCCTTGACGTAGGTGCCGATACCGCCGTTCCACAGCAGGTCGACCGGGGCCTTGAGCAGCGCGTGCAGCAGCTCGGTCGGGGTCAGGCGATCGGCCTCGATGGCAAAGCGCTCTTTCATCTGCGGGCTGATGGCGATGCTCTTGGCACTGCGCGGGAAGATCCCGCCGCCTTCGGACATGATGCTGGTGTCGTAGTCGCTCCAGGCCGACCGCGGCAGGTCGAACAGGCGCTGGCGCTCGACGAAGCTGGTGGCCGGGTCCGGGTTCGGGTCGATGAAGATGTGCAGGTGGTTGAACGCCGCCACCAGTTGCAGCTTGTCGGACATCAGCAGGCCGTTGCCGAAAACGTCGCCGGCCATGTCGCCGACGCCGATCACGGTGATCGGGTCCTGCTGCACGTTGATGCCGCGTTCGCGGAAGTGGCGCTGTACGCCAACCCAGGCGCCACGGGCGGTGATGCCCATCTTCTTGTGGTCATAACCGGCCGAGCCACCCGAGGCGAAGGCATCGCCGAGCCAGAAGCCGTAGTCGATGGCAATGCCGTTGGCGATGTCGGAGAAGGTCGCAGTGCCCTTGTCGGCCGCCACCACCAGGTACGGGTCGTCGTCATCGTGACGCACCACGTTGGCCGGCGGCACCACACCACCGTCCTTGAGGTTGTCGGTGATGTCGAGTAGGCCGGAGATGAAGATGCGGTAGCAGGCCACGCCCTCGGCGGCGATCTCGTCGCGGGTGCCGCCCAACGGCAGCCGGCGCGGCAGGAAGCCGCCCTTGGCGCCAACTGGCACGATCACCGAGTTCTTCACCTGTTGGGCTTTCACCAAGCCCAGCACTTCGGTGCGGAAGTCTTCCTCGCGGTCCGACCAGCGCAGCCCGCCGCGGGCGACGTTGCCGAAGCGCAGGTGCACGCCTTCGACCCGTGGCGAATAGACGAAGATCTCGAACTTCGGCACCGGCTTGGGCAGCTCGGGAATCAGCTTGGGGTTGAACTTGAAGCTGAAGTACGACTTGTTCTGGCCATTGGCATCCGGCTGGTAGAAGTTGGTGCGCAGGGTGGCCTTGATCAGGTCCAGGTAGCGCCGCAGGATGCGGTCCTCGTTGAGCACCTGGACCTCGTCCAGGGCCGTGAGGATCGCCTGCTCCAGGCGCTGCTGCTTGTCGTCCAGGTCTTCATTGGTGAGCTTGCGCGCCAGGTAGAAGCGGGTCTTGAACAACCGGGTCAGCTCGCGGGCGATGTCGGTGTGGTTGTTCAGGGTGCTGGCGATGTAGCCGAGATCGAAGCCCAGGCGGATCTGCTTCAGGTAGCGGGCATAGGCACGCAGCAGCGCCACGTCACGCCATGGCAGGCCGGCAGTGAGCACCAGGCGGTTGAAGGCATCGTTCTCGGCGTCGCCCTTGACGATGTGGATGAAGGCATCCTGCAGGGTGTCGTTGAGCTGCTGGATGTCCAGGTCCAGTCCTTCGCTGTAGGTGAAGGCGAAGTCGTGGATCCAGAACTCACGCCCGCTGGCGTGGCGCAGGCGGTAAGGGAACTCGCCGAGCACGCGCAGGCCGAGGTTTTCCAGGATCGGCAGCACATCCGACAGCGCCAGCGGGGTGTCCGCGTGGTACAGCTTGCAATGCAGCAGGCGCTCGCCCAGGCGGGTCAGCGGCTGGTAGAAACTCATCGCCAGCGGCTTGCTCTCGGACAACGCCACCACGTGCTGCAGGTCGACCACCGCCGAATGCGCCGGGAAGCGCTCTCGATAGCCCGCCGGGAAGCCTTTGGGGAAGTCGCCGAGGATGTTGGTGCCCTGGGCTTCGCCGAAGTTCTCGACGACCAGCGCCGAGTAGTCGTCATGCCACGAACGGCAGGCCTGGATGACTTCGTTTTCCAGCTGCTGCGGGTCGATATCGATGCGGTTCTTCGGGTCGACCCGCAGGATCAGCTGCACACGCGCCAGCACCGATTCGGAGAAGAAGGTCCAGAACTCGCAGTCGCTGGCCTTCAGGCGCTCCATCAGCACCTGCTGGATCTTCTGCCGTACTTCGGTGGAGTAGATTTCGCGCGGCACGTAGGCCAGGCAATAGCAGAAGCGCCCATACGGGTCCTTGCGCAGGAACACGCGAATCTTGTTGCGTTCCTGGATCTGCACGATCGACATCACGGTATTGAACAGCTCGTCGATCGGGGTCTGGAACAGGTCGTCACGCGGCAGCACTTCGAGTACCTGGGCCAGTTCCTTGCCCAGGTGCGCTTTCGGGTCGAAGCCGGAACGGCGCTCGACTTCGGCGACCTTCACGCGGATGTAAGGGATGGCATGCACGCTTTCGCCGTACACCGACGAGGTGTACAGGCCCATGAAGCGGTGTTCCTTGATGACCTTGCCATCGGCATCCAGCTGGCGGATCGAGACATAGTCCGGGTAGGCCGGGCGATGCACGCGGCTGGGCAGCGCGGCCTTGGCGAACGACAGCAGCAGTGGCTCATTGAGGTAGGACACGGCGTAGTCTTCGATGCGCAGTTCTTCCGCCGTCAGGCCCACCCGCAGGCGGCGCGGCAGGCCGAGGAACGACTGTTCGTCGTAGACCATCTGGCCACCGTTGCTGTCGGCCCGGACGGTGAATTCTTCATAGCCGAGGAAGGTGAAGTGGTTGTCTAGCAGCCATTCGAGGAAGGCCTTCACCTCGCCCTTTTCATGCTGGGCCGGGCCGTAGACGGTGTTCTCCACTTCGGCGACGACATCACGCAGCTTGGCTTTCATCGGCTCGAAATCAGCCACCGCCACGCGCACCTCGGCCAGCACCTGCTCGATCTCGCGAGCCAGCACGGTCAGTTCGGCAGCATTGGCGCAGCGGTCGATCTCCAGGTACATCAGCGACTCGTGGCGCACGCCCTCGCCCTGGGTGCCCTTGGGCAGCAGCTCGAGCAGTTCGCCCTTGGCGCCGCGGCGCACGCTCAGCACCGTGGTCTGCAGGGTGTGGATGCTGTAGCCGCGGCGGTTCAACTCGGTGCGCACCGAGTCGACCAGGAACGGCAGGTCGTGGTGCAGCACTTCGACCACGGTGTGGGTCGACTGCCAGCCATTGCGTTCGTAATCGGGGTTGTACACCCGCACTTGCGGGTACTCGGGGTCGAAGCGCTCGATGATGCGCCACGCCGACAGGGTGCAGCCGGCCAGGTCCGAAAGCCGGCGCTGGGTGAGTTCGTCGAGAGAGATGATGCCGAAGAACTGCTCGGCGAATAGCGCCACTTGTGGCAGGGACTGTTCGCTGATGTGCTGCGCCAGGGCCGCTTGCAGTTGATGCTGGAAGTCGGCTTTGCTGGCTGCGGTGAAGAACGCCATCTGTGGTACTCCGCTTGGGCTTTGTATTAGTTGAAGCGTCGCGCACGTCCGCCATGTACGGATCAACAATAGCCAACCCATGGCAAGCCGGACGGTAAAAACCAGACGTTGAACGTGGCAGGCACGTTCAGGGCTCGCCGAAGCTTAACGACTGAGCGGTCATTGCCGCTTGCGAGGCTGCGACAATTTCGGTCAAGGGCTGGCAACTTTACGTTTATGGATGTGTGCAAGGCTGTCAGAATTCCCTCTCATTTCCAGAAACCCGAGCCGTTGCCATGCAAATCAAGACCGCCCTGCTGTTCGCCACCCCTTGCGATGACGAGGAAGACAACATGGCGACCTTGTGCTGCCACAGCGACAAGGGGCAGATGTTTCTGCTGACCCGTTATCCGGATGAAGACACCGTCGACCTGACTCTGGATGACGAGCCATCGACCCTGGACGGGCTGAAGGTGACCTTGAGTGCGCAGCGCCTGCTGATCGAGGTGGCGGCCGGGGATCGGGATGCGCTGAAAGGGGATGAGGCGCTGGAGATCGTGCTGACTTCGGCGGGGACGGACTTTGAGGAAGTGGCGCTGACCCTAAAGAACATCCTCGAAGGCACTGGCACCTTCGTCAGCGAGCTTTGAGGCGCATGCCGATGAATTTGCAGCCTTTGAGATCAAGCGCCGCCCGCGCGGCCCTCGATCTCAAAGGCAACAAACCTCTAAAGACATACACCCCAAACCTCTTCACCACCTGGAACCGTTGACAGCCCGCCCCACGACAGGCATTGTCTGACAACCTGATAACTAGGCAACCGTTTCCATGCTAGAGCTCCAGCGCCCCGACACTCTGGTAGACCGGGTCGTCAGCGCCATCCGCGCCGAGATCGACTCCGGCCGCCTGGCCGCCGAATCGCGCCTGCCTACCGAACAGCAACTGGCCGAACAGCTGAACGTCAGCCGCTCGGTAGTGCGCGAGGCGGTGGCGCAGCTCAAGGCCGACGGCGTACTGATCGCCCGTCGCGGTCTCGGTTCCTACATCTCGCAAACACCCGCCGGCACCGTGTTCCGCTTCCCCGGCAGCAATGGCCGCAAACCGGACCAGGTGCAGATGTTCGAAATGCGCCTGTGGATCGAGACCCAGGCCGCCGCCATCGCCGCCCGCCGCCGCGACGAGCAGGACCTGGCCCACATGGCCAAGGCCCTGCAGGAAATGCTCGACAAGCGCAGCGACTTCGCCACCGCCTCGGCCGCCGACGTGGCCTTCCACCGGGCGATTGCCGAAGCCAGCAAGAACGATTACTTCGTGGCCTTCCACGACTTCCTCGGTGGGCAGCTGGCCAGCGCCCGTCGCACCGCCTGGGAAAACTCCGCTGCCCATTCGGTGGGTGGTTCGGCCGATGCCAATCGTGAGCACCAGGCGCTGTACCAGGCCATCGCCGATGGCGACCGCCAGGCGGCCGCGGCCTGCGCCGAAGCGCACCTGCGTGCCTCGGCCAAGCGCCTGAAGATCGACCTCCCCGCCCTCGACTGACCAAGGAGAAACCGACGCGACCCGACGCGGGCCATTTTACGCACTACTTAGTCTGACAACCTGATAAGCAGATCAACCGACAAGAACATCAAGGTACCCCTGCATGACCTACGACTACTGCATCATCGGCGGCGGCATCGTCGGCCTCGCCACTGCGATGGCTCTGCTTGAGCAGCGCCCGGGCGCATCTCTGCTGATCCTGGAGAAGGAAGCCAGCCTCGGCCGCCACCAGACTGGCCACAACAGTGGCGTGATCCATGCGGGCATCTACTACGCACCGGGCAGCCTCAAGGCCGAACTGTGCAAGCGTGGCGCTCAGGCGACCAAGGACTTCTGCAGCGAGCACGGCATCGCCTTCGAGGTCTGCGGCAAACTGCTGGTGGCCTCCAACGACCTGGAGGTGCAACGCATGCAGGCTCTGTACGAGCGCTCGCAGCAGAACGGCCTGAAGGTCGAGCGCCTGGACGCCGCCGCGCTGGCTGAACGTGAACCGAACATCGTCGGCAAGGGCGCGCTGTTCCTCGATGCCACCGGTATCGTCGACTACACCCACGTGTGCAACGCCATGGCCAAGGTGATCCGCCAGGCTGGCGGCGAGGTGCACCTGTCCACCCGCGTGCGCGCCATCCAGGAGCACGCCGACCATGTCGCCGTCGGCACCGACAGCCACACCTGGCGCGCCCGCCAGCTGGTGGCCTGCGCCGGCCTGCAGTCCGACCGCCTGGCGCGCCTGGCCGGGGTTAAGATCGACCACCAGATCATCCCCTTCCGCGGCGAGTACTACCGCCTGCCGGCCAGCAAGAACCAGATCGTCAACCACCTGATCTACCCGATTCCCGACCCGGAGCTACCGTTCCTCGGCGTGCACCTGACACGCATGATCGACGGCAGCGTTACCGTCGGCCCGAATGCCGTGCTCGGTTTTGGCCGCGAGAACTACCGCAAGCTTTCGGTCAACTGGCGCGACGTAGCCGAGTACGCCCGCTTCCCAGGGTTCTGGAAAACCATCTGGAACAACCTCGGTTCCGGCACCACCGAGATGAAGAACTCGCTGTTCAAGCGCGGTTACCTGGAACAGTGCCGCAAGTACTGCCCATCACTGGAAGTGGCAGACCTGCTGCCTTACGAAGCGGGCATTCGCGCCCAGGCGGTGATGCGCGACGGCACCCTGGTGCATGACTTCCTGTTCGCCGAGACCCCGCGCATGGTGCATGTCTGCAATGCCCCGTCGCCGGCTGCCACCTCGGCCATTCCCATCGGCCAGATGATCGCCGAGAAGATCCTGAAGGCCCGCTGAAATCTGCGTCACCCACAACTACAAAGACAATAAGGAACCCCCCATGTCGGTACATGAGGCGGCCCCGGCCGCGCACGAGACCCCACAACAGCAACGCAAGCGCCTGCGCAAAGTGGCGGCGGCGACCATCTTCGGCTCGATGCTGGAGTGGTACGACTTCTACCTCTACGCGACCATGGCAGCAATCGTGTTCTCGAAGATCTTCTTCGATGCCAGCAACCCCGCGGTGGCCTCGCTGCTGGCCTTCTCCACCTTCGCCATCGGCTTCATCGCCCGCCCCTTCGGCGGTATCCTGTTCGGTTACCTGGGCGACCGCTTCGGGCGCAAGCATGTGCTGGTGATCACCTTCTGCATGATGGGCGTGTGCACGGCGCTCATCGGGCTGATTCCAAGCTATGCCAACATCGGCATCTGGGCACCGATCCTGCTGGTGGTGATCCGCATCATCCAGGGCCTGGGCGCGGGGGCCGAGCTGTCCGGCGCGGCGGTGACCTCCTACGAGCACGCCAGCGAAGGCAAGCGCGGCAGCCAGGGCGCCTGGCCGGCGCTGGGGCTGAACCTGGGCCTGCTGCTATCGTCGCTGACCGTGTACCTGCTGACCATGAATGGCAACGAGTTCCTCCTGGCCGGCGGCTGGCGCATCCCGTTCATTGCCAGCATCGCCCTGGTGGCGGTCGGCCTGTGGGTGCGCAAGAGCATCCCCGAGACACCGGACTTCAAGGAACTCGACAAGGCCGACAGCAGCAAGCCACAGGTGTCGCCGCTGAAGCTGCTGTTCAGGAACGACCTCAAGGGCCTGGCCGTGGTGTTCTTCGTGGCCATCGGCTACAACGCCCTGAGCTACATCTTCAAGACCTT
Source organism: Pseudomonas sp. SMN11 (assembly GCF_052041945.1). Classification (NCBI taxonomy): domain Bacteria; kingdom Pseudomonadati; phylum Pseudomonadota; class Gammaproteobacteria; order Pseudomonadales; family Pseudomonadaceae; genus Pseudomonas; species Pseudomonas sp. SMN11. The sequence continues at coordinate 143,948 of NZ_JBKGGW010000007.1, read as the reverse complement.
CTCGCTGGCTTACCTGACCCAGTTCAAGGGCGTGGAAGCGCATGTCACCTCGCTGTCGGTGACCATCGCCAGCCTGGTGGCGATCTTCGCCGTGCCGTTCTTCGGCTGGCTGTGCGACCGCTGGAGCAGCAAGACCGTACTGATGCTTGGCGGGGTCCTGTCGGCACTGTTCGCCTACCCGTTCCTGCAGCTGTTGAGCACTGGTGAGCCCACCCAGATCTACATCGCCATCGCGATCGGCACCGGCATCCTCGCGCCGATGATGTTCGCTCCGCAGGGGTCGTTCCTCAGCCGCCAGTTCCCGACCCAGACACGCTCGTCGGGCTTTGGCACCGGCCGTGAGATCGGCACCGCGGTAGCCGGCGGCCTGGCGCCGCTGGGCGGCCTGGCCCTGGTGGCCGGGTCGGCAACCCATTCCACCGATGGCGTGGCGCTGATCCTGGCGATTGCCGGGGTGCTGGTGGTGGTGTTCGCCCTGTGCGACCAAGGGCGCAAGCACTCCAGCTCGAAGAACTGATACCTGTTCCTGCCTCATCACCTCGCTGGCGATGAGGCAGGTACTGCCAGGCACGCCCCTTCAGCCAACAGGATTGTCATGCACCACCCTGCCACCCTGCGCCGGCCGGTCGACAAACAGTACATCCAGCCCGCTGCAGCGCAATCCCTTCAACGCGTTCCAGTGCGCCGAGGCATGTACATATCTTGTTTGCAACAACGCCTCTTCCTCAGCAGTCAACTCTGCCCCGCCGTTCAGCACATAGTCGTGCAGCGAGCGACTGATCCCCCGCAACTCATCCGGTACCCGGTGAGCCTCGTCATTGCCTAGTGGCAGAAAAGGCACGCCGTTGCGCAGCCCCAGTTCACGCATGATGCTCAAATAAACCCGCGACAGGTGGCCGCACACCTCTCGCTCCCGGTAAACCGCCGCATAAACGTGTTTCTGCGCATCATCCCGCTGCGCCCGACCTCCGCTCACCGGCACTTCCCAAGTAAGCACGCGCGCCGCGGGGACGCCAAGCTCGGTGAGCAAAGCGTGGGCCTGGGCATAGGCGTTGGTTCGTTCGGCTGGTGTTGCCTGCGTCACCCGGCTCGAAAAGGGCTTGTTCAGCAACACCTGCTCAAGCATCGATTCCGCATAACCGCCACCAATGTTGGAATGCACCCCTGGCACGATGATGTCGTTGCCACTGCGCACCAAGGCAAAGTTGTGCCGTTGCTCATCCCTGGCCACCAGTTGCACCACCTGCCGGGCAATGCCCTCTGGCAACCCAAGGCGCAGGTCGCCCAGGCGTGCGTCGGCGGGGTCGAAGTGACCACGCAGGGGCTCGACGATGGCCGCGACCGTGTCGAACAGGCCAATGAAGTTGACCACCCGCGCCCGCTGTAGCTCGGTCGGCATCCCTTCATCGCTGCCAAGCTGGTTGGCCAACTGCCTGGCCGTCGCCGCGCCGCGGCTGAAACCGAACAGGTCGAACTCGACCCGGTCGGGCACTTCCAGCAGGCGCAACTGCTCGCCAACCCTGACTAAAGCCTGGTTCACACGCGCCTGCACACCGGTTGCGCCCCTGCCAGTTCCCTGCGCATACAGCGAATCGGCCTCGCCCGTGGTCGTGCCGACACCTTCCACATACAGTTTGATGAATGCCTGGTCACCCACCAGCCCTTGCGGGTAAAGCCCATGCAACAGGGCGATGTTGCTGAGGGGTTGGGAGGCATCGCCTTGGTTGTTGCCCGTACCGTCAAAGAAGATACCCACTCGCACACAGCTGCATTGCTTGCCCATCGTCGTATTCCTGTTCACCTTGGAGGCAACAGAAAGCGACAAACTGCCGATGGGTAACATCAGCGAACCCCACAACCCCTGCGTGCAGATTTCGACGCGGCACTGCGGATAGATTAAAGTATCCCCCCCTGCCAGGCTGCTCGCACCCTGGCGCAAACCCAGGAACCGTCGCCGATGGAACACCGTGAAGCGCTGATCGCGCTACGCACCTTTCTTTCCTCCCAGATCCTAGGCCAGGAAAAACTGGTCGAGCGGCTGTTGATCGTGTTGCTGGCCGACGGCCACATGCTGGTCGAAGGTGCACCTGGCCTGGCCAAGACCAAGGCCATCAAAGAGCTGGCCGAAGGCATCGAGGCGCAGTTCCATCGTATCCAGTTCACGCCTGACCTGCTCCCGGCCGACATCACCGGCACCGAGATCTATCGCCCGGAAACCGGCAGCTTCGTGTTCCAGCAGGGGCCGATCTTCCACAACCTGGTGCTGGCCGACGAAATCAACCGCGCCCCGGCCAAAGTGCAGTCGGCGCTGCTCGAAGCCATGGCCGAGCGCCAGGTCAGCGTGGGCCGCAGCACCTACGACCTGTCGCCGCTGTTCCTGGTGATGGCCACGCAGAACCCGATCGAACAGGAAGGCACCTACCCGCTGCCCGAAGCCCAGCTCGACCGCTTCCTGATGCACGTGAAGATCGGCTTCCCCGATGCCGCCGTGGAGCGTCGCATCCTCGCCCAGGCCCGAGGCGAAGCGCTGGGCGGCGAAGTGAAGCCCGAGCGCCGAGTCAGCCAGCAGGCGATCTTTGCCGCGCGCAAGGAAATCCTCGGTCTGTACATGGCCGACGCCGTGGAGGAATACCTGGTGCAGCTGGTGATGGCCACCCGCACTCCGGCCAAATTCGATGCCGAGCTGGCCGACTGGATCGCCTATGGCGCCAGCCCGCGTGGCTCGATCGCCCTCGACCGCTGCGCGCGTGCCCATGCCTGGCTGGCCGGGCGCGACTTCGTCAGCCCCGAAGACATCCAGGCGGTGCTGTTCGATGTGTTGCGCCACCGCATCATCCTGTCGTTCGAAGCCGAAGCGGCGGGGATCGACCAGGACCGCGTGGTCCAGCGCATCCTCGACGTCGTGGCCGTCGCCTGACCCATGCCCACCGCGCCGCAGGCCGAACCCGGCATCCGCATCGGCCTCGCCGAACTGATCGACATGCGCCACCGCGTGCGCGAGATCCAGCTGTTTTCCCGCCCTGGCCAGCGCAGCCCGCTGGTTGGCCTGCACCATTCCAAGCTACGCGGGCGCGGTGTGGACTTCGACCAGGTGCGCGTGTACCAGGCCGGTGACGATGTGCGCAACATCGACTGGCGCGTCACCGCACGCACCCAGGAGCCGCACACCAAGCTGTTCCACGAAGAGCGCGAACGGCCGATTTTCATCCTCGTCGAACAGAGCCAGCGACTGTTCTTCGGCTCGGGGCTGATGTTCAAGTCGGTGCTCGCAGCCGAGGCCGCCGCGCTGTTCGGCTGGGCCGCACTGGGCCACAACGACCGCATCGGCGGGCTGGTGTTCGGCGACAACGAGCACCACGAGATCAAGCCACGGCGCAGCAAGCAGAGCCTGCTGCAGCTGCTCAACCGGCTGGCCAAGGTCAACCAGGCCCTGCACACCGAAGCTGCGCCGCAGGCCGACAGCCTTGGCCTGGCCCTGCGCCGCGCCCGTGAAGTACTGCGCCCCGGCAGCCTGGCCATCGTCATCTGCGACGAACGCTCGCTCAGCGCCCAGGCCGAGCAGCACCTGGCCATGCTCTCGCGCCATTGCGACCTGTTGCTGATGCCGGTGTCCGACCCGCTCGACCACGCCCTGCCCGCCGCCGGCCTGCTGCGCTTCGCCCAGCGCGGCTCGCAGCTGGAGCTCGACACCCTGGACGCCAACCTGCGCCAGGCCTACCGTCAACAGGCCGAAGCGCGCATCGAACGCTGGGAGCTGATGGCGCAAAAGCTGCGCGTGCTGCTGATGCCGCTCAGCACCCAGAGCGAGATGATCGAACAACTGCGCGAGTACTTGAACGCCCAGCGACCACGGAGCGATTCCTGATGAGGGGCGCACAATGAACCCGCTGGACCAGTTGCAACCACTGCTTGCACCGCCGGCAATCGGCCTGTGGCCACCGGCTCCAGGCTGGTGGCTGTTGCTGGCGCTGCTGCCGCTGCTGGTCTGGGGCCTGTGGCGGTTGCGCCGCTGGCGCCCGGGCAAGCGCCCGGTGGTGCGCGCCGAGCTGCCACTCGACCCGGTGCGCCTGGAAGCCCTGGCCGAACTCGCCCGCCTGCCGCGCCCCTACGACGGCGCGCCGGCCGGCGCCTGGCTGCAGCAGATCAACGCCCTGCTCAAGCGCCTGTGCCGCAACCACTACCCCGGTGCCAACAGCCATACCTTGAACGGCCGCCAGTGGCTGGCCTTTCTCGACAACCGCTGCCCGGCCGCCGGCCTGACCCGCTGGATGGTGCTGGTCGAAGGCGCCTACAAGCCCGAGTGCAAGCTCGACGACAAGGCCATCGTCGGGCTCAGCCAGGCGGTCGAAACCTGGATTCGCAAACATGTTTGAGCTGGCCTGGCCGTGGATCTTCGTGCTGCTGCCGCTGCCGTGGCTGGCGCGCCTGCTGCTGCCCGCCGCCGACAGCGGCGAGCCGGTGCTCAAGGTCGGCTTCCTCGACGAGCTGGAAGGCCTGGCCGGGCGCCGCGCGCGCCTGAACCTGCCGACCCTGCGCCAGCAGGCGCCGTATGTACTGATCTGGCTGTTGCTGCTGCTGGCCGCGGCGCGCCCGCAATGGCTCGGTGAGCCGGTGCCGGTGGCCGCCAGCGGCCGCGACCTGCTGGTGGCGGTGGATGTGTCAGGCTCGATGGACTTCCCCGACATGCAGTGGAAAGACGAAGACATCAGCCGCCTCGACCTGGTCAAGGCGCTGCTCGGCGACTTCCTGCAGGACCGCGAAGGCGACCGTGTCGGCCTGATCCTGTTTGGCAGCCAGGCCTACCTGCAAGCCCCGCTGACCTTTGACCGGCGCACCGTGCGCACCTTCCTCGACGAGGCGCAGATCGGGATCGCCGGCAAGAACACCGCCATCGGTGATGCCATCGGCCTGGCGGTCAAGCGCTTGCGCCAGCGCCCGGCACAAAGCCGGGTGTTGGTGCTGGTCACCGATGGCGCCAACAACGGCGGGCAGATCCACCCGCTGACCGCCGCCCGCCTGGCCGCCCAGGAGGGCGTGCGCATCTACACCATCGGCATCGGCGCCAACCCCGAGGCCAGCGGCACGCCCGGCCTGCTCGGCCTGAACCCGAGCCTGGACCTCGACGAAGCGTCGCTCAAGGAAATCGCCGACATCACCCACGGTGCCTACTTCCGCGCCCATGACGGTGCCGAGCTGAACGCCATCGGCGACACCCTCGACCAGCTGGAGCCGGTGGCCCAGCAACCGACCCAGGCGCGCACGGCCAAAGCGCTTTATGCCTGGCCGCTTGCCTTGGCCCTGCTGCTCAGCGTGTTGCTGGTGGTGGCGGTGCAATGGCCCGACAACCTGCTGCACAAGGTGCTGCGCAAACCGCGTTTCCTGCAGCCCCATCCGGAATGGCGCCAGCGCCTGAAACGCCTGCGCCTGAGGAAACGGCGATGATCGATCTCTGGCCACAATGGCTGCGCCCGCTCTGGCTGCTGGTAGTGCCCCTGCTAGGCTGGCTGCTGTTCAAGCTGTGGCACCGGCGCAAGCGCGCCGGGCGTTGGCAGATGATCCTGCCGCCAGCGTTCCACCCGGTGCTGCTTGGCGGCGGCAGCGGCAGCAACAGCAAGCTGCCCTGGGTAGCCCTGGGCCTGGCCTGGCTGCTGGTGGTGCTGGCCCTTCTCGGGCCGAGCTGGCAGCGCCTGGAAGAAACCCGCCAGCGCCCGGCCGACCCGCTGGTGATCCTGCTCGAACTGACCCCGCAGATGCTTGCCGAAGACGTTGCGCCCAACCGCCTGGAACAGGCCCGGCGCAAGATCCTCGACCTGCTCGAACACCGTAATGACAGCCAGACCGCGTTGATCGTCTATGCCGGCAGTGCCCATACCCTGGTGCCGCTGTCGGATGACCTTGGCACCACGCGCAACCTGCTGGAAGCCATCGACCCGTCGATCATGCCCAAACAGGGTCAGCGCGCCGATCTGGCCGTACAAAAAGGCCTGGCCCTGCTGGCCCAGAGTGGACTCGGCCAGGGCCGCCTGCTGCTGGTCGGCTCGGCGCTGAGCGCGCCGGAGCGCCAAGGCATCACGCAGGCCCTCGGCCGCCAGGGCCCGAGCCTGCTGATGCTCGGCATCGGCACCGGTGACGGCGCGCCAGTGCGCCAGGCCAATGGCGAATACCTCAAGGATGACCAGGGCGGCATCCTCCTGCCGCGGCTCGACAGCGCCAGCCTCAAAGCCTTCATCAGTGGCACCGGTGGGCGCTACCGCCATGCCCGCATCGACGACCTCGACCTGCGCGGCCTTGGCCTGTTCGACAACCCGCGCCACCTGCGCGATGCCGGCCAGACCCTGCAACTGGACAGCTGGGCTGACCAGGGCTACTGGTTACTGCTGCCGTTGCTGCTGCTGGCCGCCTGTGCCGGGCGCCGCGGCTGGCTGTTCTGCCTGCCGCTGCTGCTGGCCCTGCCGCAACCGAGCCAAGCCTTCGAGTTCAATGACCTGTGGCTGCGCCCCGACCAACAGGGCCAGATGCTGCTGCGCAAGCAACGCCCGGCAGACGCCGCCCGGCACTTCCACGACCCGCAATGGCGGGGCATGGCGTTGTACCAGGCCGGCGATTATGCCGGTGCCGCCGAGGCCTTCGCCCAAGGCGACAGCGCCGCAGCCCACTACAATCGAGGCAATGCCCTGGCCCGCAGTGGCGAGCTGGAAGCCGCCCTGGATGCCTACGAACAGGCCCTGGAGCGCCAACCCGACCTGCAGCCGGCACTGGCCAACCAGGCGCTGGTGCAGCAACTGCTGCAGCAACGCGAGGCCCAGTCCGAAGAACAGCCGACCAACAGCGATGCACAGGGCACCCCCGGCAGCGAAACCGAAGGCAACAGCAGCTCGGCCAGCAGCCCCACCCAAGGCACGCCCGGCAGTGATGAACAGGCCAAGGCCGAACAACCCGGTGAAGGCAGCAACAACAGCCAGGCGGCGCCTGGCAACCAAGGCGGCGATGACGACAGCATCACCCAGCCGCCACAGCGCCCGGTATCGACCAGCCTCGATGCCGAACAGCGCCAGGCCCTGGAACAATGGCTGCGCGAGATCCCCGACAACCCGGCGGAGCTGTTGCGGCGCAAATTCTGGTATGAACAGCAATTGCATCAGGAAAAAACACGATGAGTCGCTTCGGCGTCTTTCTACTCAGCCTGTTGTGGGCTGTCATGGCCCAGGCCCTACCCACGCTGCAGGCCAGCGTCGACCGCACGCGCCTGGAGGCCGGCGAAACCCTTGAGCTGACCCTCGAAAGCCAGGACGTGACCCAGTTCGGCAAGCCCGACCTGCGCGCCCTGGACAGCGACTTCGAAGTGCGCGGTACGCGCCAGCTGAACAGCCTGCACACCCTCGACGGCGAAACCCGCGCCAGCACCCGCTGGATCATCACCCTGCTGCCACGGCGCAGCGGCAGCCTGCGCATCCCCGAACTGCAGCTGGGCCAGTCGCACAGCCAGGCCATCGACCTGCAAGTGCTGCAGGCCGACAGCAGCCGCCCGGAAGTCGCCTCGCAGGTGTTCGTCGAGGCCACCCTGGACAGCAACGAGGTGTACGTCCAGGCCCAGGCCGTGCTGACCCTGCGCATCTACCACTCAGTGTCGCTCTACGACGACAGCAGCCTGAGCCCGCTGCAACTGGAAAACGCCAAGGTCGAGCCGCTGGGTGAATCGCGCACCTATGAGAAAGAAATCAACGGCGTGCGCCATGGGGTGATCGAAACCCGCTACGCGGTGTATCCGCAGCAGAGCGGCGACCTGGACATCCCACCGTTGACCTTCACCGCCACCGCCGCCGACAACGGCCCGCAACCCGCCGGCACCACCCGGGTCGGCCGCCAAGTCCAGGTCAGCTCGTTGCCGCTGCGCCTAGCCGTCCGCCCCATCCCTGCCGACTGGCCCGCCAACGTGCCCTGGCTGCCGGCACGCAGCCTGACCTTGGAAGAACACTGGAATCCCGACCCGGCCAGCCAGCAGCCACAGATCGGCGACTCCCTCACGCGCAGCATCACCCTGCGTGCCGAGGGCCTGTCGAGCACCCAGCTGCCGCAGCTACCCGCCACCGAAATCGTCGGCCTGCGCCGCTACCCCGACCAGCCGGTGCTACGCAACGAGATCAGTGAACGCGGCATGACCGCCAACCGCGAGGAACGCGAGGCCCTGGTGCCGACCCACAGCGGCAACCTGGCCTTGCCAGCACTGGAAGTCACCTGGTGGAACACCCGCGAAGACCATCTGGAGCACAGCAGCCTGCCGGCGCGCACCCTGGACGTGCTGGACAATCCGGCGCTGAGCGCCGAGTCCCCGGCCGGCGACGGCAGCGGCGCCAGCCACCTGCTCTGGCCCTGGCAGCTCGCCACCCTGCTGTTCGCCCTGACCACGGTGCTCGGCTTCGCCCTGTGGTGGCGCGCCCGCTCGCAACCGGCGGTGCTGCGCGCCGCGCAGAACGGCCCGAGTCCCCGTACTCTGTTGGATGACCTCAAGCGCGCGTGCCAGGCCAACGACCCCCAGGCCACCCGCCAGGCGCTCGATGCCTGGGCACGGCAGCAGCCGGAAACCTTGGCCGAGATGGCGGCGCGCTTCGTGCCGCTGTCGGATGCGCTGGATGGGTTGAACGGGGCGTTGTACAGCGAGAGTGGGCAGTTTTGGCAGGGTGAAGATTTGTGGCGGGCAATCGGGACGATTCCGCCGGCAGAGCAGGTGATGTTGCCGGCTGGGGAGAGTGGGAGCTTGCCGCCGCTTTATCCGAAGTGAGGGGTGTGGCTGAGAGGTGCATGCCTCCGGATTTTCAGCGCTTGTGAGGTCGAGCGCCCCCCGCGCGGCGCATCGCGAGCTACGCTCGCTCGTACGTTTGTTTCGGACCAATATTTCCTGTGATATTTGCGCGCGTACGCCTTGGCGTATGACTCGATATTGCGTGGTACCAACAGGGCGGTCGCGCGCGCCTGCCACAGGCATTACTGGCCCGCCTCGATCTCACAGGCGCTGTATCTCCCCCGCCAGGCACCTGGCAGCCCTGACGCAATCAGAAACTCAATCAACCCGAGCTTGGGTTACCATACCCAGCTCCGCAAAGCCCATCATTCACGCCAAGCCCCGGCTTGCTGACTCGACACCACAGGTCATCCATGCGTCTGTTTCACACCTCCGACTGGCACCTGGGCCAAAGCCTGCACGGCCAGGAACGCGACTTCGAACACGCCTGCTTCCTCGACTGGCTGCTCGGCCAGCTGCGCCTGCGCCAGCCGGACGCGCTGCTGATCGCCGGCGACATCTTCGACACGGTCAACCCGCCGGTCAAAGCCCAGGAGCGGCTCTACGACTTCATCGTCCAGGCCCACGAGCAGCAGCCGAAGCTGGACATCGTGATGATCGCCGGCAACCACGACTCCGGCTCGCGCATCGAGTTGCCCGCCGCGCTCATGCGCCGCCTGCGCACCCACGCGCTGGGCCGGGTGCACTGGCTCGACGAGGGCCAGCTGGATGCCGAGCGCCTGCTGATTCCGCTGACCAACGGTCGCGGCAAGGTCGCTGCCTGGTGCCTGGCCCTGCCCTTCCTGCGTCCGGCAGAAGTCACCGGCCCGCAACTGGGCGACGACTACCTGCAAGGCATCACCCAGGTGCACCAGCAGCTGATTGGCGCCGCGCAGAAAAAGCGCAAGAAGGACCAGGCACTGATCGCCATCAGCCATGCGCACATGGCCGGTGGCGCAGTGTCGGAAGACTCCGAGCGCAGCCTGATCATCGGCAATGCCGAGGCCTTGCCGGCCAAGCTGTTCGACAAGTCGATCAGCTACGTGGCGCTCGGCCACCTGCACAAGCCGCAGAAGGTCAACCGCGAAAGCCGCATCCGCTACAGCGGCTCGCCGATCCCGCTGTCGTTCGCCGAAATCAACTACCCGCACCAGGTGCTGGAAGTCGAGCTCGAGGGCAGCGAGCTGATCAGCGTCGAGCCGCGCCCGGTACCGCGTGCGGTGGCCCTGCAGCGGGTCGGCCCGGCGCCGCTGGGCGAACTGCTCGAACAACTGGCCGAGCTGCCGGTGATCGACCTGCTCGAAGACCCCAACCGCCAGCCCTGGCTGGAGGTGCGAGTGATTCTGGACGAGCCGCAACCTGATCTGCGCCAGCAGATCGAATCCGCGCTTGCAGGCAAGGCCGTGCGGTTGATCCGCATCAGCGCTGAATATGCTGGCCGCAACAACAGCGAAGACGACGACCTGGCATTCGTCGAGCTGGCGCAGATGACCCCGCAGGACCTGTTCAGCCGGGCCTGGGAGCAGGCCTACGGCAACCCCGTCGACGAGCAGGCCCTGGCCGATTTCGGCCTGCTGCTGCAGGACGTCCAGCTGGAAGAGGAACAGCCATGAAGATTCTCGCCATCCGCCTGAAGAACCTGGCATCCCTGGCCGGCCCGGTCGACATCGACTTCACCGCCGAGCCCCTGGCCAGCGCTGGCCTGTTCGCCATCACCGGGCCCACCGGCGCCGGCAAGAGCACCTTGCTCGATGCCCTGTGCCTTGCTCTGTTCGGCACCGTGCCGCGCCTGAACGACATCGGTCGCGAAGCCAAGGTGCCGGACGCCGACGGCGAAATCCCCACGTCTGACCCGCGCAACCTGCTGCGCCGTGGCACCGGCAGCGGCTTTGCCGAAGTCGACTTCGTCGGCATCGACGGCCACCGCTACCGCGCCCGCTGGGAAGCCAACCGCGCCCGCGACAAGGCCAACGGCAAGCTGCAGTTCAGCCGCCAGAGCCTGTACGACCTGGACAGCGAACAGATGCTGGGCAGCGGCAAGAACGAATACAAGCAACTGATCGAAGCCCGCCTGGGCCTGAATTTCGAGCAGTTCACCCGTGCGGTGATGCTGGCGCAAAGCGAGTTCGGCGCCTTCCTGAAGGCTGACGACAAAGAGCGCAGCGAGCTGCTGGAAAAGCTCACCAACACCGCCATCTACACCCGCCTCGGCCAGCGCGCCTTCAGCAAGGCACGCGAGACCGGCGAAGCACACAAAGCCCTCAATGACCGCGCCAGTCACTTGCTGCCGATGGCCGCCGAAGCCCGCGCCGAACTCGACCAGCGCCTGGAGCAGGCGCTGCAGCAGTTCAAGGCCGACCAGGCCGGCGAGCGCCAGCTGGAGCAGCAACGCAACTGGCTCAATGAACAACACCAGTTGCAGGCCCAGCACGCCGAAGCTGGCGCCACCCTGCAAGCCGCCGAGCAGGACTGGCAGCAGTTGGCCGAGCAGCGCCTCGACCTGCAACGCCTGGAGCGCCTGGCGCCACAGCGCCATCAGTTCCACCGCCAGCAGATGCTCGGCGCGCAACTGGCCCCGGTCGCTGCGCAGATTGCCGAGCAACAGCGCCAGCAAAGCGAATTGCACACGCGCACCGCAGAGCTGGAACAGGCATTACTGGCGTCTCGCGAGGCCCTGGCGCTGAGCCAGACCCTGCATAGCGATAATGCCCCGCGGCTGCGCCAAGCCTTCGCCGGCCAGGACAACCTGGCGCGTCTTGACCACGAGCTGGCGGGGCAACGCACTGCCTGCGATCAGGCCGCGCAGCACGTTGCCGAAGGCCAGCAGCAACTGCAGCAAACGGAAGAGCACCAGCAGCGCAGCCAGCAACAACTGGCCCAGATCGACACCGCCCTGGCCGACAGCCTGCACCTGGCCGGCCTGGCCAATGCCTGGCAGGCCTACCTGCCACAACTCAAGCAGGTAATGCTGATCGGTGGCCGCCTGGCCAAGGGCCGCGAGGAACTGCCCGGTCTGCAGGCCCAGGCCAGCCAGGCCAATGTCCAGCTGCAGACCCAGCGTGACCACTTCGAACTACTGTTCCGCGAAGCCAAGGCCGAACCCCAGGCCCTGGCCGAACAGATCGATCTGCTCGGCAACATGTTGCAGGACAACCGCAAGCAGCAACGCGCCGTCGAGGAGCTGTCACGCCTGCATGGCCGTGAACAGGAACTGCGCCAGCAGCTCGATGCCCTGCGTGAGCGTCAGCAGCAGGCCATGCAACAACGCCAGCAACTGATCGGCGAAGGCACTGCAGCCAAGGCCGAACTGGAGGCCGCCGAACAGGCGCTCAACCTCACCCGCCAGTTGCTGGAACGCCAGCGCCTGGCTCGTAACACCAGCGTTGAGGAACTGCGCGGCCAGTTGCGCGATGGCGAGCCGTGCCCGGTATGCGGCAGTGCCGAACACCCGTTCCATCAACCTGAAGCCCTGCTGCAGAGCCTCGGTCGCCATGACCAGGTTGAAGAAGAAGCCGCGCAGAAACAGGTCGAAAGCCTCAACGGCAAGCTGGTCGAGCTGCGCACCCAGCTCGGCGTGGTCAACGCCCAGCTCAAGGACTATCAGCAGCAACAGCAGCAGCTTGGCGAACAGCTGCAACTGCTGGTGGCGCAGGTGCAGACGCACAGCCTCTGGCCCGCCCTCGCCCCGCAGGACGACAAGGCCCGCGGGGCCTGGCTCGACAGCCAGTTGCGACGCCTGGATGAAGAAATCGGCAAGGACGAGAAGCGCCTGAGCGCCCTGCTCGCCCTGCAGAAGGATGCCGCCCGCCTCAACCAGCAACTGCAGGCAGCGCAGGAAGTCCAGCAACAGGCCCAGCGCCATCTCGACCAGCAGCACCAGGCATTGGCCAGTGATGAGCAGCAGCTGGAGCAGGGTCTCAAGGACTTGGCCAACGTGCTCCCGGGCGACGTACTCAACGCCCTGAGCGATGACCCGGCCAACGCCTTCCTCGCCCTCGACCAGCAGATTGCCCAGCGCCTGCAACAGCTGGAGCAGCGCAAGGATGAGCAGGAAGAACAGCAGGCACGCCAAGTGCAGCTGGACAAGCTGCGCGACCAGCAGCAAGCCCGCGTGCAAGCCTTGGCGCAGGTGGAGCAACAGCTCGCCGCACTCGACAGCCAACGTCAGCAGGCTCAGACCGCCCTGGCCGAGCTGCTTGGCGAGCAGGCCAGCGCCGAAGCCTGGCAGCAGCACATGGACAGCCAGCTGGAGCAGGCCCGCGCTGTCGATGCCGACACCGCCCAGCGCCTGCAGGACCTGCGCACCCAGGGTGTGCAACTGGCTAGCGAACTCAAGGCCAATACCCTGCAGCAGCAGGCGCTGGAAAGCGAGTGCCAGCAGCTGCAGGGCGACATCGCCCAGTGGCGCGCCGAGCATCCGGAGCTGGACGACGCCGGACTGGATCGCCTGCTGGCGATCGACGACGCCCAACTGGGTGAGCTGCGCCAGCGCCTGCAACTTGCCGAAAAAGCCATCGAGCAGAGCCGCGTGCTACTCCAGGAACGCGCACAGCGCCTGCAGCAACATGCCGCGCAGATGAGCGTCGATGCTTCGGTCGAAGACCTTGAGCAAGCGCTGGGCGAGCTGCGCGAGCGGCTGGCCGGCCATGAGCAACAATGCGCCGAACTGCGCGCGCAGCAGGCCGACGACCAGCGCCGCCAGCAGGCGAGCCAGGCTCTGGCCGGGGAAATCGAGCAGGCCCGCCAGCAATGGCAGCGCTGGGCGCGGCTGAGCGCACTGATCGGCTCGGCCTCGGGCGACGTGTTCCGCAAAATCGCCCAAGGCTACAACCTCGACCTGCTGCTGCACCACGCCAACGCCCAGCTGCGCCAGCTGGCGCGCCGCTATCGCCTCAAGCGCGGTGGCAGCGCCTTGGGCCTGCTGGTGCTGGATACCGAAATGGGCGACGAGCTGCGCTCGGTACACTCGCTGTCCGGCGGTGAAACCTTCCTGGTCTCACTGGCCCTGGCCCTGGGCCTGGCATCGATGGCCTCGAGCACCTTGCGCATCGAGTCGCTGTTCATCGACGAAGGGTTCGGCAGCCTCGATCCGGAGTCGCTGCAACTGGCCATGGACGCCCTCGACGGCCTGCAGGCGCAGGGGCGCAAGGTCGCAGTGATCTCCCACGTGCAAGAGATGCACGAGCGCATTCCGGTGCAGATCCAGGTGCGCCGTCAGGGCAATGGCCTGAGCGACGTGGAGGTGTGCGGGTGATCCTCTACTCGTTCCGTCGCTGCCCGTGGGCGATGCGTGCGCGCCTGGCGCTGCGCTATGCCGGCTGCGCGGTGGAGATCGTCGAGGTGGCGATGAAGAACAAGCCGGCCGCACTGCTGGCCCTGTCGCCCAAGGGCACGGTGCCGGTGCTGGATACCGGTGACGGTGTACTGGAAGAGAGCCTGGACATCATGCGTTGGGCACTGCAGCAGCATGATCCGCAGGACTGGCGCCTGCAGGCAGACCCCGCAGCCGCGCAGCACGCGGAGGCGCTGATAGCCCGCAACGACAGCACGTTCAAGGCGCAGGTGAACCTGTACAAGTACGCCGAGCGTTACCCGGAGCACTCACGCGAGCACTATCGCCATCAGGCCGAAGCCTGGCTGGCGGAGCTTGAACAGTTGCTCGATGGCCGGCCATACCTGCTGGCCGATCACCCGAGCCTGGCCGATGCCGCCCTGTTGCCTCTGATGCGCCAGTTTGCCGGGGTCGAACCGCAGTGGTTCGCCGAGGCGGCTTATCCGCGGGTGCGGAGCTGGCTGGAGGGGTGGTTGGCGTCTGACCTGTTCAAGTCAGTAATGGCCAAGTGAGTTTACGCGGTCCCTTGTAGGAGCGGCCTTGTGTCGCGAAAGGGCCGCGCAGCGGCCCCAGGTTTATGCGTCACCGCCGAGATTGCCGGGGCCGCTTTGAGGCCCTTTCGCGACACAAGGCCGCTCCTACAAAGACCGAGTAACGCTCAGTGGCTGTGCTTGCCACTCAAGGCCGCATGAAAGTTGGCGCTCTGGCGCAGGTACTGCTCGGTGTAGCTGTGGGTGGCCGTGGGCTTGCTGCTGTCGGCATGGGCATGGGCCGGCAGCACGACGGAGGCGGAGATGGCGGATGCGGCAATCACGGGGAAGAGATTGAAGTTCATGGTGGCTGACCTCGACGTGTGTGGTTTGACGTTCAGCCACTTGGGCCTTGGGTCAAACTTACGCCGCTGAGGTCGCCTGCAGAAATTCATTGCGCTGGTAAGCGTTATCACCGATATCGATAGTCACTTGAAGAACTTGAGGTCCGAAGGCGCAGCCTGGGTGAAGGTCTGCACCGTCTCGCCGAGTTTGCCGCTACGTGGGTCGCGGCGCATGACCACGATCTGGTTGCTCTTCTGGTTGGCCACCAACAGGAAGTTGTCGCTCGGGTCCAAGGCAAATTCCCGAGGGTGGTCGCCTTCCACCGAACGGCGCTGCAGGAAGGCCAACTGGCCGTCGTCCTTGCCCACGCTGAACACCACGATCTCGTTCGCCGTGCCGCGGTTGCTCACATACAGGAAGCGCCCGTCCGCCGACAGGTGCAGGCCACCCGAGGCCTTGGCGGCGGCATCCTGTTTCTCGGTCAGTGGCAGGCGCTGACGCTCCAGCAGGGCATCGTCCTTGACGTCGAACATGACCACTTCACCGCTCATTTCCAGCGTCAGGTACGCATGCCGACCCTTGGCATCGAACAGCAGGTGACGCGGCCCGCTACCGGGGGGCAGGTCCACCGACGCCGGGATCGCCGGGGTCAGTGGGTGATCGGCACTGGCGCCGTCGTAGCGATAGATGAATACCTTGTCCGCGCCCAGGTCGCAGGCATAGACATGCTGGCCATCGGGTGACAGGACCAGCGAATGCACATGGGCCCCGGCCTGGCGCTCGGGGTTGACGCCACTGGGCTTGTGCCGCAGCTGCTGCACCACGTCCTTGAGCTTGCCATCCTTGGCCACCGGGATCACCACCAGGCTGCCGCCCGGGTCAGGGGCAACGGCGTAGTTGGCAACGAACAGGTAACGCTGGTCACGGCTCAGGCTGGCGTGGGTCGGTTCATCACCACGGCTGGTCACCTGGTTCAGCGCCTTGATCTCGCCCTTGGCGCTGACGCTGAAGCTGCTGACCTGGCCGTTCGGCGTTTCATTGACCGCGAACAACTGGCGCTGGTCGGCTGACAGCACCAGCCACGACGGGCTGACGCTCTTGACCACCTGTTGCGGCGTCGGGTCGATCTGCCCTGTCTTGCTGTCGAACGCGTAGCGGTAGATGCCCTGGCTCTGGCCATCGGTGTAGCTGCCCACCAGCAACGTGGCGGCGTGGGCGGTGATTGTCAGGCTCATCAGGCTAGCGGTCAGCAGGCTCGTCCAGATCCGGTTCATCGTCGTCTTCATCCGGGGCGCGAAAGGCACTCATACAGACTAGACGATGCTCGCCCTGAGCATCGGCGAGTTGCCATTCATCACCGGCACCGACGGCGGCAGCGAGTTGCTCGGGGGTGAACGACCAGCGGCGGTGCTGGCGGCCGTCCATGCATTCGACGGTGAGGCCGGAATCGTCGCAAGTGAAATCGAAGGCGTGCAGGCCGTCGATCAGGAGCATGTCGCAGGATGCGAGGGCGGTGGCGAGGGGGGACATGGGGGTACCTGTAAGGGATGTGCCGGGATTATAACCCCTGGGGCTGCTTTGCAGCCCATCGCGACACAAGGCCGCTCCTACAAGGGATCGCGTTCTCTTGTAGGAGCGGCCTTGTGTCGCGAAAGGGCCGCAAAGCGGCCCCCAGCCATTCAATGGGCGAAGATCGAGCCGCCCTCCTTGCCCACCATCTTCTCCGGCTTGATCAGGAACCGTGCCAGCGCCGGCAGCAGCCACAGCGCGCCAAACATGTTCCACAGCAACATGAAGGTCAGCATCAGGCCCATGTCGGCCTGGAACTTGATCGCCGAGAAGATCCAGGTGCACACGCCTATCGCCAGGCACAAACCGGTGAACAACACCGCTTTACCGGTCGAGCGCAGCGTCTGGTAATAGGCTTCCTGCAACGGCAACCCGGCACGCAGGAAGCTTTCCAGGCGGCTGTAGATGTAGATACCGTAGTCCACGCCGATACCTACGCCCAAGGCCACTACCGGCAAGGTCGCGACCTTGACGCCGATGCCCATGAACGCCATCAGTGCGTTGCCCAGCACCGAGGTCAGCACCAGCGGCAGGACAATGCACAGGGTCGCGGCAAACGAGCGGAAGGTGATCATGCACATCACCGCCACGCAGAGGTAGACCAGGATCAGGATGGTCAGCTCGGCCGACTTGATCACCTCGTTGGTGGCCGCCTCGATCCCGGCGTTGCCTGCCGCCAGCAGGAACTGCAGGCCCTCCTTGTCATGGCTGTCGGCGAACGCCTTGGCCACCGCGGTAACACGCTCCAGGGTCTCGGCCTTGTGGTCGTTGAGGAACACCAGTACCGGCGCCAGCGAGCAATCGGCGTTGTACAGGCCGTCGGCGCGTGCGATGGAGTTGTTGAGGATGTCCGGGTTGCGCGACAGGGTCTCCCACTTCAGGCTGCCCTCGTTCATGCCCTTGATCACCTGCTTGGACACGGTCACCAGGGAGATCGCCGACTGCACGCCAGGGGTGTTCTGCATGGTCCACATCAGCTCGTCGATCGGCGCCATGGTCGAGTGGATCGAGCAGCTTTCCGGCGGCGTCTTGACCATGATCACCAGCACATCGGAACTGGTCGAGTAGTTGCTGATGATGAAGTTGTTGTCCTGGTTGTAGCGCGAGTCCGGGCGCAGCTCCGGCGCGCCCTGGTCAAGGTCGCCGATCTTCAGGTTCTGGCTGTACCACAGGCCGCCGGCGAAGGCGATCAGCGCCAGGGTGATGGACACCGGGGCCACCTTGGCGCTGGCGAAATTCGACAGCAAGCGCCAGAACGGGTGCTCGCGGGTCGCGTCCTTCTTGCTGCGCTCGATGGCCTTCTTGCTGATGCCGACGTAGGAAATCGCCACCGGCAGCAGGATCAGGTTGGTGAACACGATCACCGCCACGCCGATGGACGCGCCGATGGCCAGCTCGCGGATCACGCCAATGTCGATGATCAGCAGGGTGATGAAGCCCACGGCGTCGGCGAGGATGGCGATCATCCCCGGCAGGAACAGCTGGCGGAAGGTGCGCCGGGCCGCGGTCAAGGCATTGTCGGCGTCACTGGACTGCAAGGCGATACCGTTGATCTTCTGCACGCCGTGGGAAATGCCGATGGCGAAGATCAGGAACGGTACCAGCATCGAGTACGGGTCCAGGCCGAAGCCCACTGCGTGCATCAGGCCCAGCTGCCAGACCACCGCCACCAGGGTGGTGATGAGCACGGCGATGGTGCTGCGGATACACCAGGTGAACCAGTACAGCAGGATCCAGGTAATCACCAGGGCCACGCCGAAGAACATCGCCACCATCACCAGGCCGTCGATCAGGTCACCGACCTTCTTGGCGAAGCCGATGATGTGGATCTTCACGTTGGGGTTCTGCGCCTGGAACTTGTCGCGGATCTTTTCTTCCAGCTGGTGCGAGAACTGCTGGTAATCGAGCTTGACCTGCTTGCCTGGGTCCTGCGGGTCGGGGAAGCTTTCCAGCAGCGGCACATCGACGATGCTGGACTTGAAGTTGTTGCCCACCAGGCGCCCGACCTGGCCGGACTTGAGCACGTTGTCGCGCAGGGTGTCGAGGCTGTCCTGGGAGCCGTTGTAGGTGTTGGGGATGACCTCGCCGCCGGAGAACCCCTCCTCGGTGACCTCGCTCCAGCGCACGCTGGGGCTCCACAGCGACTTGAGGCCGGCGCGGTCGACACCGGGGATATAGAACACCTCGTCATGGATCTGCCGCAGCGTTTCCATGTAGTCCTTGTCGAAGATGTCGCCGTTGACCGCCTCGACCGAGATGCGCACGGTATTGCCGAGGTTGGCCAGGTCGTTGCGGTGCTCCAACATCTGTTCAATGAACGGGTGCTGCAGCGGGATCATCTTCTCGAAGCTGGTCGAGGGGCGGATCTGCGTGGCCTGCCAGAACAGGAAGATGCTGACCAGCAGGCACAAGGCGATGACCACCGGCCGGTTATTGAAGATCAGGCGTTCGAGCAACGTGGCTTTGTCCTGATTGTGCGGGTGCATGGTGATGCTCTCCCTGCTGGTCATGGACGCACCTCCTTGGCAGCCGGCTCTGCGCCGTCGGCGCTGGCCAGGTGTACACCCCCCTGCCCCACCAGCAGCAAGCCACCGTCGGCCAGGCCCGTAACACCGGCCAGGGCAATGCGGTCGCTGCGGTTGTAGACGCTGAAGGTCTGGCCATCATCGGTGCTGCGCAGCACGCTGCCACCGTTGCCGACCAGCACCAGGCTGCCATCTTCGACAAGCGTAGCGCCTGCCAGACCGAATTCGAGTTCGCCGCGGGAGGCTTTGAGCGCGATCGGCTGCCAGCTGTCACCAAAATCGGTGGAGCGGAACAGGTTGCCGCGCAGGCCGTAGGCCAGCAGGGTATTCGCCTTCGCGGTACCGATCACACCGAACAACGAGCCCTCGTAAGGGCCCTGGACCTTGGCCCAGGTCTGGCCGTTGTCCCTGGAGCGGTACATGCCGCCTTGCTCGCCGACGATGAACAGGCCCGCGTCGCGCACCCGGGTGATGCCGTTGAGGTGCAACTGGTCGGGGTTGTCCAGGCGTTCGGCGATGTCCTGCCAGTGCTGGCCGCCGTCGCGGGTTTCCAGCAGCGCGCCGTAGGCGCCCACGGCAAAGCCGTGCTGGGCGTCGAGGAAGGTGACGTCCAGCAGCGGCGCTTCACGGGAAAGGTCTTCGAACTGCTTGCTCCAGGTGGCACCCCCGTCGCTGCTGGCGAGGATCTGAGCATCATGGCCGACCGCCCAGCCACGCTTGTCGTCGAGGAAGAACACGGCGGTGAGCAGCTGCCGGGTCGGCACCCGGGCCTGGGTCCAGGTGCTGCCCTGGTCGTCGGAGAACAGAATGTGGCCGCGATCACCTACCACCACCAGGCGCTTACCGGCATGGGCGGCGCCGATCAGCAGGCTCTGGCTGGCCTTGGCTGATTCGGTCGAGTATTCGTCGGCGGCAGCGGCCTGCGCGCTGTCGGCCCACATTCCCAGTGCCAGCGCCAGCATAGCGCCGGCCGCCAACGGCCAGGCACCGCGCCTGGCCTGCGTCATCACCCGCTGCTTCATGACCATCCCCTGTTGTGTTCTTCTTGGTGGGTCTGTGCTGTGAAAAGCCTGTGTTAGAGGCTTGGGGGATCGTATCGGGGAAGGTTGCGCGATTTCAACGCGCGGGACGTTATGTTTTGTTAACCGAAAAAAACTGGGGCCGCTGTGCGGCCCTTTCGCGACACAAGGCCGCTCCTACAGAAATTCGTATTCTCCTGTAGGAGCGGCCTTGTGTCGCGAAAGGGCTGCACAGCAGCCCCAGGATCTACCAGGCTTACGCCAGGCTCTTGCTCACCACCTCGTACACATCGCTGGACAACTCACCGGAAGCCAGAATCCGCTCCAGCTCGCCCTTCATCAGCACCTGCCGTGCATCGTCATACTTGCGCCAGCGGGTCAACGGTGCCAGTTGACGTGAAGCGATCTGCGGGTTAAGCGCATTCAGCTCGATCACCAGGTCTGCCAGGAAGCGATAGCCCGAACCATCAGACGCATGGAAGTTGACCAGGTTCTGCCCGGCAAAGGCACCGATCAGCGCCCGTACCTTGTTCGGGTTCTTCAGGGTGAACGCCGGGTGCTGCATCAGCGCCTTGACCCGCGTCAGCCCGCCCGGCAGCGTGCTGGCGGCCTGCACGCTGAACCACTGGTCCATGACCAGCGGGTTGTCCTTGAAGTGCTCGGCGAAGGTTTCCAGGGCCTTGGCGCGCTCCGCTTCGAACGGCGAGTTGACCAGCACGGCCAGCGCGGTCAGGCGCTCGGTCATGTTGTCGCACTTGTCGAACTGCTCCAGGGTCGCTTCCAGCACCTGCGGCTTGCCGCTCTGCATCAGGTACGACAGGGCGATGTTCTGCAGGCTGCGGCGGGCGAAATGCTCGGCGGCGGCCACGTAGGCGGTGTTGCGCGACACCTCGCGGTTGGCCTGGTAGCGCGCCCACAGGGCGTCGAACAGCTGCTCGGCGATCTGCTGGCGGGCGAACTCGCGGGCGGCGTGGATGGCATCGACGTCGGCCACCTGGCTGATCTCGGTCAGGTAGGCCTCGCCTGGCAGCGAGAGCATCTCGGCGACCATGGCGGCGTCCAGCGACTCATTGCCCAGCACGGTACCGAGCGCGGTGATCAGGCGCTGGTCGAGTTTCAGCGCTTCGCCGCGCTGATGCTGGCCGATCAGCTCCTGCAGCACCTGCACCGACAGCTGCTGGCCCGCTTCCCAGCGGTTGAAGCCGTCGCTGTCGTGCTGCATGAGGAACATCAGCTGGTCACGGTCGTACGGGAAGCTCAGCTTGACCGGGGCGCTGAAGCCGCGCAGCAGCGACGGCAGCGGTTTGGCCGCAATGCCCTGGAAGGTGAAGGTCTGCTCGGCCTCGGTCACCGACAGCACACGCGAGGTGCCCGCTGCTGCAGCTTCGCCAGCCAGTTGCAGCGGCAGGTCGTTGCCTTTGGCATCGAGCAGGCCCAGCTCGACCGGGATCACGAACGGCAGCTTCTCGGCCTTGTCCGGGGTCCGTGGGCAGCTCTGGTGGAAGGTCAGGCTGTAGGTCTGCGCGGCGGCGTCATAGGCCTCGCTGACGTCCAGGCGCGGGGTGCCGGCCTGGCTGTACCAGCGCTTGAACTGAGTCAGGTCGACGCCGTTGGCGTCTTCCATGGCCTTGATGAAATCGTCGGTGGTCACGGCCTGGCCATCGTGGCGCTCGAAGTACAGGTCGCTGCCCTTGCGGAAGCCGTCTGCACCCAGCAAGGTGCGGACCATGCGCACCACTTCGGCGCCCTTCTCGTACACGGTCAGGGTGTAGAAGTTGGAGATCTCGATAAAGCTGTCCGGGCGCACAGGGTGGGCCATGGGGCCGGCGTCTTCGGCGAACTGGTGGGTGCGCAGGTAGGCGACGTCCTCGATGCGCTTGACCGTGCGCGAGTTCATGTCGGCGCTGAACTCGGCATCGCGGAACACCGTGAAGCCTTCTTTCAGCGACAGCTGGAACCAGTCGCGGCAGGTCACGCGGTTGCCCGACCAGTTGTGGAAATACTCGTGGGCGACCACACCTTCGACGCGCTGGTGGGCGGCATCGGTGGCGGTTTCGGCGCGGGCCAGCACGCAGCTCGAGTTGAAGATGTTCAGGCCCTTGTTTTCCATGGCGCCCATGTTGAAGTCGTTGACTGCGACGATCATGAAGATGTCCAGGTCGTACTCGCGGCCGTAGACTTCTTCGTCCCAGCGCATGGACTTCTTCAGGCTGACCATGGCGTGGTCGCACTTGTCGATGTTCTCGGGCTCGACGTAGATGCGCAGGGTCACATCGCGGCCGGACTGGCGCACGAAATTGTCCTCGACGCACCACAGGTCTCCGGCCACCAGCGCGAACAGGTACGCCGGTTTCATGAACGGGTCTTCCCAGGTCGCCCAGTGCCGGCCGTCTTCTGCCGGGCCGCTGCCGATCGGGTTGCCGTTGCTCAGCAGTACCGGATAGCGATGCTGCTCGGCGATCACCGTGGTGGTGAAGGTGCTCATCACGTCCGGGCGGTCGAGGTAATAGGTGATCTTGCGGAAGCCCTCGGCCTCGCACTGGGTGCAGAACATCTTGCCGGACTTGTACAGGCCTTCAAGCGCGGTGTTGCTTTCCGGGTGGATCTTGACGCTGGTGTCGAGGGTGAAACGTTCGGCCTTGGGATGGACCGTCAGGCTGTCGGCTTCGAGCTGGTAGTCGCTCGCCTGCAGTTCGACATCGTCCAGCGAGGCGCGCAGCAGCTCCAGCTGCTGGCCGTCCAGTTCCAGTGGCGGCAGGCCGGCACCGCGTGCCGGGTTGCGGCGCATGACCAGTTGCGCGTGGACCAGGGTGTGGTCCTCGAACAGCTCGAAGGTCAGGTGCGTCTCGTCGATCAGGTACTCGGGCGCCTGGTAATCCTTGAGGTAGATCACTTGCGGTTGTTCGGTACGCATGTGCAGGTCCTTTTTACTGGAGCACGGCCAACTGGTAGGCCGTGTACTTGCGAATATTGATCACGCCGGTGTCGAAGATCAGGTACTGGCCCTTGATGCCCAGCAGCGTGCCTTCGGCCACCGGGTCCTTGTCGAGGTTGAAGCTGACGATCTTTTTCGGATACGCCTCGACCGGGTAGCGCATTTCCACCACTTCGGCGTCCGGCAGCGGCTGGATCGCCTGCAGGCCGAAGCGGCCCTGCAGCTCGCGTAGGCCGTCGGCACAGGCGTCGAAGATCTGATCGCGGATGGCCGGCAGGTCGAGCACCTCGGCGTCGCCCTTGAGCAACGTGCGCCAGTTGGTGCGGTCCGGTACCTGGCTGCGCAGGACGTCTTCAACCAGGCCCGATTGCTGGCGGGTGGCCACACGCATGATCGGCAGCGCCTGGCTGGCGCCCTGATCGAGCCAGCGCGTGGGCAGTTGGGTGGCGCGGGTGATGCCAACCTTGATCCCCGACGAGTTGGCCAGGTACACCACATGGTCGGTCATGCAGAACTGTTCGCCCCAGGACGGTTCACGGCAGGTGCCGGCGTCGTAGTGGCATTTTTCCGGGGCCACGATGCACACGTCGCACTGGGCCAGCTTGGTCATGCACGGGTAGCAGTAACCCTGGCTGAAGCTGGTCTTGGTGCGCTTGCCGCAATGGCTGCAGTGAATGGCGCCGAGGTATTCCAGGCGCAGGCGCTGGCCGATCAGTGGGTTGACCGGCACCTGGGTGTCATCCAGGCGGAAGCTGTATTGCACCAGGGGTGCCTGCAGGCTGACCGCCATCTTGCTCAAAGAGCCACGAGCGAGTTCGATCAATGTACCGAGTCCGACTTGAACAGAATGTTGGCGATGGGTGCCGACTTCGACGCGCATTCCTGCGGGCCCATGTAGCCGGTGCGCTGCTCTTCGGGCAGGTTCTTCATCTCCCAGGCGATCACCGCCTGCAGCGACAGCTCTTTCTGCTCGGCGGTGAGCTTGCGCCCGTCCGACCATTTGCCGATTTCCACGGCCAGTTTCAGGCTCTCGTAGATTTCCGGGGTGATGTTTTCGATCATTTGCGCGAAAGTGGACATAGTGTCTCCTGATTCAAGCCGACAGTTTACGCCGGGCCAGCGCCCCGCCCAAGAGCCCGGTCAGGCATCCGATGAGCAGCCCGCCGACATGGGCGGCGTTGGCGATCTGGCCGAAGCCGAGCTGGCCGACCACGCCGGTCAGGCAGATCACCAACCAGATCAGCATCATCACCAGCACGCCCTTGGGCAGGTTGAAGTGAGGGTTGGGCGCCAGCCACTGGTACAGCCAGACGTGGCCGAGCAAGCCATAGAGCACGCCGGACAGGCCGCCGAACAGGCTCGGGCCACTGGTGTAGTGCTGGGCCAGGTTGGACACCAGGCTGAACAGCAGGGTCAGGCCCAGCAGCAGCCAGGGGCCCTGGCGCAGTTCGATGCGTTTGCCCAGCTCCCAGTACCACAGGCCGTTCATCGCCAGGTGCAGCACGCCAAAGTGCAGCAGCATGGGCGAGACCAGGCGCCACCACTGGCCTTCGGCGAGGCCCTGGGCCAGGGGGGTGAAATGCAGGTATTCACCCTGGACGCGGAAGTCGAGGAAGGTGAACCAGCTGATGGCATTGAGGTTGTCGCCCAGGCTGGTGAGGCCGGCGACGATCAGGCACAGGACCAGGATGGTGGCGGTGACCTTGCAGGCTTTGGCCTGGTCGGCCAGGGAGGGCTGTGCGGGGGCCATCGCGGATGAATCCGCTCCTGCAGGGTCCTGCGCAAGCTGCACGTCGGCGTTACCATCGGGGAAGCGCTGGTACAGTTCGCGCACGTCGGCAACCAAAGTGTCGGGGGCCCAGAGCACTTGCTCCTCGCCCTCCTCGCTGACCCGGTGCGGTACCTGCAGGCGCTGCAGCAGGTGGACGAAGCCGCTGAGGTCGACCGACAGCGGCAGGCGCATCACTTCGATGATTTTCATTGATTGGCCTGAGGGCGTTCAACGTCGACCCAGACGAACTTGTGCGGGTCGATGCGGGTTTCATCATCCAGCCGGTAGGCCGCCAGCTTGCCGTACAGCACCGCGCTGTAGTCCAGGCAGGCCAGGTTGGCGCGGATCGGCGCCGGGCGGCCGCTACGCCAGTAATGGCCGACGAACAGCAGCGGTTCGTCCTCGGCGTAGCGCAGCAGGGCATTCTTTTCGGTATGGCTCAGTGGCGTGCGAGCAACATCGTCGGGCAGCGCATCAGGCTGGAAGACGATGTCGCCGTAGGTCTGCGGGTCTTCTTCCCAGAACTTGGTGCGGAAGAAGGCGCGGGTCAGGCCGTCGCCGCCGGTCAGGGTCAGGCCGTCCGGCAGGCGCATGTCGGTGCCGCGCAGCAGGCGGTTGCACACGGTGGCGGCAAAGCTGCCGGACACCGCCGACGCCTGGATGAAATGCTCGTCGATGCACCCGCCCGGGTACTGCTGGCGCAGCGGTTCGATCAGCCGCGGGTCCCAGCAGGCGTGCACCAGGCGGAAGCGCCCGGCGTCGACGAACAGTGGCATGTCGTAGAACCACTGCACGAAGTCGTGCCAGTCGCCGGGGTGGTGGGCGAACTGGGTCAGGGTTTCGTCGATCAGCCGGGCGTGGCGCGGGGTGTGTTCGCGCACGAACGACTTGCCGCTGCCAGGCAGTGCCGGGGTGACCCAGCCCAGGGCGTTGTACTCGTGGTTGCCCATGATGCAGAACGCCTGGCCGGCCTCGACCATGTCATGCACGATGTGCAGCGCCTCGCGGATGCGCGGGCCACGGTCGACGATGTCGCCAAGGAACAGGGCCTGGCGCCGAGGGTGACGCCAGACGCCGCCGACACGTTTGTAGCCGAGGGCGTCGAGCAGGCGTTCGAGGGTCAGTGCACAGCCGTGCACATCGCCGATGATGTCGAAACTGCGCGCCGGATCGAGCATCAGTCGTCCCTGCCTCCCAGGCGGCTGCCCCAGCCGAGTTTGGTACGACACACCTCATAGTAGTTGTGGTCGAGCGGGTGGATCAGGCGCAGCTTCTGCGGCTTCTTGCTCACCGTGATGGTGTCGCCCGGGGCGCAGGTGAAGTGGTTCTGGCCGTCGCAGGACACTTGCGGGTAGATCTGCAGGTCCTTGGACACCACGATCTTCAGCTCGCTGTTGCCGTCGACCACGATCGGCCGCCCCGACAGGGTGTGCGGGTACATCGGCACGATGACGATGGCGTCGAGCTTGGGGTGCATGATCGGGCCGCCGGCCGACAGCGCGTAGGCGGTGGAACCGGTCGGGGTGGCGACGATCAGGCCGTCGGCCTTCTGGCTGCAGACGAACTGGCCGTCGATATAGATCTCGAACTCGATCATCCGCGTCGACTTGCCCGGGTGCAGGACCACGTCGTTGAGCGCGTCGCCCTGGCCGATGGCTTCGTGATGGCGGCGTACTTCAGCCTGCAGCAGAAAGCGGTTTTCCACCAGGTAGTGGCCGTCGAGCACCTCGGCGACTTTCTCTTCCAGCTCGTCCGGGCGGATGTCGGTGAGGAAGCCCAGGTTGCCGCGGTTGATGCCCAGCACAGGTACATTGTGCCGGGCCAGGGCGCGGGCGGCGCCGAGCAGGCTGCCGTCGCCACCGACCACGATGACCAGGTCGCAGACCTCGCCGAGCAGCTTGCGCGTGGAGGTTTGCAGGCCGTGGCCGGGCAGCACCTCGGCGATGGTGTCCTCGAGGATCACGTGCAGGTGGCGCTCGAGGAGGAATTTTTTCAGTCGGCGAATGGTGTCGAGCACCTGCGAGCTGCCAAGGCGGCCGATGATACCGATATTGCGAAATTGCTCCATGGGGCTCCTGCGAGGCTCTGCGGCGGGGTGACGATGTCGCGATTATGGGCGAAACGACCGGGCAGCGGCAAACCGGCTATGCTCGCAGCATGATGCCATTTGCCGAGCTCCATGAGCTGCCCCGCCGATTGCGCCGCCCTGCCGTGCGCGACCTGGCCTGGACCCTGCTGTCGCCCGCGCTGCTGAGCGCCCCGCCCTGCCCCCAGCGCCATCCGCTGGCGGGCAGCGCCTGGGCGGGCGATCCGCAACGCTTGCAGAACTGGTTGCACGCACTGGATGCAGATGATCTGCCCTTGCGCGAGTGGTTGGCGAAGATCACCAGCCGGCGCCTGGGGCTGTACTACGAAGGTCTGTGGCAGTTCGCCCTGGCGCACGCGCCCAGGGTCGAGCTGCTGGCGTCCAACCTGGCGATTCGTGCAGGCGGGCGAACCTTGGGCGAGCTGGACATTCTGCTGCGTGATGGCGAAGGCACCCATCATCTGGAGCTGGCCATCAAGCTGTACCTGGGCCCGACCGAGGACGACGGACGCGACCCGGCGCACTGGCTCGGGCCTGGCTGCCACGATCGGCTTGGCAGCAAACTGGCTCACCTGGCCGGGCACCAGTTGCCCATGTCGGCAGACACGCAGAGTCGCGAAGCGCTGGCCGCGGTAGGGGTCGATCAGGTGCAGGCGCACCTGTGGCTGGGCGGTTACCTGTTCTATCCGTGGCCGGGCCACGCCGAGCCGCCTGCAGGTGCCAACCCCCGGCATTTGCGTGGGCGCTGGGTGCGACGGCGGAATTGGGCAGCGACAGCAGACGAACGCTGGCAACCGCTGCCACGGCATGCCTGGCTGGCGCCAGCACGGGCAGAACCAGACGAATGCTGGACCGTGCCGCAGTTCGAGGCCTGGCTGGCCCAGCTGGACGAACATGCCCCCGCGCAGCTGCTGGTCAGGATGGAGCCGGATGACGAAGGTGCCTGGCAGGAAGTCGAGCGCGTGTTTCTAGTGGCAGACAGTTGGCCACATTTGCCGGACAACAGAATTTTCACAGATCCAGCGCAAAGATTTGTTTCAAATAGCCATTAGAGTGCTATTTGAGCGCCAACAAGAGCGCCATTCCGACCCTGATGACGAGGACCGATCATGGTTTCATCCACCCCCGCGCCCCATTACGCACGCCTGTCCATCGCCCTGCACTGGCTAATGCTGGTGCTGCTGGCCGCCGTATACGCCTGTATCGAATTTCGCGGCCTGTTCCCCAAGGACAGCGCCGAACGCAACCTGATGAAAGACCTGCACTTCATGCTCGGCCTGAGTGTGTTCGTGCTGGTCTGGCTGCGCCTGGCCGTGCGCATCAGCCGCCCGACCCCGCCAATCGTGCCCAAGCCGCCGGCTTGGCAGACCGGCCTTGCGCACCTGATGCACCTGGCGCTGTACCTGCTGATGATTGGCCTGCCCCTGGCCGGCTGGCTGATCCTCAGCGCCGCCGACAAACCAGTGCCGTTCTTCGGCCTGGAACTGCCGCACCTGATCGGCCCCGACCCGGACCAGGCCAAGTTCATCAAGGGCTGGCATGAGCGGGTGGCGACCTGGGGTTACTGGCTGATAGGCCTGCATGCCCTGGCCGGGCTGTACCACCACTACGTGCAGCGCGACAACACGCTGCTGCGCATGCTGCCCTACAAGTAACCACGACGGCCCTGCAGGCCACCGGTGTGCACGAAGATCAGGCGGGTACCGGGCACGAACAGCCCGGTCTCGACCTGATCGCGCAGGGCCAGCAAGGCCTTGCCGGTATAGAGCGCTTCCAGCGGCACGCCACTGTGCCGCTCGCTCTCGGCGATGAACGCCAGCAACTCATCATCGAACTTGCCGAAGCCACCTCGGCAGGCGTTGTGCAGCTGGTAGCCCTGCAAGCCGGCCAGTTCGGTGACGGTCCCCGGCACGCCGTGATCCATTGGCACGGCCAGAGCAGCATGCACGGGGTGTTCTTCTGCCTCGGCAAGGACCAGACCGGCCAATGTCGTGCCGGTACCTGCAGCCAGCCACCAGGCGTCGTAGCCCGACCAACCCAGCGCTGGCAGCTGCGAACGGGCCTGCTCGACAATCAACGCACAACCTTCGGCACCCGCCGCCCCGCCACCGCCTTCGGGGATGCAATGCCAGCCCGGATAGCGGGCCTGCCAATGCTCCCAGAAGCCCGGTTCATGGCGCGCCCGATAGCCGCCGTAGCCCAGCCAGTGAACCTCCATGCCCAAGGCTTGCAGGTCCCGCACTGTGGGCGTGTCTTGCGGGTGACCGCGCAGCAGGCCGGCGGTGGCGAAGCCGAAACGCTTGCCGGCGGCGGCCAGGGCGTGGAGGTGGTTGGAATGGTTGCCGCCCAGGCTGATCAGGCCGGAGGCGCCTGCGGCATGGGCATGCTGCAAGTGAGGGCGGAGCTTGAACCACTTGTTGCCGCTGATCAGGGGGTCGATCAGATCCAGGCGCAGGATGGCGGCTTCTACCTTGGCTTTTGCCAGCCAGGGTAGATTCAAGTGCTGTAGCGGGGCTTGAGGTAAATGCATGGAGCGGAGTTTATCAGTGAAATCCCTGGGGGCGCTTCGCACCCCTTTCCGACCGGTCCGGCGCCCCGGCAAGGCCGCTCCCACAAGTCCAGCACAAGCCTCAAAGGCTGCGGTACTCCTGTGGGAGCGGCCTTGTGTCGCGAAAGGGCCGCAAAGCGGCCCCCGGCGATCTCAAAGTTCAGCGGCCAAACGAGACCCTTGGTTGATCGCCCGCTTGGCATCCAGCTCGGCCGCCACATCGGCACCGCCGATCAGGTGCACCGACTGCCCTGCCGCGATCAGCCCTTCATGCAGTTCACGCAACGGATCCTGCCCGGCACAGATCACCACGTTGTCCACGGCCAGCACCTGCGGTTCCCCTTCGCCAATGCGAATGTGCAGGCCAGCATCGTCGATCTGCAGGTACTCGACGCTGTTGAGCATCTGCACCTGCTTGTTCTTCAGCCCGGTACGGTGAATCCAGCCAGTGGTCTTGCCCAGCCCGTCGCCCACCTTGGATTTCTTGCGCTGCAACAGGTACACCTGCCGCGCCGGCGCATGCGGCTCGGCCGTGATCCCGGCTACGCCACCGCGTGCCTCCAGGCGGGTATCGATCCCCCACTCTTTCCAGAACGCTTCGCGGTCCTGGCTGCTCGCCACGCCCTGGTGCACCAGGTACTCGGACACGTCGAAACCGATGCCGCCCGCGCCAATCACCGCGACCGACTTGCCCACCGGCTTGCGCTCGAGCAGCACGTCCAGGTAGCTGAGCACCTTGGCATTCTCGACACCGGGGATGGCCGGGGTACGCGGCGCGATACCGGTGGCCAGAATAATCTCGTCGTAACCACCGCCGATCAGCGTCTGCACATCGACCCGGGTATTCAGGCGCAGGTCGACACCGGTGCTTTTCAGCTTGTTGCGGAAATAGCGCAGGGTCTCGTGGAACTCTTCCTTGCCCGGTACCCGCTTGGCGACATTGAACTGCCCGCCAATTTCGCTGGCAGCATCGAACAGCGTCACTTCATGGCCACGCTCGGCCGCCACGGTGGCCGCTGCCAGGCCGGCCGGGCCGGCTCCGACCACGGCAATACGCTTCACGGCGCGTACCGGCAGGTAGTTGAGCTCGGTCTCGTGGCAGGCACGCGGGTTGACCAGGCAACTGGTCAGCTTGCCGCCGAAGGTGTGGTCCAGGCAGGCCTGGTTGCAACCGATGCAGGTGTTGATCTCGTCGGCGCGCCCTTCTGCCGCCTTGTTGACGAAGTCGGCGTCAGCGAGGAACGGCCGGGCCATGGAGACCATGTCGGCATCGCCCTCATCCAGCACGGCTTCGGCCACTTCCGGGGTATTGATGCGGTTGGTGGTGATCAGCGGAATGTTGACGACGCCGCGCAGCTTGGCGGTGACCTTGCTGAACGCCGCACGCGGCACTTTGGTGGCGATGGTCGGGATGCGCGCCTCGTGCCAGCCGATGCCAGTGTTGATCAGCGTCGCGCCGGCCTGCTCGATGGCCTTGGCCAGCAGCTCGATTTCGTCCCAGGTGCTACCGCCCTCGACCAGGTCGAGCATCGACAGGCGGAAGATGATGATGAAGTTCGGCCCGACCGCGTCGCGCACACGGGTGACGATCTGCACCGCCAGGCGCATGCGGTTCTCGTAGCTGCCACCCCAGCGGTCGGTGCGGTGGTTGGTGTGGGCGGCGAGGAACTGGTTGATGAAGTAGCCTTCGGACCCCATGATTTCGACGCCATCGTAGCCGGCACGTTGGGCCAGCACGGCGCAATTGACGAAGTCGGCGATCTGCTTCTCGATGCCTGTTTCATCCAGCTCCTTGGGCTTGAACGGATTGATCGGCGCCTGGATCGCGCTAGGTGCCACCTGGCGCGGGCTATAGGCGTAGCGCCCGGCATGCAGGATCTGCAGGCAGATCTTGCCCCCGGCTTCATGCACGGCTTTGGTGACAATACGGTGCTTGTCGGCCTCTTCCTCGGTGCTGAGCTTGGCGGCGCCGGAATACACGCCACCTTCGTCGTTCGGCGCGATACCGCCAGTGACCATCAGGCCGACGCCACCCCGGGCGCGCTCGGCAAAATACGCCGCCATGCGCTCGAAACCACCCGGGCGCTCCTCGAGGCCGGTGTGCATCGAGCCCATCAGGGTGCGGTTGCGCAAGGTGGTGAAGCCCAGATCGAGCGGGGCCAGCAAATGCGGGTAGCGGTCGGCAGCCATGGTAGGTTCCCCAGGTGGCGTGATCACGGAATGCGGGTACCTCTGCGGGCCCCGTCGTTTATCTGCCTGCGACATTAAACAGCCGTTTGAACGCGCTCAATGATCGAAACTGACAACTTATTGATCCTCCCGCGCAGCGGGACTACCCTAGGGAACCCTCGATTCCCAAGGCGCTGTACCGCTTGATGCGAAAACTCCTGGCAGGCGCCCTGGCGCTGGTAATGATCACCGCTCTGAGCGGCTACGTTTTCTGGACCCAACAGCGCCCGGAAGGCCACTACCTATCCGATCTGCGCATCGAACTGGCGCTCAACCATGGCGTGCCCGGCGAGCATGGCAACCTGCTCGGCATCGAGCCGCTGCTGTTCCCCAGCGACTACCAGAACCTGCAACGCCTGCACCGCAAGCTTTCAGCCTACCTGGAACAAGCGCGCACCCAGGGCCTGGTAGGCCCGCGCACGGTCGTGGTGCTGCCGGAACACATCGGCACCTGGCTGTGGGCACGCGGCGAGAAGAACGAGCTGTACCAGGTCACCCGCAACCGCGACGCCGAACAGTGGCTGGAGCTGAGCAACCCGCTGCGATATGGCCTGGCGATGCTGAGCGCCAATGGCGATGATCGGCGCGCCGATGCCCACCTGCGCATGAAGGCCCAGCAAATGGCCAGCGATTACCAGCAACTGTTCGGTGGCCTGGCCAAGGAGTTCGGCGTGACCCTGGTGGCAGGCTCGATCGTGCTGCCCGCCCCGTACGTCGAACAAGGTGTGCTGCACATTGGCCACGGGCCGCTGTTCAACAGCAGCCTGGTCTTCGCCGCAGATGGCTCGCCGCTTGGCCAACCGCAACACCAGCAATACCCCGACAGCGAAACACGGCGCTACATCCATCATGGCCGGCATTTCCCGTTGCAGGTGCTGCAGACCCCCGCCGGGCGCCTCGGCGTGCTGATCGGCAGCGACAGCTGGTACCCAGAGAACCAGCGTCAATTGCAGCAACAGCAGGTCCAGTTGATCGCCAACCCGGTATTTCTCAGCGGCAAAGGCAGCTGGGATGAACCCTGGCGCGGCAATCGCCATCAGGACGCCGCTGCCGAGCTGCCCCTGCAACGCGGCGAAGTCAGCGAGCAGACCGCCTGGCAACGCCTGACCGAGGCAGCAGGTGATGGCGTCAGCAGCATGAGCGTGTTCATGCGTGGCCAGTTCTGGGAGCAAGGCAGCGACGGCCAGGGCTTCGCCCATCAGGCAGGTGAGTTGCTGGCAGGGCCTCCCAGCCACGGTGCGCGCCTGCTGAACCTGTGGCTGTAGACACATGAGCCGCCCCCGCGTGCGCCTGGGCGACCTTTCGGTGGGTTTCGTCCAGCCCCTGGCCGAAGCCCTGCGCGAGCAAGGCCATGATCCGCTTCCGCTGCTGCAGCAATATGGGCTCGATGCCGTGCGTCTGGCCGAAGCTGGTGCGCGCCTGTCGATCCCGCGCTACATGCACCTTGGGCATGCGGCCATCGCGCTGTGTGGCGAGCCCGCGCTGGGCCTGCGCATGGGGCGCCTCAGTCGCCTGGCCCAGGCCGGACTGGCCGGCGTCACGGCAGCCCAAGCCCCTACCCTGGGCGAGGCGGCACGTACCCTGCTGCGCTTCGAGCCACTGTACGCCGCCAACTACCGTGGCCACTCCAGCTATCAGGAAGACGCCCAGGGCGCCTGGCTGCGTTTCTACTCGATCAGCCCCTACAACGACTACAATCGCTTTGTGGTCGATTCGCTGCTGGCCGGCTGGCTGGCGCAGCTTGCCGCCCTGGCGGGCGCCCCCTTACAGGCCGAGCGCCTGGAAGTCGAATTTGATGCGCCCGACTACGCCGCCGGCTACCAGCCCCTTTGCACCACGCCCGTGCAATTCGGCGCCAGCGCCAACCGCGTGCGCCTGAGCCGCAGCACGCTCGAACAAGCCAATCCACAGCACTGCCCGAGCACCTTCTGCCACCTGTTGCAGTTGTGCGAAGCGGAAATGCTCCAGCGCACCCGGGTGCGCAGCCTGGGCGAGCGCATTACCCACTTGCTCGGCCCTTTGCTCAATGGCGGCCGCGAGCCTGACCTGGAAGAAGTGGCATTGCACCTGCAACTGCCCACCTGGACACTGCGGCGCAAACTGGCTGAAGAAGGCACGCGCTTTCGCGACCTGCTCAACGACACGCGACGCGACCTTGCCGAAGCCTATATCCGCGATACGGAGCTAGCCTTTGGCGAGATCGCCTATCTGTTGGGGTTTGCATCGGCAGAGGCCTTCCAGCGCGCATTCAAGCGCTGGACGGGCCTTACGCCGGGGGAGTTTCGCCGCAGCCAGCGGCGGGCAGGTTAAAGCTCTGTAGCGTCGTCTGCCGGTTCTGGCGAATCCAGTTCGTAAGCCTGAAACTCGAGCAGCTCTTCCTGATAGTCATCCATCGCCCTGCGTCCTCTTCTCATCTGTCTTCGTTGGTCATGTCTTCAACCTAAGTGGGCCGGGTGAAGGAATGATGACAGGCTCATGAGTGGTAAACGTAGCAGGTGTTCAGGAAGTTATCGCCGCTCATCTGTTACAGCGAATTAAAGCGACGACGGTGCAGGCTGCGCGTCCTGCTGCACCTGAATCGGTGCGGCTTCCACTGGCGGTGCCACCGGTTGCGAGCTCTGGCTATCATCGACTACCGGCTTGGCCGCGGCTTCACTGGCAGGTGCAACCGCCGCAGGTGCCGGCGTGGCGTCAACCAGTGGCGCAGCTGCTGGCGCTGCGACAGCTGGCGCCGCCGAAGCCTGCTCTGGCAAGCCCAGGTCCGGCGCTGGCTTCTCGGGCTTGGCCACAGGCGCTTCGACCTTGGCCTTAGCGACCTTCTTCGGTTTCGGCAGGTAGCTTTCGACCAAGGCGAAGTAGCGGTCGTAGAACTGCGCCGCCGTCACCGTCTCGCTGGCGACCTTGACCATCGAATCGTCGCTGGAGCCGATCGGCATCGATACCGAACCGAGCACGCCGACACCCAGGCTGGCCGAGCTGTTGGACTTCTTCAGGCTGTAACGGTCCTGCAGGGCGTTGGCGAACATGGTCGAACGCTTGTCGTCGTTGACGTCCGGCGCACAGGTCACGTTGAAGCTGATCTGCAGGTGGTTTTCGCTGTTCTGCTGGAAGCTCTTGTTGCCCATCACCTGGTTGGCGCCACTGCTGGTGATGATGTAGCCCTGGCTGAGCAACGCTCGGCGAGCCGCTTCGCAGGAACCGGCATCGGTCACCGGGAAGCTGCGCGAGTAAGTCCCCGAGTCGTCGAAGTTCTCGTGCTCGTAGATAGCGGCTTTCTTCGAAGAGCAACCGGTCACGCCCGCCAGCACCAGGGCCAGCCCGAGCGCACCAAAGACGGATGATCTGGTCATTGCGAATTCCGGGTAAGTCAAAAGATGCCTATTGTGCATCACTGCAGGCAGGCACAGGAACCGTTGATCGGTGAAGAACCTGTCAGGTTCGTGTAAATCTGGTCGTCGGCAGGATGCAGAAACAAAAAAAGCGACCCTAAGGTCGCTTTCTCGTTGCTTCAAGGCGTTCAAGGGGCCTTGAGGCGAAGATGGCGCAGCGGACGGGACTCGAACCCGCGACCCCCGGCGTGACAGGCCGGTATTCTAACCGACTGAACTACCGCTGCGTATCATTCAGGCTTTCGCCCGATTGAAACCTGGGTCTACCCTTCCGGCGCGAAGGCCTCAGGGCAGGCACAAAAAAAGCGACATGTCATCGCTTCATTTGTGTTTGCTTCAAGGTGTTCTAGGGACCTCGAAACGAAGATGGCGCAGCGGACGGGACTCGAACCCGCGACCCCCGGCGTGACAGGCCGGTATTCTAACCGACTGAACTACCGCTGCGTATCGTTCAGGCTTGCGCCCGATTGAAACTGGGATCAGCCTCAGGCATTTCGCCTTCGACTTCAGACCGGTGCCAGGCACCCATCTGATACTGAAAAATGGCGCAGCGGACGGGACTCGAACCCGCGACCCCCGGCGTGACAGGCCGGTATTCTAACCGACTGAACTACCGCTGCGCAGTGCGTTTCTCTCCGGCTATCAGCTTCATCAGAAGCGTCCAGCACTAGAAACAATCTCAGGAAGTGGTGGGTGATGACGGGATCGAACCGCCGACCCTCTGCTTGTAAGGCAGATGCTCTCCCGGCTGAGCTAATCACCCTCGCGATGTTGCTTGTTGCGTTTGCTTCGCTGAGGCCGCGAAATTTACGCAGGTGCCGAAGCTAAGTCAATAGCCCCGTTGAATTTTTTTCAAAAAAGGCAAAAACGGAAAAGGGACCTTTCGGTCCCCTTCCCTTACTGCAGCCTGCTCAGGTGTAGATCATCTTGCGGGTCATGCCGCCGTCGACCACGAACTCCTGGCCAGTAACGAAGCCGGCCTGGCGCGACAGCAGCCAGGCGACCATGGCCGCCACATCCTCCACCGTCCCTACCCTGCCCGTCGGGTGCTGGGCATGGTCGGCCTCGGTCAAGGGCTCGGCACGGCGCTGGGACGGGTCACGGGCATCGATCCAGCCCGGGCTCACCGCATTGACGCGGATCTCCGGGCCCAGGCTCATGGCCAAGGCATGGGTCAAAGCCACCAGGCCACCCTTGCTCGCCGCGTAGGCCTCGGTGTCTGGTTCGGACTGCCGGGCACGGGTCGAGGTCAGGTTGACGATCGCACCATTGTGCGCACGCAGGTACGGCGCACAATGCTTGGCCAGCAACATCGGGCCATTGAGGTTGACCGCCAGCACCCGGTTCCACTGCGCAAGGCTCAGGCTTTCCAGGATCTGGTTGTGCGGGTTGGCGATCGCCGCGTTGCACACCAGCGCATCCAGACGCCCGAATTGTCCGAGCACCTCGGACACCCCGGCACTGACCTGGGCCTCGTCGGCCACGTCCATGGTGATGAACCAGGCGTTTTCGCCCAGGGCCTTGGCGACCTTGGCACCGCGCTGGCGGTCAAGGTCGCTGAGCACCACTTGCCAACCTTCGCAGATCAGCCAGGCGGCAATGCCCAGGCCGATGCCGCGGGCGGCACCGGTGACCAGGGCAACCCGACCGTTATGGCCCGGTACACCGCCGCGGATTTCCATCACAGCGCCGCCAGCCCACGGGCGAGGTCCGCCTGCAGGTCGGCCACGTCTTCCAGGCCCACGGCAACCCGGATCAGGCTGTCGCGAATACCCGCTGCCTCACGCTCCTGCGGCGTCAGGCGGCCGTGGGAGGTGGTGGCCGGGTGGGCGATGGTGGTCTTGCTATCGCCGAGGTTGGTAGTGATCGAGATCACCCGGGTAGCGTCAATGAAGCGCCAAGCGCCATCTTTGCCACCCTTGACCTCGAAGCTGACCACCGCACCGAAGCCGCTCATCTGGCGCTTGGCCAGTTCGTGCTGCGGGTGGCTCGGCAGGCCGGCGTAATGCACCTTCTCCACGCCTTCCTGTTGCTCCAGCCATTCGGCCAGGATCTGGGCGCTCTCGCAGTGCGCACGCATGCGCAGCTTGAGGGTTTCCAGGCCCTTGGTGAAGATCCAGGCGTTGAACGGGCTGAGGGTCGGCCCGGCAGTACGCAGGAAGCCCACCACTTCTTTCATCTGCTCGGCACGGCCGGCGACCACGCCCCCCATGCAACGGCCCTGGCCGTCGATGAACTTGGTGGCCGAGTGGAACACAATGTCGGCACCCAGCTTGAGCGGCTGCTGCAAGGCCGGGGTGCTGAAGCAGTTGTCCACCACCAGCATGGCGCCACGGGCGTGGGCGACTTCAGCCAGCGCGCTGATGTCGACCAGTTCGGCCAGCGGGTTGGACGGGGATTCGACGATGAGCAGCTTGGTGTTGGCCTTGATGGCCTTTTCCCAGCCAGCGAGGTCGACCAGTGGCACATAGTCAACCTGCACGCCGAAGCGCTTGAAGTACTTCTCGAACAGGCTGATGGTCGAGCCGAATACGCTCTGCGACACCAGCACGTGGTCGCCGGCACTGCACAGCGACATGACTATGGCAAGGATCGCCGCCATGCCGGTGGAGGTGCCCACGGCCTGCTCGGCGCCTTCCATGGCCGCCAGGCGCTCTTCGAACGCACGCACGGACGGGTTGGTGTAGCGCGAGTAGACGTTGCCCGGCGTTTCGCCGGCAAAGCGCGCAGCGGCATCTGCCGCCGTGCGGAACACATAGCTGGAGGTCAGGAACAGCGCTTCGCTGTGCTCGGCCTCCGGTGTACGGTTTTGACCGGCGCGCACCGCCAGGGTGTCGAAACCGACACCCTCGAGGTCACTGTCCAGTCGTCCGGCATCCCATTGATCCGTCATGCCGTCGCTCCCAAATCAGTTGTTGTAGAGGTCGATGATCGCGCTGACCGCCTGGTTCTTCACCTTGGCCAAGTCGTTACGGGCCTGCTCGATACGGTCAAGGTAGGCTTCGTCGATGTCGCCGGTGACGTATTCACCGTTGAACACCGCGCAATCGAAGTGATCGATTTTGATCTTGCCGCCACCGACCGAGTCGATCAGGTCTGGCAGGTCCTGGTAGACCAGCCAGTCGGCGCCGATCAACTCGGCCACCTGTTCGGTGGTACGGTTGTGGGCGATCAGTTCGTGAACACTCGGCATGTCGATGCCGTAGACGTTGGGGTAGCGCACCGCAGGGGCTGCGGAGCAGAAGTAGACGTTCTTGGCGCCGGCTTCACGGGCCATCTGGATGATCTGCTTGCAGGTAGTGCCGCGCACGATCGAGTCGTCCACCAGCATCACGTTCTTGCCGCGGAATTCCAGTTCGATGGCGTTGAGCTTCTGGCGTACCGACTTCTTGCGTGCGGCCTGGCCAGGCATGATGAAGGTACGGCCGATGTAGCGGTTTTTGACGAAGCCTTCGCGGAACTTCACGCCCAGGCGGTTGGCCAGCTCCAGCGCGGCAGTGCGGCTGGTGTCCGGGATCGGGATGACCACGTCGATGTCGTGCTCGGGGCGCTCGCGCATGATCTTGTCGGCGAGCTTTTCACCCATGCGCAGACGGGCCTTGTACACCGAGATGCCGTCGATGATCGAGTCCGGGCGGGCCAGGTAGACGTGCTCGAAAATGCACGGCTGCAGCTTCGGTGCATCGGCACACTGCTTGGTGAACAGCTGGCCTTCTTCGGTGATGTACACCGCTTCGCCCGGCGCCAGGTCGCGGATCAGGGTGAAGCCGAGCACGTCGAGGGCGACGCTTTCCGAGGCGATCATGTATTCCACGCCTTCGTCGGTGTGACGTTGGCCGAATACCACCGGGCGGATGCCGTTCGGGTCACGGAAGCCAACAATGCCGTAGCCGGTGATCATCGCGACTACTGCGTAGCCGCCGACGCAACGGCTGTGCACGTGGGAAACGGCGGCGAACACGTCTTCCTCGGTCGGCTGCAGCTTGCCACGCACGGCCAGCTCATGGGCGAACACGTTCAGCAGCACTTCCGAGTCAGAGTTGGTGTTTACGTGGCGCAGGTCGGACTCGTAGATCTCCTTGGCCAGCTGCTCGACGTTGGTCAGGTTGCCGTTGTGCGCCAGGGTGATGCCGTACGGCGAGTTGACGTAGAACGGCTGGGCTTCGGCCGAAGTCGAGCTGCCCGCGGTCGGGTAGCGAACGTGGCCGATACCGATACTGCCGACCAGGCGCTGCATGTGGCGCTGCTGGAAGACGTCACGCACCAAACCATTATCCTTGCGCAGGAACAACCGGCCGTCGTGGCTGGTCACGATACCGGCAGCGTCCTGGCCGCGGTGCTGGAGGACCGTAAGCGCGTCATACAGCGCCTGATTGACGTTCGACTTACCGACGATACCGACGATGCCACACATGCGACGCAACCCCTACTTTGATGAAACTTGAACGAACAGCGCTCAGGGCTTTGCCGGCCCGAGCAACTGCTCCTTGAATGGAAGATCAGCCGGAGCGCTGATCAGCCCACTGGGAGTCCACTGACCGGTGAAACCCAGGATCAGGTTTTTCGACCAGTCAGCGACCAATAGAAACTGTGGTATCAGGCGTGATTCCTGCCACCAGGTGTCTTGCTGCACCGGCCCCAGGCTGAGCAGGCCGACGGCCACCACCACCAGCAAGCCCCCACGCGCGGCACCGAAGGCCATGCCGAGGAAACGATCGGTGCCGGAAAGCCCGGTCACGCGGATCAGCTCGCCGATAAGGAAGTTGAGCATGGCCCCCACCAGCAGGGTGGCGACGAAAAGAATGGCGCAGCCGGCGATGGTGCGCATCGACGGCGTCTGGATATAGCTTTCAAGGTACACCGAAAGCGACCCACCGAACATCCAGGCGACCGCCCCTGCAACGATCCAGATGAGCAGGGACAAGGCTTCCTTGACGAAGCCGCGCTTGAGACTGATCAGTGCGGAGACGGCGATGATCGCGATGATCGCCCAATCAACCAGAGTAAAGGCCACGGTGCTGCCTGCAGACGTTTGAGGCGGCGCATTTTACCAGAGCGAAAGGCCGGGAGTAAGCGGAATGTCAGGTGGATCCCTGAGTCAGGTTTTCAGGCCTGCGTCGCCCTTCTGCAGGAGCGGCCTTGTACCGCGAAAGGCCGCTCCTACCGGGACCGCGCTGACCCCGATTCAGCCTTTTTCAGGCTGGAATCGGGTCACGAAGCCATTGAGCTTCTGCTGGCGGTTGATCACGTCTTTGAGCTTGTCAGCCTCGGCGCGTTCGATCAACGGCCCGACATACACCCGGTTCATGCCTCCGGCCGAGCGAATGTAGGCGTTGTAGCCCTGGCTGCGCAGGGTCTTCTGCAGGTTTTCGGCACCGGCCCGACTGGACAGGCTGGCCAGCTGGATCGACCAGCTCACCGGCAGGCCATTGACATCGATCTTCGACGGCGCAGGCGCAGTTGCCACTGGCGCCGCCGGCTTGGCAGCGGGCGCCGGCGCTGGCACTGGTGTCTGCGGCTTGGGCTGGGCTTGCACCTGGGGCTGAGTCTGCGGCGACGGCGTGATCGGCTGGCTTGGCGCCCTGACCGGCGCGGTCGACTCGTTGACCACCACAGGCGGCTGCTCGGGCTCCTCTGGCAGCGGCTGTGGCTCAGGTACCGCCACCTGCTCGACCTTGACCTCGGGCAGGGTCGGCATGGCCGGCGCCTGCGGGGCGTCGACACGCACCTGGCGCATCTCGTCTTGGCGGGTGAACAGCATCGGCAGGAAAATCACCGCCAGCGCCACCAGCACCAACGCACCCACCATGCGCTGCTTCATCCCTTTGTCCAGCACTGCCATCTAGTCACCCCTCCAGGGCCTGCCGCTCCAGCCATGCCAGGGCCTCGGCGACACAGAAAAACGAACCGAACAGCAGAATCTGGTCATCCGCCGTCGCTTGCGCGCATTGCCCTTCCAGGGCGGCGTCGACGCTGGCGTAAGACTTCACCGCAGCGCCATGGTTCGTCAAGACAGCGGCCAGTTCGGCAGCCGGACGGCTACGTGGCGTGTGCAGAGGCGCTACCGCCCAGTCATCGACCAAGCCGTGCAGCGGCGCGATGACGCCTTGCAGGTCCTTGTCGGCGAGCAGGCCGAACACTGCCAGGCGCCGCCCTTTCAGAGGGCGCGCAGCCAGACGCCGGGCCAGGTACTCCGCAGCGTGCGGGTTATGCCCAACATCCAGCAGCAGCTCCACAGCCCTGCCCTGCCAGGTCAACTGGCGACGATCGAGGCGACCGGTGATGCGGGTGTCGAGCAAAGCCTGACGGATCTGCCCGGCATCCCACGGCAAGCCCATCAGCAGATAGGCCTGCAGGGCCAGGGTGGCGTTCTCCATGGGCAGGTCGAGCAGCGGCAGACCGTGCAACGCTACCGGCTTGCCATCTGCAGTGACCCCGCGCCAGTCCCAGCCACCCTCGTTGCTTGCCAGATCGAAGTCGCGGCCACGCAGGAACAGTGGCGCCGCCAATTCAGCGGCCTTGTCCAGCAACGGCTGCGGCGGGTCGAGGTCACCGCACAGCGCCGGCTTGCCCTGGCGGAAGATGCCGGCCTTCTCGAAGGCCACCAGCTCGCGGGTATCGCCCAGGTAGTCGACATGGTCGACGCCGATGCTGGTCACCAGCGCCAGGTCGGCATCCACCACGTTCACGGTGTCCAGGCGGCCACCGAGGCCCACCTCGAGCACCACGGCATCCAGCTGCGACTGGTAGAACAACCAGAACGCAGCCAGCGTACCCATCTCGAAGTAGGTCAGGGAAATCTCGCCCCGCGCCGCCTCAACAGCGGCGAAGGCCTCGCACAGGCGCTCATCGCTGGCTTCCTGGCCATCGATCAGCACCCGCTCGTTGTAACGCAACAGGTGGGGCGAGCTGTACACGCCCACCTTCAGCCCCTGGGCCCGCAACAACGACGCCACAAAGGCACAGGTCGAGCCCTTGCCGTTGGTGCCGGTCACGGTGACCACCCGTGGCGCCAGCTTACCCAGCGCCAGCCGGGCAAGCACCTTCTGCGACCGCTCCAGGCCCATGTCGATGGCCGAGGGGTGCAACTGCTCGAGGTAGGCGAGCCACTCGCCCAGGGATCGTTGATTCATCACGCGACCGCAGCGACCTCGCGGGCCTGCTCCGGGGTCTCCTGGCCGGTCATCTGTGCCAGCAGGCGAGCCAGACGCGGACGCAGATCGCCACGGGAGATGATCAGGTCAATGGCACCGTGCTCCAGCAGGAACTCGCTGCGCTGGAAGCCTTCTGGCAGTTTTTCGCGCACGGTCTGCTCGATCACGCGTGGGCCGGCAAAGCCGATCAGGGCCTTCGGCTCACCGACGATGACGTCGCCGAGCATCGCCAGGCTGGCGGAAACACCGCCGTAGACCGGGTCGGTCAGCACGGAGATGAACGGGATGCCTTCTTCGCGCAGGCGTGCCAGCACGG
Organism: Pseudomonas sp. SMN11; assembly: GCF_052041945.1. NCBI lineage: Bacteria > Pseudomonadati > Pseudomonadota > Gammaproteobacteria > Pseudomonadales > Pseudomonadaceae > Pseudomonas > Pseudomonas sp. SMN11. The sequence goes on along the minus strand of NZ_JBKGGW010000007.1, from coordinate 101,481 downwards.
CCGAGGTCTTGGCCATCTGCATCAGCGAGATCAGCGCTTCCTGCATGCGCGCACCGCCGGAGGCGGAGAAGCAGACCATTGGGCAGCGGTTTTCCAGGGCGTAGTTGGCGGCACGCACGAAACGCTCACCGACGATGGCACCCATGGAGCCGCCCATGAACGAGAATTCGAAGGCGCTGACCACGATCGGCATGCCCATCAGGGTACCGCTCATGGAGATCAGGGCGTCTTTTTCGCCGGTCTGCTTCTGCGCACCGACCAGACGGTCCTTGTACTTCTTGCCGTCACGGAACTTCAGGCGGTCGACCGGCTCCAGTTCGGCGCCCAGTTCGGCGCGGCCTTCCGGGTCGAGGAAGATATCGATGCGGGCGCGTGCGCCGATGCGCATGTGGTGATTGCACTTGGGGCAGACATCCAAGGTCTTTTCCAGCTCCGGACGATACAGCACGGCCTCACAGGACGGGCACTTGTGCCACAGGCCTTCCGGCACCGAACTCTTCTTCACCTCGGAACGCATGATCGAAGGGATCAGTTTGTCGACTAACCAGTTGCTCATGCTTTCTTTCTCCAGTAGTGGCGGACGGGGACCGGACTGGCCGGCCATGCCCTGCCCTTGAGCTCAAATTCTTCTATGAAACGATGACGGCCCGGCCGCAGGCTCTGCCTGCGTACCGCGCCGTCTTCAATCTGTGTTGTGGCCACACGGCATGCCGCTGGCCGCCCCGCAGGGCTGCGAAACCTATGGACGATGGCGCGCCGCCAGCCGTCACATCTGCCGTCACGCCTGTTTCACCGCACGCATGAAGGCTTCGATCTTCGCCGCATCCTTGATGCCCTTGGCCTGCTCCACACCACCACTGACATCCACCGCATACGGCCGCACCTGGGCGATCGCCTGGCCGACGTTGTCGGCCGACAACCCGCCCGCGAGGATGATCGGCTTGCTCAGCCGCGCCGGCACCAGCGACCAGTCGAAGGCCTCGCCGGTACCGCCAGGCACACCGGCCACGTAGGTGTCGAGGAGAATGCCGCGGGCGCCGGCATAGTGCTGGCAGGCGGCTTCCAGGTCATCGCCTGGGCGTACGCGCAGGGCCTTGATCCAGGGCCGATGGTAACCTTCGCAATCGGCCGGGGTTTCGTCGCCGTGGAACTGTAGCAGGTCCAGCGGCACCACCTCGAGAATCTCGTTCAGCTCGCAGCGCGAGGCGTTGACGAACAGCCCTACCGTGGTCACGAACGGCGGCAGCTCGGCAATGATCGCCCGTGCCTGGCGCACGTCCACGGCACGCGGGCTCTTGGCATAGAAGACGAAACCGATGGCATCGGCCCCCGCCTCGGCGGCGGCCAGCGCGTCCTCGATGCGGGTGATCCCGCAGATCTTGCTGCGAACGTTGCTCATGGACTGCAAACCCTGAGTGAACTTGTGAAGGGCCCGATGTTAGCAAATGACTTTTGACACGTCAGTCGGCCAACGCCTCGTAACCGGTCAAAAAGTGTGGGCCGATGTAACGCTGCGGCAACTGGAACTCTTCCGGGTACTCCACTTGCACCAGGTACAAGCCGTAAGGGTGCGCGGTAACGCCGCCCTCGCGGCGGTTGCGCCCTTCCAGCACCTCGCGCGCCCATTCGACCGGGCGCTCACCGGCACCGATGGTCATCAGTACGCCGGCAATGTTGCGCACCATGTGGTGCAGGAAGGCGGTGGCGCGCACGTCCAGCACGATCATCTGGCCATGGCGGGTCACGCGCAGGTGATGGATGTGCTTGATCGGTGACTTGGCCTGGCACTGGCTGGCTCGGAAGGCGCTGAAGTCATGGGTACCGAGCAGGTACTGGGCTGCCTGGGCCATGCGCTCGACGTCCAGCGGGCGGTGGTTCCAGGTCACTTCCTCGGCCAGGTGTGCGGGGCGGATCGGGTCGTTGTAGATCACGTAGCGGTAGCGCCGGGCACAGGCCTTGAAGCGCGCATGGAAGTCCGCTGGCATCGGCCGCGACCAGACCACACTGATGTCGTGGGGCAGGTTGAAATTGGTGCCCAGGGTCCAGGCGCGCTCGTCACGCACCGCGCGGGTGTCGAAATGCACGATCTGCCCGCAGCCGTGCACGCCAGCATCGGTGCGCCCGGCGCAGATGACACTGATCGGCTCGTCGGCCACCGTCGACAGTGCCTGCTCGAGGGCCTGCTGGACGCTGGGCACGCCGCTGGCCTGGCGCTGCCAGCCGCGGTAGCGCGAGCCCTTGTATTCCACACCCAGGGCAATGCGGGTGAAGCCTTCGGCGGCCGATTCGGTGGCGACGGTGTCGATGATGTCCAAGAGCGTGAAACCTGTGGGTGATACGGAATGGCGGGGATTATAACGACAACGGCAGCCTTGTTGGGCTGCCGTCGTGGTTGTTGCTGCCTGAAGCGGAATCAGACCAGGCGCGAGAGCATCTCTTCAGCTTCCTGGCGCTGGCCGTCATCACCATCCTTGACCACTTCGTCGAGGATGTCACGGGCGCCCTGGTGGTCGCCCATGTCGATGTAGGCGCGTGCCAGGTCGAGCTTGGTGGCTACTTCGTCGGCACCGGAGAAGAAGTCGAAGTCGAGGTCGTCCAGCGGCTCGGGCTCGGCTGCGGCGTCTTCGGCGGTGAAGTGCGGTTCCAGCGATGGCGATTCCAGGCTCTGCGACAGCTTGTCGAGTTCGGCGTTGACGTCGCTCAGCTCAGAGGCAAAGCTCTTGGCTGCCGGCGAGTCGTCATCCAGCGACAGCGACAGGTCGAAGTCGTCCGGCAGTTCCAGCTCGGAAATCGGGTCGAAGTCCGGGATGGCGTCAAAGGCTGCCAATTCGGCGGCAACATCTACCTGCTCTTCTTCCGCCGCAACCGGGGCAGCTGCAGCAGCCGCTTCGCCAGTGTCCAGATCGAAATCGGCCAGGTCGAAATCAGCCAGGTCGTCAACACTCTGCGGCTCGGCCTGGGCCTGGGCCAGCAAGGCTTCGAAATCGTCATCGGCATCGGTTTCCGTCGCAACGGCTGCTGGCTCGGATTGCACCTGCGCTTCGGCCAGTGGTGCCTCATCCAGCATCGGCGGCTCGAGCTGATCATCAACCGGCAGATCATCACCCAGGCTCAGGTCGAAGGCGCTGTCCAGGTCGTTATCATCGAGTACCGAAGTCTCGGTGAACGCCTCGGCGGCTGCTTCGAGCTCAGGCTCAGGTGCTGGCTCGGTTGCCGGCTCTGGCTCGACGACTGCCTGCGGCTCAGGTTCTGCTTCAAGTTCTGCCTGTGCTGGCGCTTGCGACTCTTCCTGAAGCAACTCCTGCACATATTGCTCGTCCATTTCGGCAGCCAGTGCCGCAGCACCCACGCCGACGGCGGCGGCAGCAGCGAGCCCCAGCATGGCCGGGTAGCGCTCCTTGAGGCTGTTGACCTGCACGGTGTTCGCTTCGCTGCCAGGCAGCTTGCGCTCCTGTTCGACGAAGGCGCTGTGGTCGCCCTGACGGGCGTAGACGTCCATCAGCTTGAGGCGCAGGGCGTCATTTTCCGGCTGCGCCGTCACGGCAGTTTCCAACAGGTCGGCCGCGTGGTTCAGGCGACCACGCGACAGGCTCAGATCCACCTCAGCCAGCAGTTCGGCATTCGGGTCCTGTACTGGTTCGGGCTCGGCAACCGGCGCGACGGGCGCAGAAGCAGCCGATTTTTCCGCAGCCACGGCAGCGGCAGCAGAAGCCGCCACCACGGCAGGCGACAGGGTGACGCTCGGCGCAGACACTTCCAGCTCGTCGAAGCTGCTTGGTGGCAGGTCAAGATCCGGGCTGCGTTCGCCCTCCTCGGCCAGCGCGCGGGCCATGCGCAGGTGTTTTTCCGCTTCCTGCTGGGCCTTGCGCTTGCGCGCCAGCAGCAACAGCAGGAGCAACAGCACGAGGAACGCGGAACCGGCGATCAGGCCCAACACCACAGGGTTGGCCAGCATCTCGTCGATGCCGCCTGGCTGCGCAGGTGCCGCCTCATCGGCGGGGGCTGCAGCCGGAGCCGTATCGACAGCGGCCGGGGCCGGTGCGACCACAGGCTCGGCCGGGGCCGCATCTGCCGCAGGGGGCTGCAAAGGGGCCGGCTCACCCGGCAAGGCGCCCGCAGGCGGGGCTGCAGGTGCCGCGCCCTGGGCTTCCAGGCGCGCCAACTGGTCGTTCTTCAGCTGGATCAGCTTCTGCAGCTTGTCCATCTGGCTCTGCAGGTCGCTCACCCGGCTTTTCAGTTCGTCGTTGTCACGACGGCTGGTGTCCAGGCTCTCCTGGGCCACCGCCAGCTTGTCGTTGATGGCCTTGGCACTATTACCGCCAGCCTGGTTGCCAGGGCTGACCAGGCGCAGGTTGTCGCCCTGGGCGATACGATCGGGCGCTGCATCGGCGGCACCGCGGCGGGTGGCATCCAGCTGCCGCGCACGCGGCCCCAGGCGCCGGCCTTCACGCCATGCCGCGTACTGCTCGGCCACTTCGCGATTGGCTTCGCCCTGGGGAATGCTCTGGACTTGCTGCCGGTCGGGCAGGCGCAGGACCTGGCCAACCTTCAACTGGTTGATGTTGTTGCCGATGAAGGCATCCGGGTTGAGCGCCTGGATGGCGATCATGGTCTGCTGCACCGAGCCACCGCCCTGGGTATTGCGGGCGGCGATCTGCCACAGGGTGTCGCGGCGTTTGGTGGTGTAGCTGCCTGCGCTGCTGGTGGCCGGGTTTACATTGCCCGCAGCGGGCTGCTGGCCCTGGGCCTTGGCCTGGTCGAGCAGCACGCTGTAGTCACGCAGCAGGCGGCCTTGGGGCCACATGACCTGAACCAGGAACTTGACCACCGTACCGGGCAGTGGCTGGCTGGAGGTAACCCGCAGCACGCTCTTGCCGTTGGGGTTGATCACCGGGGTGAAGGTCAGGTCTTCGAGGTAGCTCGGAAACTCCACCCCGGCCTTGCTGAACTCTTCCGGTGGCGCCAGGCTCGGCGCCACTTCGGCTGCGGTGAGGTCGCGCACGTCGAGCAGTTCGATCTCGGCGTCCAGAGGCTGGTTCTGTGCCGACTTCAACGTCAGTTCACCCAACCCCAGGGCATTCGCCATGCCCGACGTCAGCGCAGACGCTGCCGCCATGGCCAGAACCAGTTTGCGAATTCGAAGCATGACCTCTTCCCTTGTATGAATCGTCCCGAAAACCTGCGTGCGGCGCGGGACAAAAGTGCTCGCCAGTATCTTTTACGCCATGTGTTTAATCAACAATTGCGCCACCTGCACGGCGTTCAAAGCAGCGCCCTTGCGCACATTGTCGGTGGTCAACCAGAGGTTGAGCTGCTGGTTTTCGTCAATTCCATGGCGTACACGACCAACATAGACCACGTCTTGGCCGACTGCGTCACCGACCGGGGTCGGATAATCATCGTTTTCCACCCGTTCGACACTTTCGGCCTGTTCCAGTGCCTGGTTGACCTGTGCCAGATCGACCGGGCGACCACTCTGCACCGCCACACTGAAGCTATCGCCGAAAAACACCGGGACTTGAATGCAGCTCACGGAAATCTTCAGCTCCGGCAAGCCCAGCAGCACGCGCAGTTCGCCAACCAGACGGCGTTCCACGGCAGTGTGACCCTGCTCGTCGACGGCACCGACCTGGGCCAGAACGTTGAAGGCCATCTGCCGATCGAAGAAACGCGGCTCCAGCGGGCGGGCATTGAGCAGCTCGGCGGTCTGCCGGGCCAGTTCGCTGACCGCTTCGCGGCCTTGCGCGGATACCGCCAGGGCGGCCATGACCTGCACCCGTTCGATATCCAGCTGACCCTTGAGCGGTGCCAGGGCAACCGCCACAGCAACGGCGGCGCAGCTGGGGCTGGTAATGCGTGCTGGCAGGTTCAGTGTGGCAAGGCTGTCGCCATTGGCCTCCGGGACCACGGCCAAGGCATCTTCCAGGCCACCGGAAAGGTCGATGACCGTGCAGCCGGCCTGCTCGGCCTTGCTGGCAAAGCTGCGGCTAACGGCCGGGCTGGCGGCGAAGAAGGCCAGTTTGACCTGGGCGAAGTCGAAGCTGTCGACCTCACGCACCTTGAGCTTCTTGCCGGCGAACATCACGCTGCTGCCCGCCGATTCCATGCTGGCCAGCAGGTGCAGGGTGCCGACCGGGAAGGCCAGTTCTTCGAGGATCTGCACGAGGGTTTCACCGACGCTGCCGGTGGCGCCGACGACGGCGATGTCCAGGGGGGTGGTCATGGTAGAGATCCTTTTGCTGAAACGGCGGGGGCGGCACTTTACTTGGATTGTAGTGTTTTGTCTGTGCTGGCCTCTTCGCAGCTACAGGCATAAAAAAACCCGCGCTGTCACCAGCGCGGGTTTTCGGTGCAGCAGAAGCGATCAACGCTCCAGCAAGATCCGCAGCATGCGGCGCAGCGGTTCGGCGGCGCCCCACAGCAGCTGGTCACCCACGGTGAACGCGCCCAGGTACTGAGAGCCCATGTTCAGCTTGCGCAGGCGGCCAACCGGGATGTTCAAGGTGCCGGTTACCTTGGTCGGAGTCAGCTCTTGCATGCTGATCTCGCGCTGGTTTGGCACCAGTTTCACCCATGGATTGTGCTGGCTGATCATGCCTTCGATGTCGGCCAGTGGCACATCCTTGTTCAGCTTGATGGTCAGCGCCTGGCTGTGGCAGCGCATGGCGCCGATGCGCACGCAGATACCGTCAACCGGGACCGGGTTCTTGAAGCGGCCGAGGATCTTGTTGGTCTCGGCCTGGGCCTTCCACTCTTCACGGCTCTGCCCGTTCGGCAGTTCCTTGTCGATCCACGGGATCAGGCTGCCGGCCAGCGGCACGCCGAAGTTTTCGGTCGGGAACGCTTCGCCGCGCATGGCTTCAGCCACCTTGCGGTCGATGTCGAGGATGGCGCTGGCCGGGTTGGCCAGGTCATCGGCTACGGCCGCATGGGTAGCGCCCATCTGCTTGATCAGCTCGCGCATGTTCTGTGCGCCGGCACCGGAGGCCGCCTGGTAGGTCATGGCGCTCATCCACTCGACCAGGCCGGCTTCGAACAGGCCGCCCAGGCCCATCAGCATCAGGCTGACGGTGCAGTTGCCGCCGATGTAGTTCTTGGTACCGGCGTCGAGCTGCTGGTCGATGACCTTGCGGTTGACCGGGTCTAGCACGATGACCGCGTCGTCCTGCATGCGCAGCGACGAGGCGGCATCGATCCAGTAACCCTGCCAGCCGGCTTCACGCAGCTTGGGGAACACCTCGTTGGTGTAGTCGCCGCCCTGGCAGGTCAGGATCACGTCGAGGGTCTTGAGTTCTTCAATCGAATAAGCGTCCTTGAGCGGAGCAATATCCTTGCCCACGTTCGGGCCCTGGCCACCCACGTTGGAAGTGGTGAAGAACACCGGCTCGATAAGGTCGAAATCCTGCTCCTCCAGCATCCGCTGCATGAGCACGGAACCGACCATACCGCGCCAACCGATCAGACCTACACGTTTCATCGCAACTACACCTTTGCTAAAAGTGGGCCGCCACCTCGAGTTTTTGGTGGCGGGCCAGAGAGATTACAGATTCCGCAGCGCTGCGACTACTGCGTCGCCCATTTCCTGCGTGCCTACTTTGTCGCAGCCGGCCGACCAGATGTCACCGGTACGCAGGCCCTGGTCCAGGACGAGGCTGACGGCCTTCTCGATCGCCTCGGCTGCCGCCTGCTGGTTGAAGCTGTAACGCAGCATCATCGACACCGACAGGATGGTCGCCAACGGGTTGGCGATGCCCTGCCCGGCGATGTCCGGAGCCGAACCGTGGCAAGGCTCGTACATGCCCTTGTTGTTGGCGTCCAGGGATGCCGAAGGCAGCATGCCGATGGAGCCGGTCAGCATGGAAGCCTCATCCGACAGGATGTCACCGAACATGTTGTCGGTCACTACCACGTCGAACTGTTTCGGTGCGCGGACCAGTTGCATGGCAGCGTTGTCGACGTACATGTGGCTGAGTTCGACGTCCGGGTAGTCCTTGGCCACGTCTTCGACCACTTCACGCCACAGCTGGCTGGAAGCCAGGACGTTGGCCTTGTCCACCGAGCACAGCTTCTTGCCGCGCACGCGGGCCATGTCGAAGCCGACGCGGGCGATACGGCGCACTTCGCTTTCGCTGTAAGGCAGGGTGTCGTAGGCCTGACGCTCGCCGCCCTCCAGCTCGCGCTGACCACGTGGAGCACCGAAGTAGATGCCGCCGGTCAGCTCACGGACGATGAGGATATCCAGGCCCGAAACGATTTCCGGCTTCAGCGAGGAAGCGTCGGCCAGTTGCGGGTAGAGGATGGCCGGGCGCAGGTTGGCGAACAGGCCCAGTTGCGAACGGATTTTCAGCAGGCCGCGTTCCGGGCGGATGTCACGCTCGATCTTGTCCCATTTCGGGCCGCCCACGGCGCCCAGCAGCACGGCGTCGGCCTTGCGTGCACGCTCCAGGGTTTCATCGGCCAGCGGTACGCCGTGCTTGTCGATGGCGGCGCCGCCGATCACGTCGTGCTCGAGGTTGAAACCGAGCTGGAACTTGTCGTTGGCCAGTTCCAGCACCTTGACCGCCTCGGCCATGATTTCCGGACCAATGCCATCACCTGGGAGAATCAGAATCTGCTTGCTCATGCTTTCCTCTATCCATTCACGCGGTGCGGCCAAGCAGGCCCCACCGAAAAGTGCTTATCGCTCGGCCCACAACACCAGCACATCAGTGCTGAACGAGCCATCGGCCTCGATCTGGTAATACTGCCGTACTTCTTCGCCCATGGCTTGCTGCAATTGGAGGATGGCAACACGCATCGGCTCCGGGGTGCGCATGCGCTCGACCCAGCTGGCAAACTCCAGGCGCAACGGCTGGCGCGTATGGCTGCGCACATGCAGACCGGCTTCGCTGACCTGGCGCTGCCATTCGGCGGCGGAGTAGTCGCGCACGTGACTGGTGTCGCGCAGCACTTCCACGGTTTGCAGATAAGTGTCGAGCAATGGGCTGCCCGGCGACATCACGTCGATGAACGCTGCCACGCCACCCGGCTTGAGCACTCGGCGCACTTCGCGCAGGGCCACGCCGAGGTCACTCCAGTGGTGCGCCGAATAGCGACTGAAGACGAAATCGAACGACGCGTCGGCGAACGGCAGGCGTTCGGTGGCACCGCGCTCGGTGGTGATATTGCCCAGGCCGCGCTCGCTGGCGGCATTGGCGACCACGTCGAGCATCGATTGCGAGAGGTCATAGGCGACCACTTCGGCGACCAGCGGCGCGACGTGAAAACTGACATGACCGGCACCGCACCCCAGGTCCAGCACGCGGGCATTGCCCTGCCCCGCCAGTTCAGCCTGCAGCAGGGCGAATTCACTGCCTTGGGCGTGTACGGCGCTGCTGAGGTAGGCGCTGGCCTGTTCACCAAACTGGCGTTGGACCACATCGGTGTGGGTGGTGCTGGTCATGGCTAAATCCTTTAGGTTTTTTGTTGCCTGTTCCGGCCCTTTCGCGGGCAAGCCCGCTCCTACCGGGATCACCTACCACTGTGGGAGCGGGTTTATCGAGGCGTCGAACCGCCGCGAAGGGGCCGGCACTGCTAGCTACGAACTTCAGGCATCACGGAACAGCCAAGGCTGGCCGGCGCGGTGCTTGCCTTCGAATGCCTTGATCGCGTCGCTGTCCTGCAAGGTCAGGCCGATGTCGTCCAGGCCATTGAGCAGGCAGTGCTTGCGGAACGCGTCAATCTCGAAGTGCAACACCTTGCCATCCGGGCGGGTCACCGCCTGCGCCTGCAGGTCGATGGTCAGCTGGTAGCCTGGGTTGGCTTCAACCTGCTTGAACAGCTCGTCGACTTCCTCGTCGCTGAGGATGATCGGCAGCAAGCCGTTCTTGAAGCTGTTGTTGAAGAAGATATCGGCGAAGCTCGGTGCAATCACGCTGCGGAAGCCGTACTCGTCCAGTGCCCACGGCGCGTGCTCGCGGCTCGAACCGCAACCGAAGTTCTCCCGCGCCAGCAGCACGCTGGCACACTGGTAACGTGCGTGGTTGAGCACGAATTCCTGGTTCAGCGGGCGCTTGCTGTTGTCCTGGTACGGCTGGCCGACATCCAGGTAGCGCCACTCGTCGAACAGGTTGGGGCCGAAGCCGGTGCGCTTGATCGACTTCAGGAACTGCTTGGGGATGATCTGGTCGGTGTCGACGTTGGCGCGATCCAACGGTGCGACGAGGCCAGTGTGCTGTGTAAAGGCTTTCATGCTGCGCTCCCTTGGATCAACTCGCGGACATCGATGAAGTGGCCGGTCACTGCGGCGGCGGCAGCCATGGCCGGGCTGACCAGGTGGGTACGGCCACCGGCGCCCTGACGGCCTTCGAAGTTGCGGTTGGAGGTGGACGCGCAGTGCTCGCCACTTTCCAGGCGGTCCGGGTTCATCGCCAGGCACATCGAGCAGCCGGGCTCACGCCATTCGAAACCGGCTTCAACAAAGATCTTGTCCAGGCCTTCACGCTCGGCCTGGGCCTTGACCAGGCCCGAGCCCGGTACGACCAGCGCCTGCTTGACTGTCGCGGCGACCTTGCGGCCCTTGGCGATTTCGGCAGCGGCGCGCAGGTCTTCGATGCGCGAGTTGGTGCACGAGCCGATGAATACGCGGTCGAGCTTGATGTCGGTGATCGCCTGGTTGGCGGCGAGGCCCATGTACTTGAGGGCACGCTCGATCGAACCACGCTTGATCAGGTCTGGCTCGGCGGCCGGGTCCGGAACACGCTGATCCACGGCCAACACCATTTCCGGCGAAGTGCCCCAGCTGACTTGCGGCTTGATCTGCGCTGCATCAAGCTCGACCACGGTGTCGAACACGGCATCGTCGTCGGAAACCAGGTCTTTCCACGTTTCAACGGCACGCTTCCAGTCTTCGCCCTTCGGCGCGTACGGGCGGCCTTCGACGTAGGCAACGGTGGTGGCATCGGTCGCGACCAGGCCAACACGGGCACCGGCCTCGATGGACATGTTGCAGATGGTCATGCGGCCTTCCATCGACAATTCGCGGATGGCACTGCCAGCGAACTCCATGGCGTGGCCGTTGCCACCGGCGGTGCCGATCTTGCCGATCACGGCAAGGACGATGTCCTTGGCGGTGACACCAGCCGGCAACTGGCCTTCGACACGTACCAACATGTTCTTCATCTTCTTGGCGACCAGGCACTGGGTGGCGAGCACGTGCTCGACCTCGGATGTGCCGATGCCATGGGCCAAGGCACCGAAAGCGCCGTGGGTAGAGGTGTGCGAGTCGCCGCAGACCACGGTCATGCCTGGCAAGGTTGCACCCTGTTCCGGGCTGATGACGTGGACGATGCCCTGGCGTTCGTCGTTCATCTTGAATTCGACGATGCCATATTCGTCACAGTTCTCATCGAGGGTCTGCACCTGCAGGCGCGACACCTGGTCGACGATGGCTTCGATGCCGCCCTTGCGCTCCGGCGTGGTCGGCACGTTGTGGTCCGGGGTGGCGATGTTGGCATCGATGCGCCACGGCTTGCGGTTGGCCAGGCGCAGGCCTTCGAAGGCCTGGGGCGACGTCACTTCGTGAATGATATGGCGGTCGATGTAGATCAAGGACGAGCCGTCATCACGGCGCTTGACCTCATGGGCTTCCCAGAGTTTGTCGTAGAGCGTTTTGCCAGCCATCAGACTGTTCCTCATCAGCGTCTTTCTATGCCAAAGACCCCTTGGCTTGTACGGACGATGCTATGGGGTTAGATTGAATAACTCAAATTCATAATTTTTATGCTTTGGATAACCAAAAGGAATCCGAAATCGTGGACCTGGCCAACCTGAGCGCATTCATTGCCATTGCCGAGACCGGCAGCTTCTCTGGCGCCGGCGAACGCCTGTTCCTCACCCAGCCGGCGATCAGCAAACGCATCGCTGGCCTGGAACAGCAACTGGATGTGCGCCTGTTCGATCGCCTGGGTCGCGAAGTGACCTTGACCGAAGCCGGCCGCGCCCTGCTGCCCCGCGCCTACCAGATCCTCAACGTCCTCGATGATACTCGACGGGCGCTGACCAATTTGACGGGGGAAGTGAGCGGTCGTCTCACCCTTGCCACCAGCCACCACATCGGTTTGCACCGCCTGCCCCCGCTTTTACGGGCTTTTACCCGGCAGTACCCGGCTGTGGCGCTGGATATTCAGTTCATGGATTCGGAACAGGCCTACGATGAAATCCTCCATGGCCGCGCTGAAATTGCCGTCATTACCCTCGCCCCCGAGCCTCATCACCTGGTCAGGGCCGTACGGGTCTGGGACGACGCCCTGGATTTCGTGGCGGCGCCCGAGCATCCACTGGCGAGCAACCAGGCGGTCAGCCTGGCCGATGTCGCCCGCCACCCGGCGGTATTCCCCGGCGGCAACACCTTCACCCACCACATCGTCCAGCGCCTGTTCGAGAGCCAGGGGCTGACGCCAAACATCGCCATGAGCACCAACTACCTGGAAACCATCAAGATGATGGTGTCGATCGGCCTGGCCTGGAGCGTGCTCCCCCGGACTATGCTGGATGATCAGGTTGCATCCATCGCTTTGCCCGGCATACAGCTGTCGCGCCAGCTAGGCTACATTCTGCACACGGAGCGCACGCTATCGAACGCTGCAAGGGCCTTCATGGCCCTGCTCGACAGCCACGCAGGGTCCGCCTGACCGGTCGTCAGCTCGGCATTTCCAACTCATGGACGCGTCACACGCCAAAGGTCTGGTACCAATGCCCAAATCAGCAAATCGCTTTCCGCGCCTGCCGCGTATCCCTGCGGCCGACCCACAGGAATCGGAACAGGCCTGGCAGAACGCCCCGCAGCTGCTGGCCGCACTCAATGGCGCACGCCTGGGTGCCTGGCTGTGGGATATCGATACCGGCCGGATCAGCTGGTCACGGGGTACCCAGGCGCTGTTCGGCTTCGATCCGCAACGCCCGCTGCCCAACGACATCGACTACCTCGACCTGCTGCCGGAGGAGGACCGCGCCCGCACCCGCCAGCTGTTCCATGCAGTCGTCAATGGCGAACCGGTGGAACAGGCCATGCGCCATCGCATCCGCTGGCCGGACGGCAGCCTGCACTGGCTGGAAATCAACGGCAGCCTGACCCACGACCGCCATGGCCGACGGCAGATGATCGGGGTAATCCGCGAAATCACCCGCCAGCGCGAACGGGAAACCGCGCTGATCAACTCGGAAAAGCGCTTCGCCACGCTGTTCCATCTGAGCCCCAACGCCATTTTGCTGAGTCGCCGCCAGGACGGCATGATCATCGAGGTCAACCAGCACTTCGAAGACATGTTCGGCTGGCCCGGCGGCCAGGTGATTGGCAAGACCAGCATCGAACTGGGCCTGTGGGTAAACCCCGAACAGCGTCATCAGGTGATCGAGGCAACCCGCAGCAACCACGGCCCGGCGATCATGGAAGTGCAGTTCCGCGCCAGCACCGGCAAACTCCACGACGGCATCCTGTGCACCCAGAGCATCGAGATGGAGGGCATCACCTACCTGATCAGCACCTTCGTCGACACCACCGAGCGCAAACGCGCCGAGCAAGCCCTCAAGGACAGCCAAGAGCGCCTCGACCTGGCGCTGGACTCGGCGCAACTGGGTACCTGGGACTGGCACATTCCCAGCGGCATGCTCTACGGCTCGGCCCGCGCGGCGCAACTGCACGGGTTGGACCCGGTGCCGTTCCATGAGTCGTTCGACTCGTTCTTCGAAGGCGTACCGGAACACGAACGCGCCAGCATGCGCCAGGCCTACCGCAGCCTGCGCGAAGGCCCGGCCGGCAACTACCAGATCACCTACCGCGTGCAACTGGAAAACGGCACCTCGCGCTACATCGAAAGCCGTGCCCGCCTGTATCGCGACGACCAGGGCAACCCGTTGCGCATGGCGGGTACCTTGCTCGATATCACCGAGCAGGTGGAACGCGAACAGCGCCTGAGCGCCTCGGAAGAGAAATTCGCCAGCCTGTTCCAGGTCAGCCCCGACCCGATCTGCGTGACCCGCCAGGACACGGGTCAGTTCATCGAGATCAACCCGGCCTTCACCCAGACCTTCGGCTGGAGTGCCGAACAGGTGATCGGCCGCACCGCCGAAGAGATCGGCCTGTGGGCCGAATCGATCGAGCGCGCCCAGCGCATCGAGCGGGTGATCCGCGAACAGGCACTGAGCAATGTCGCGGTGGTGGTCAACCACCGCAACGGCTCGCCGCTGACCTGTGTCATCGCCAGCCGCCTGATCAGCGTCGATGACCAGCCGTGCAGCGTCACCACCCTGCGCGACATCACCCAGCAGCAACGCGCCGAAGCGGCGCTCAAATCCAGCGAAGAGAAGTTCGCCAAAGCCTTCCACTCCAGCCCCGACGCCATCACCATCACCGAACGCCGCAGTGGCCGCTACCTGGAAGTCAACGACGGCTTCTGCCGGCTGACCGGCTACAGCGCTGACGAAGTGATCGGCCGCAGCGTCTACGAAATCGGCATCTGGGCCGACGACAAGCAGCGCGGCGCCCTGCTCACCGAGCTCAAGGAGCGCGGCCGGGTGCACCACCGGGAGATGCTTGGGCGTAACAAGCGCGGCGACATCCTCACGGTGGAGGTGTCAGTGGAGCCGATCAGCCTCAATGAGGTCGATTGCCTGCTGCTGACCGCCCGCGATGTCAGCCAGCTGAAGAACGCCCAGGCGCAGATCCGCCACCTCGCCTACCACGACCCGCTGACCAACCTGCCCAACCGCGCCTTGCTGATGGACCGCCTGAGCCAGCAGATCGCCCTGCTGCGCCGCCACAACCTGCGCGGCGCGCTGCTGTTCCTCGACCTCGACCACTTCAAGCACATCAACGACTCGCTGGGCCATCCGGTGGGCGATACCGTGCTGAAGATCATCACCGCCCGGCTGGAGGCCAGCGTGCGCCTGGAAGACACCGTGGCGCGTCTGGGTGGCGATGAGTTCGTGGTGCTGCTCAGCGGCCTGGAAGGCAGCCGCGAGGCCGTGGAAAGCAAGGTCCGCGAACTGGCCGACACCCTGCGCGAACTGCTGGCCGAACCGATGTCGCTGGACGGCCAGCGCCTGCAAGTGACACCGAGCATCGGCGTGGCACTGATCCCCGACCACGGCACCACGCCGGCCGACCTGCTCAAGCGCGCCGACATCGCCCTGTATCGGGCCAAGGATTCCGGGCGCAACACCACCGAGCTGTTCCACACCACCATGCAGAAGGCCGCCAGCGAGCGCCTGCGCATGGAAAGCGACCTGCGCCTGGCCCTGGCCCGCGGCGAGCTGGCCTTGCATTTCCAGCCCCAGGTCGATGCCCGCGACAATCGCATCGTCGGTGCCGAAGTGCTGCTGCGCTGGCACCATCCACAGCTGGGCCAGCAACCCCCCGCGCAGTTCATCCAGGTACTGGAAGAAAGCGGCCTGATTCTCGAAGTTGGCAGCTGGATCCTCGACGAAGCCTGCGACGCTTGCGCGCACATGCTCGAAGACGGCTTGATCGACGCCCATGACTTCAGCCTGTGCGTGAACATCAGCCCACGGCAGTTCCGCCAGAACGATTTCGTCGAACGGGTGCTGCGCAGCCTGGACGACTACCGCCTGCCGCGGCAGATGCTCAAGCTGGAGATCACCGAGGGCATCGTCATCCAGAACCTGGAAGACACCATCAGCAAGATGCGTGAACTCAAGCGCTATGGCGTGAGCTTTGCCATGGATGACTTCGGCACTGGCTATTCCTCGTTGACCTACCTCAAGCGCCTGCCGGTGGACGCGCTGAAGATCGACCAGACGTTCGTCCGCGACGCGCCGGAAGACCCCAACGATGCCGAGATTGTTCGCGCCATCGTAGCCATGGCCCGCAGCCTGGACCTGGCGGTGATTGCCGAAGGGGTGGAACTGACCGAGCAACTGGCATTTCTCGAACGCCTGGGCTGCCACCTGTACCAAGGCTACCTGCACAGCCGGCCACTGCCGCTGCCAGAATTCAGGCAGATGTTGCTGGAAGCACCGGCGGACTACTGAAACGAAGAAAGGGCACCCGAAGGTGCCCTTTCTTTCATGCCGCCAAACTCAGTTCAGAACTGGCTTGTCGCCGTTGATCGGGATGCGTTTGGCCTTGGCCTCCTCCGGCACGATGCGCAGCAGGTCGATGCTGAGCAGGCCGTTGGCCAGGCCCGCCGACTTGACCTCGATATGGTCAGCCAGGCGGAACGACAGTTTGAAGGCGCGCTGGGCAATCCCCTGGTGCAGGTAGGTCACTTCAGCGGGGCCGTTTTCGCGCTTGCCACCGATGACGGTCAGGACACCTTTTTCGACTTGCAGGTCGAGGTCCTGCTCCTGGAACCCGGCTGCGGCAACCACGATGCGATAGTGGTCATCGCCATGTTTTTCCACGTTGTAGGGAGGGTAGCTGCTACCCGCCTCGTTGCGTGCCGCGGACTCGAACAGGTCATTGAAACGGTCGAAGCCAACGGAATGGCGGAACAGTGGAGCGAGAGAGAAAGCGGTAGTCATGGTCATAAACTCCTGAGATTCAGCAAGTAAAGTCACTACGCGACCCGACTTCGGCATCGCGTACTCAAGAGATAGGGTCGGCGGGAAAGCTTTCAAGGGGCGAGCTGAAAAAATCTGTTCGCAGCTGATGGCCCTTTCGCGGGGCAAGCCCGCTCCTACAAGATGCGCACAATCCTCAGGCTTACCGTGATCCTGTCGGAACGGGCTTGCCTGCGAAAGGGCCGGATCAGGCAACACAAGCCTCGAAGGAGATCGCATCAACACCAAGCAACCGACTGATCCGCGCGCAATCATCCTCACGCCGCAACTCGGCAAAAAGCACCACAGCCTCGGGATAACTGCGTGTAAGCATCGCCAGCCACTGCTTCATCCGCCCCGGCGCATAGCGCGGCGACAGCTTGGCCTGGGCCTGGCGCCAGAACTCGCGCAGCAGCGGCAGCAAGTCATCCCAGCTCATCGGCTGGTATTCGTGCCCGTCGCGCGCGGCAGCGATCTGCAATGCCAGGTCCGGGCGCGACACCAGCCCGCGCCCCAGCATGATATCTTCGGCACCGCTGACCTCGCGGCAACGCCGCCAGTCGCCGACGGTCCAGATTTCCCCGTTGGCGAACACCGGCACCCGGACCACATCCTGCACCCGCGCCACCCACTCCCAGTGGGCAGGCGGCTTGTAGCCTTCAACCTTGGTCCGCGCATGCACCACCAGGTGCGCCGAACCGCCCTCGGCCAAGGCCGTGGCGC
The DNA here is from genome assembly GCF_052041945.1 of Pseudomonas sp. SMN11. Classification (NCBI taxonomy): domain Bacteria; kingdom Pseudomonadati; phylum Pseudomonadota; class Gammaproteobacteria; order Pseudomonadales; family Pseudomonadaceae; genus Pseudomonas; species Pseudomonas sp. SMN11. The sequence goes on along the minus strand of NZ_JBKGGW010000007.1, from coordinate 84,219 downwards.
AGTCCAGCGCCCCATCCGGGCTGTCGAAGCCCAGGCGCATCTTGGACGTGACCGGGATATGCGCCGGCACCGCGCGACGCACTTCACGGACGATGGCATGCAGCAGCTCCGGCTCCTTGAGCAGCACCGCGCCGCCACGCGACTTGTTCACGGTCTTGGCCGGGCAGCCAAAGTTCAGGTCGATTACCGGCGCGCCCAGTTCGCAGGCCAACGCGGCATTCTCCGCCAGGCATACCGGGTCCGAACCCAGCAACTGCACGCGCATCGGCACACCAGCGGCCGTGCGTGCACCCTGACGCAGCTCTGGGGCGAGCTTGTCAAACGAGGACGCCGGCAGCAGGCGGTCGCACACGCGGATGAACTCGGTGACGCACCAATCGATGCCGCCCACTCGGGTCAGGACGTCGCGCAGGATGTTGTCGACCAGCCCCTCCATGGGGGCCAGGGCAATTTGCATGTCTGGGTCTCGGCGGAAAAAGGCGGCAGTCTAGCAAAAAATGCCGTGGCTTCAGCTGCCGATCAGCGCCGGCCCGTAACCGTCGATGAATTCCGCAGGCATGCGCCTGGGCTTGCCGCTGGACAGCTCGATGCAAGCGAAGGTGGTCTGCGCGCGCAGCAAGGTCACGCCATCGCGTGGACGCTTGAGCTGGAAGCGCCGGGTCATGCGCAGGCGCTGGTCCCAGTCGATGATCCAGGTGGCCAGTTGCAGCTCATCATCCTCGTAGCCTGCGGCGAGGTAATCGATTTCGTGGCGCACCACCGCCATGGCCCGGTCCAGGCGCCGGTATTCGGCCAGGTCCAGGCCCAGGCGCTGGGAGTGGCGCCAGGCGCAACGCTCCAGCCAGGTGACGTAGACCGCGTTGTTGGCGTGGCCGAGGCCGTCGATGTCCTCGCTGCCGACGCGCAGGTCGATGATGAATGGCGTTTCCAGATCCCAGCTCATGCCCGCTCCCACTATCAGTGAACGGGCCGAGTGTAACGGATGTTCAAGCGCTCTGCCGCGATGGCTCACGGGCCAGCAGCTCCAATACCGCCTCGCCCAGGCGCGGGTCAGCCAGCACGCGCTGGTGCCCACCTTCCTCCAGCATCATCAGCCGGCTGTCGAACCAGGCCTTGTGGATGACCTGCGCTTCACCGGCAGGCACCAGCGCGTCATCAGCGGCATGCACCACTAGCCCCGGCAGCTCCAGCTGGTAGCCACTGACATCGAGACGAGCGATCTGCATGCCGACATCCTGCTCGACCTGACGAATGAACGCCGCCCTGGCCCGGGCCGGCAAACCCAGGTGATGGGCAAATCCCCGCAGCACACCGAGCAGCTGCGCTGGCGCAGCAATGCTCACCGCAGCCTCCGCACGCAACCCCATCTGCAGGGCCAGCATCACACTGGCGCCGCCCATGGAATGACCGATCACGGCACGCAACGGCGGCAGCTCGGCGGCCGCCTCCAGCAGCGCCCGGGCAAACAGCACCACGTGCGCCTGCTGGCCGGGCGAGCGGCCATGGGCCGGGCCCTCCAGCGACACCACCGTGTGCCCCGCCTGCACCAGGGTTTCGATCAGCGCCGCAAACTGGGTAGGGCGCCCTTCCCAGCCATGCATGAGCAACACTGTCGGCCCCTTGCCCCAACGCAAGGCCGACAGGCCGAAGCGCAAGGTGACGCGTTCGGCACTGGCCAGCAGCGGCAGCTCCCATTGCCGGGGCGGCAGGTTGCGCGGGGTCATGAAGGCGCGGCGCATCTTGCCGGCAATGTGTTCGGGGGCCAGTCGGCCCAGGGTGCCATTTACGCCACGAATCCAGCTCAGGGTAGCCATCGCCTTGCTCCAGGTTCAGAGATATCAGAGAACTGCCGACTTGGCGGCACGCAGAATGCGATCGGACAACTCACCCGGGCCCAAGGCCCGCGCCAGGGCCAGGCCACCGATCATCAGGGCCAGGTCAGCCAAGGCTTTGTCGGCGTCTTCCGGGCGGTCGACCATGGCCGCCGTCATCAACTCGATATGCTCGGCCAGCACCTCACGGAAAGCTTCGGGCAGGCGCTGCATCTCGCCGAGCGAGTTGGGCAACGGGCAGGCATGCACTTCGGCGTCACGGTGCTTGCGCGACAAGTAGAAGGCGCTCACCAGGGCGCGGCGCCCTTCCCCATCCAGGTTCGGGTCGACCTGGGCAAGCAAGGCACGGCGCTCGCTCAGCAACTGGCGGAAGGCCTCGAGCATGAGCTCGTCCTTGCTCTCGAAGTGCGCATAGAAACCACCAACGGTCAGGCCTGCAGCGCCCATCACCTGGCTGACACTCGGCTCGGCCGGGCCATGCTGGATCAGCGCACTGCGGGCCGCTTCGAGAATGCGTTCGCGGGTCTTGCTCTTCTTGTTGTTCATTCGGCGGCTCACCGTGACAAATATGATGATCGAAATATTATTCTCATCATATTTTTTGGCAAGCAGAATTTGCCGCCACTTGTCGGCGCCGGGATTTTTGGGAAGGGAGAAAAACAAAAGGCCCATTCAATAAGCGAATGAGCCTTCAAAGTCCCGCAAAACGCGGGTAAAAATGGCGTCCCCTAGGGGACTCGAACCCCTGTTACCGCCGTGAAAGGGCGGTGTCCTAGGCCACTAGACGAAGGGGACGTAACCTTCGCGAAGATCCGATGAATCGAACCCTGGCAGAATTGGTGGAGCTAAGCGGGATCGAACCGCTGACCTCCTGCATGCCATGCAGGCGCTCTCCCAGCTGAGCTATAGCCCCGAAACAAAGACCCATTCAATATGCGAACGAGCCTTTAAGTCCCGCAAAACGCGGGTAAAAGTGGCGTCCCCTAGGGGACTCGAACCCCTGTTACCGCCGTGAAAGGGCGGTGTCCTAGGCCACTAGACGAAGGGGACGTAACCTTCGTGCCGATCCGCTTTCGCGAATCGCGGCAAAATTGGTGGAGCTAAGCGGGATCGAACCGCTGACCTCCTGCATGCCATGCAGGCGCTCTCCCAGCTGAGCTATAGCCCCAGATTTCTAGCCTCTCGGCCCAGCGACATCGTGAAATATCGCTTGTGCAAAACTGGCGTCCCCTAGGGGACTCGAACCCCTGTTACCGCCGTGAAAGGGCGGTGTCCTAGGCCACTAGACGAAGGGGACGAACCTTCTTACCTTCAAGACCCGGTTGCTGGACCCGGTCTTGCTCGACAGCCTTGACTGTCAAGCGGAATTTGGTGGAGCTAAGCGGGATCGAACCGCTGACCTCCTGCATGCCATGCAGGCGCTCTCCCAGCTGAGCTATAGCCCCACAATGTCGCTCTGAACAGAAGCGCTGGCTGGGTGCCTGGCGTTTCGTTTTCGTTCATCGCTGTGGACGGGGCGCATATTAAGATCGGATTGCAGGGCTGTCAAACTAAATTTTGAAAATATTCAAAATTTTTTTCACAGATAACAATCACTTACCGCCCTGCCCCGCTGATTCGGAATGCCGCGCCCTTGTAGGAGCGGCCTTGTGTCGCGAAAGGACCGCAAAGCGGTCCCTCGTATTCAGCGCCAACGCATAAATCGCCGGGGCCGGTTTGCGGCCCTTTCGCGACACAAGGCCGCTCCTACAGGCCGGTGAAAGGCTATCAGGCGATGTTTGCCAGCAGCTTTTCCCATTCCTTGTTTTCTTTCTTCGACACACCACCGAGCAGGTCCAGGGCCTGGCGCAAGCGATAGCGAGTCAGGTCAGGGCCAAGGATCTCCATGGCGTCCAGCACCGACACCGAGCTGGCCTGGCCGGTAATGGCGGCGAACATCAGCGGCATGGCGTCACGCAGCTTCAGCTCCAGCGCTTCGACCACGGCCTGGATGCAGCCGGTGATGCGCTCTTTCTCCCACTGACGCAGGCTTTCCAGTTTCCACAGGATCAGCTGCATCACCTGGCGCACCTGGTCGGCGGACAGCTTCTTGCTTTCGAACAGCTTGGCATCGAGCTTGAGCGCGCCTTCGAAGAAGAAACCACCCAACGGGGCGATCTGGCTGAAGGTTTCGACCCGGCCTTGTACATGGGGGGCGATCTTCATCATGTAGTCGCTGTTGAACGCCCACTGCTGCACGCGAGCGGCGAATTCTTCCACCGGCAGCTCACGCAGCCACTGGCCGTTGAGCCAGGACAACTTCTCGATGTCGAAGATCGGGCCACCCAGGGAGATGCGTGACAGGTCGAAGTGCTCGACCATTTCGGCCAGGGAGAACTTCTCGCGCTCGTCCGGCATCGACCAACCCATGCGGCCGAGGTAGTTGAGCATGGCCTCGGGCATGAAGCCCATGCGCTCGTAGAAGGTCACCGACGTCGGGTTCTTGCGCTTGGACAGCTTGGACTTGTCCGGGTTACGCAACAGCGGCATGTAGCACAGCTTCGGCTGCTCCCAACCGAAGTACTCGTACAGCTTGATCAGCTTCGGCGCCGACGGCAGCCACTCTTCGCCCCGCAGGACGTGGGTGATGCCCATCAGGTGGTCGTCGACCACGTTGGCCAGGAAGTAGGTCGGCAGGCCGTCGTTCTTCATCAGCACCTGCATGTCCATGCGGTCCCAAGGAATTTCGACATCGCCCCGGAGCATGTCCGGAACCACGCAGATGCCTTCGCTTGGCACCTTCATGCGGATCACGTGCGGCTCGCCAGCGACCAGGCGGCGCTGGACTTCTTCTTCGCTCAGCAGCAGGGCACGGCCGTCGTAGCGCGGGGTTTCACCACGGGCCATCTGTTCGGCGCGCATCTGCTCCAGCTCTTCGGCGGTGCAGAAGCAGTAGAAGGCATGGCCGGCATCGACCAGTTCCTTGGCGTACCTGGCGTAGATCTCGCCACGCTCGCTCTGCCGGTACGGGCCGTGCGGGCCACCGACATCCGGGCCTTCGTTCCATTCGATGCCAAGCCAGCGCAAGGCGTCGAAGATCTGCTGTTCCGACTCGCGCGTGGAGCGCAGCTGGTCGGTGTCTTCGATGCGCAGGATGAACTCACCGCCGTGCTGCTTGGCAAAGCAGTAGTTGAACAGGGCGATGTAGGCGGTGCCGACATGGGGGTCGCCGGTGGGCGATGGCGCGATACGCGTGCGAACGGTGGTCATGGAGAGTCTCGAACGAAAGATGAAACAAAGGCGGGATGTTAGCAGGGAGCAGGCACCGGGCTCCAGCAATGGCGCGAACGTCACTTGTCGACTGGCCATGTGCCGCTGTTAAATTTACTTACATTTCTGGAACGATAGTCCTCATGCCTGCCCAACTCAAACGCCGCCTGGCGATCTTCTTCACCCTGGTGGCCCTCATCGCCCTCGCTTTCCTTGCCGAGTGGTATTTCAAAGGCCGCTTCTACGAAAGCACCGACAACGCCTACGTACAGGGCGAAATCACCCGCATATCCAGCCAGCTCGGCGCACGCATCGACGAAGTGCGGGTCGACGACAACCAGCACGTCAACAAGGGCGATGTGCTGGTTCGTCTGGAGGCCGCCGACTTCGAGCTGGCAATCGAGCGCGCCCGCGCCGCCCTGGCCACTCGCGAGGCCGAATATGCCCAGGCGCAGAGCCGCCTGACCCAACAAGGCAGCCTGATCGCCTCCAGCCAGGCCCAGGTGGCGGCCAACCAGGCCACCTTCGACCGCTCGCGCCTGGACCTGAGCCGCGCCGAAAAACTGCGCAAGCCTGGCTTCGTTTCCGAGGAACGGGTCACAACCCTGTCGGCAGACAGCCATGTGGCCGGCTCCCAGGTCGACAAGGCCCGCGCCGACCTGCAAAGCCAGCGCCAGCAGATCAATGCCCTGAATGCCGACCTCAAGCGCCTCGACGCGCAGATCGCCAATGCCCGCGCCGACCTAGCCCAGGCCGAACTGAACCTGACCCGCTGCGAGATCCGCGCACCGCTCAGCGGTACCATCGGCCAGCGCAGTGCCCGCAATGGCCAGGTGGTGCAGGCCGGCGCCTACCTGTTGTCGATCGTGCCCGATGAAAACATCTGGGTGCAGGCCAATTTCAAGGAAACCCAGATCGGCAAGATGCAGCCGGGCCAGCGCGCCGAATTACTGTTCGACAGCTACCCCGACACCCCGATCGAAGGCCGCGTCGAGAGCCTGTTCGCCGCTTCTGGCGCGCAGTTCAGCCTGCTGCCGCCGGACAACGCCACTGGTAACTTTACCAAGGTGGTGCAGCGCATTCCGGTGAAACTGACCTTCGCCGCCGACAACCCGCTGCATGGGCGCATTCGCCCTGGCATGTCGGTCACCGCCACCGTCGACCTGCGCCGCGAAGACGAAGGCCACGATGGCCGGTGATCAACTGCTGCGCCCGACTGCGGAGCCAAGCCGGCGCGACTGGATCGCGGTGATGAGCGTGATGCTCGGTGCCTTCATGGCGGTGCTGGACATCCAGATCACCAACTCCTCGCTCAAGGACATCCAGGGCGCGCTGTCGGCGACTCTGGAAGAAGGCTCGTGGATTTCCACCTCGTACCTGGTAGCGGAGATCATCATGATTCCGCTGACCGCCTGGCTGGTGCAGCTGCTGTCGGCGCGGCGCCTGGCATTGTGGGTGTCTGGCGGCTTCCTGCTGTCCTCGCTGCTGTGCTCGATGGCCTGGAACCTTGAGAGCATGATCCTGTTCCGTGCCCTGCAGGGCTTCACCGGCGGCGCGCTGATCCCGCTGGCGTTCACCCTGACCCTGATCAAGTTGCCCGAGCACCACCGTGCCAAAGGCATGGCCATGTTCGCCATGACCGCCACTTTCGCCCCCTCGATCGGCCCGACCCTTGGCGGCTGGCTGACCGAGAACTGGGGCTGGGAATACATCTTCTATATCAACATCCCACCTGGGCTGGTGATGATCGCCGGCCTGCTCTACGGATTGGAGAAAAAGGAAGCGCACTGGGAGCTGCTGAAAAGCACCGACTATGCCGGCATCGTCACCCTCGGCGTTGGCCTGGGCTGCCTGCAGGTCTTTCTTGAGGAGGGCCACCGCAAGGACTGGCTGGAATCCAACCTGATCGTCGGCCTCGCGACTGTTGCCCTGATCAGCCTGATTACCTTCGTCATTCTGCAGCTTTCCAAGCCGCACCCCTTGATCAACCTGCGCATCCTCGGCAACCGGAATTTCGGCCTGTCGAGCATTGCCAGCCTGGGCATGGGCGTGGGGCTTTATGGGTCGATCTACCTGCTGCCGCTGTACCTGGCACAGATCCAGGGCTACAACGCGCTGCAGATCGGCGAGGTGATCATGTGGATGGGCATTCCGCAGCTATTCCTGATTCCACTGGTGCCACAGCTAATGAAAGTGGTGCCGCCCAAGCTGTTGTGCGCCCTCGGCTTCTGCCTGTTCGGTGCCGCCAGCTTCGGTTCGGGGGTGTTGAACCCGGACTTTGCAGGACCGCAGTTCAACCATATCCAGATCATCCGCGCCCTCGGCCAGCCGATGATCATGGTGACCATTTCGCTGATCGCCACGGCGTATATCCAGCCTCAGGATGCCGGGTCGGCTTCAAGCTTGTTCAACATCCTGCGTAACCTGGGCGGCGCGATCGGCATTGCCCTGCTGGCGACCCTGCTGGATGCGCGGACCAAGGTGTACTTCGATTACCTGAGGGAAGCGGTGGTGCCGAACAACCCGCAGGTGGCGGAGCGGCTGGCACAGCTTGGCGAGCGGCTGGGGAATGACAACGCGGCGCTGGGCAAGTTGAGCGAGATTGTTCACCAGCAGGCGCTGATCATGGCCTACAACGATGCCTTCCACTTTGTCGGGATCGGGCTCGCGGTAAGCATGGTGGCGGTGCTGTTGACCCGCAAGTTGCCGCAGGGATTGAAGGCCGGGGAAGCTCACTAATATCGCGCTTGCAGGAGCGGCCTTGGGTCGCGAAAGGGCTGCAAAGCAGCCCCAGGATTTCAGCTTGAATGCATAAATTGCTGGGGCTGCTTTGCAGCCCTTTCGCGACACAAGGCCGCTCCTACAGGGGGCAGTGCAGGGCTTCAGCTGGTGATCAGGCGCTCGCGCAGTTGGGTAATCTCGTCGCGCAGCTGCGCGGCTGCCTCGAACTCCAGGTCGCGGGCAAACTGCATCATCTTCTCTTCCAGCTGCTTGATACGCTTGGTGATCTCGCCCGGCGTACGCAGCTCGGCCTCGTAACGGGCGCTCTCCTCCGCTGCTTTGGCCATGCCCTTGCGCTTCTTGCTGCGCGCGCCGGGCACGGTGGCGCCTTCCATGATGTCGGTGATGTCCTTGACCACACCCTTGGGCACGATGCCGTTGGCCTGGTTGAAGGCGATCTGCTTCTCGCGGCGCCGTTCGGTCTCATCGATGGCACGCTGCATGGAGCCGGTGATGCTGTCGGCATACAAGATCGCCCGACCATTGAGGTTACGCGCAGCGCGGCCGATGGTCTGGATCAGCGAACGCTCGGAACGCAGGAAGCCCTCCTTGTCGGCATCGAGAATCGCCACCAGCGACACCTCGGGCATGTCCAGACCCTCGCGCAGCAGGTTGATACCCACCAGCACATCGAAGGTGCCCAGGCGCAGGTCGCGGATGATCTCTACGCGCTCCACCGTGTCGATGTCCGAGTGCAGATAGCGCACCCGCACGTCGTGGTCGGCCAGGTAGTCGGTGAGGTCTTCGGCCATGCGCTTGGTCAACGTGGTGGCCAGCACCCGATCGCCCTGAGCGACACGCTTGCGGATCTCCGACAGCAGGTCGTCGACCTGGGTCAGCGCCGGGCGCACTTCCACCTGCGGATCGACCAGACCGGTCGGGCGCACCACCTGCTCCACCACACGGCCTGCATGCTCGGCTTCGTAGGGCCCTGGGGTGGCGGAGACGAAGATGGTCTGCGGGCTGACATCCTCCCACTCGTCGAAGCGCATCGGCCGGTTATCCAGTGCCGACGGCAGGCGGAAACCGTATTCGACCAGAGTCTCCTTACGCGAGCGATCACCCTTGTACATGGCGCCGACCTGCGGAACGCTGACGTGGGACTCATCGATTACCAGCAGCGCATCGGCCGGCAGGTAGTCATAGAGCGTGGGCGGCGGCGCCCCGGCCGGGCGCCCGGACAGGTAGCGCGAGTAGTTCTCGATGCCATTGCAGTAACCCAGCTCAAGGATCATCTCCAGATCGAAACGCGTACGCTGCTCCAGGCGCTGGGCCTCGACCAGCTTGTTGGCCTTGTGCAGGTATTCGAGCCGGTCCTTCAGCTCTTCCTTGATGCCTTCCACCGCCTCCAGCAGGGTTTCCCGCGGGGTCACGTAGTGGCTCTTGGGGTAGAACGTGAAGCGTGGCAGCTTGCGGAAGACCTCACCGGTGAGCGGGTCGAAGGCGGCGATATTCTCGACCTCGTCGTCGAACAGCTCGATGCGGATGGCCTCAAGGTCGGATTCGGCCGGGAAGATATCGATCACGTCGCCACGCACGCGGAACGTGGCGCGGGCGAAGTCCATCTCGTTGCGGGTGTACTGCAGGTCGGCCAGCCGGCGCAACAAGGCGCGCTGGTCGAGTTTGTCACCGCGATCGACGTGCAGGACCATTTTCAGGTAGGTCTCGGGGCTGCCCAGGCCATAGATGCAGGACACGGTGGTGACGATGATCGCATCGCGCCGTTCCAGCAGCGCCTTGGTCGCTGACAGGCGCATCTGTTCGATGTGGTCGTTGATCGAGGCGTCCTTCTCGATGAAGGTGTCCGACGACGGCACATAGGCCTCTGGCTGGTAGTAGTCGTAGTAGGAAACGAAGTATTCCACCGCGTTGTTCGGGAAGAACGCCTTGAACTCGCCATACAGCTGCGCTGCCAGGGTCTTGTTGGGCGCCAGCACCAGGGTCGGCCGCTGCACCTGCTGGATGACATTGGCGATGCTGAAGGTCTTGCCCGAACCGGTCACCCCGAGCAGGGTCTGGTGCGACAGGCCCGCGTCAATGCCCTCGACCATCTGGCGGATGGCCTCGGGCTGGTCGCCGGCCGGCTGGAAACGGGTGACGAGCTGGAACTCGGACATGACGGACCTCGCGGTAACGCAGCAACTGTAAATTTAGCCAGTAGTCTATACCCAAATGCGCCCGCCAGGGGTCGGAATCAAGGCCAAGCTGTGAGCGCGCATTACGGTGGACCCGGCAATTCGACCAATGGTCGAAAAATATTTGCGCAAATACCCGGAAAAGCTGCGCCAAGCTGTCGCAGTGACTGGTCGGTATCACTATACTGACTCCCCGTTTGTGCACCGCTTCAGTGCATTCGGCTGGAGCGTGTACGCCCTATCACTCTCCAATCAGAGCCGAAGTAACAATGAGCCTGTTTTCCGCTGTCGAGCTGGCACCCCGCGACCCTATCCTGGGCCTCAACGAAGCATTCAACGCCGACCCACGTACCGACAAGGTAAACCTGGGTGTGGGCGTCTACTGCAATGAGGAAGGCCGCATTCCGCTGCTGCGCGCCGTGATCGAAGCCGAGACCCAGCGCGCTGCCCAGCACGCCTCGCGCGGCTACCTGCCGATCGATGGTATCGCCACCTACGACCAGGCCGTGCAGAAACTACTGTTCGGTGCCGAATCGCCACTGCTGGCCGCTGGCCGCGTGGTCACCGTGCAGGCCGTTGGCGGCACTGGCGCTCTGAAGATCGGCGCCGACTTCCTCAAGCGCATTTCGCCGAATGCCGTGGTCGCCATCAGCGACCCGAGCTGGGAAAACCACCGTGCGCTGTTCGAAAGCGCCGGTTTCCCGGTACAGAACTACCGCTACTACGACGCCCCGAGCAACGACGTCAACCGTGCAGGCATGCTCGAAGACCTCAACGCCCTGCCGTCCGGCTCGATCGTTGTGCTGCACGCCTGCTGCCACAACCCGACCGGCGTCGACCTGACCCTGGACGACTGGAAAAACGTCCTGGAAGTGGTCAAGGCCAAGGGCCACGTGCCATTCCTCGACATGGCCTACCAAGGTTTCGGTGACGGCATCGGCGAAGACGCCTTCGCCGTGCGCCTGTTCGCCGAGTCGGGCATGGAGTTCTTCGTTTCCAGCTCGTTCTCCAAGTCGTTCTCGCTGTACGGCGAGCGCGTCGGCGCACTGTCGATCGTCACCGCCTCGAAAGACGAAAGCACCCGCGTGCTGTCGCAGGTCAAGCGTGTGATCCGCACCACCTACTCCAACCCGCCGACCCACGGCGCGACCATCGTCGCCACTGTGCTGAACAGCGCCGAACTGCGCCAGATGTGGGAAGCTGAGCTGGGCGAGATGCGCGAGCGCATCCACGGCATGCGCAAGCAGATGGTTTCGCTGCTGGCCGAATACGGCGCCAAACGCGACTTCAGCTTCGTCGGCCGTCAGGTGGGCATGTTCTCCTACTCGGGCCTGACCGTTGAGCAGGTTGCCCGTCTGAAGAACGATTTCGGCATCTACGCCCTGGATACGGGTCGTATCGCCGTGGCCGCGCTGAACCAGAGCAACATTCACGTGGTCACCAAGGCCATTGTTGAAGTGCTGTAACTGATTGATTTGTCAGGAGGTCGCTTGACTTCCTCCTGGCAATCGGTAAGATACGCACAGATTCCGCGATAGCTCAGTCGGTAGAGCAAATGACTGTTAATCATTGGGTCCCTGGTTCGAGTCCAGGTCGCGGAGCCAAACACTGAAAAACCTCCAGTTGCGCAAGCACTGGAGGTTTTTTGTTGCACTTCTTTTTACCCCTACCTGCACAACGCTGCTGTATCGTCCCCGTTCTCTCGACGACTGCAGAGCCTCGATCAGCGTGAACGAAACTACCCACAACGCCCAGCAAGCGATTGCGATCGCCGCTAACCAGGCACTATTGGCAAGTCGGCAAGCAACATTTGCCGTGGGTGGATGCATCATCGAAAACGCCACCGGCAGGGTGCTGGCCGCCCTGCACAACAGCGTGCTCAAGCCTTTCCCGAACAGCGAGGCACAACCTGCCTTCAGGCTCCATGACCCGACCGCCCATGGCGAGCGACGCCTGATCGACTGGTATTTCGAGAATCAGCAGCGCCTGGCCCTGCCCCCCACTCACGCGCTGACCTTGGTAACCACGCTCGACCCCTGCGCCATGTGCGCGGGGGCCTTGCTGACAGCCGGTTTCAATGTCGCGGTCAGCGCTCTGGACACCTTCGCCGGCATCAACCATAACGCCTGCTTCAACTTCCCCGGTCTACCTGCAGCATTACCAAAAGTCGCGCAAGCTACCTGGGGCTACTATGCGATTGAAGCCCCCTTGGAGCGGGAATACGCGGGGCCCCTAGCAGGCCCGATCTACGCAGGTGAACACATCGAAGCCGCGACTGCCAGCCTGACCAGCTCTCTGTTCGAAACCAGCGTGAATACGGTCCACGATGAAAGCAGCACCGCTGGCCTGCCTCCATCTCAACTAAAGGACCCGAGCAGCCTCCCACTGCATAGCAAGGTGCGCCAAGCCTTGGCCGACTTAAGCCCATGGAGCCTGCGCAGCAAGAGTGACAACCCCCGCCTTGCCGGAGCAGAGCTGGCGCAACCTCTGCTAGAGACGGCCAGCCAGGCGGACACCTTCAACGCGGTCGCGTTGCTTGATCCATTCGGCAACTTGCTGGCATGCCTGGGCGGCAGCGAGAAGCGCTCGCCCATTCGCAGCGCATTCATGGAAACGACCCGCAGCTATGCGGCCCTGCGCTGGACCTTGATGAACCATGTCGACCCACTGGTCCGTAACGAAGCGCTAGAGCACCTGACACATCCGCGTCACTGCACGTTCGTCATGCTTGTCTTTCCAGACCCGACTGGCAGCGAAGCAGTGATGACCCTCGGCGCCTATGGCTCCACCGTGGAGCGCAACACCGCGCCTTCCTTCCCTTCCAGTCTGCAATACGTCTTGCTGCCTGCCGGCCGCACCGGCAAAGAGGTCGCTCAACTCGCACAGAACCTGCCGCCTTTCTACACCCATAACGTACAGCTCGCACCAAGCCAGGTATGGGACAAAGTACTGGTGCGAGCTGTGTCGAGCAGGCTGTCCTACGCTCAGCGCGCTGATTTCGCCCCGGAGTAGGGCAAAGTGACTGGCTTGCCTTCATCCACCAGGCTCCATACCAGCAACTTGGCGGGCCGAGACTTGCTGGCATTGCGCGATACGCTGTGCACGGTGCCGGGCGCTTCGTACCAGTATTCACCGGCCTTGTAGGTTTTCTCCTGTTCGTCGTTGAGTTTCGATACCACCGCCCCTTCCAACACATAGGCCATGACCGCACCCGGATGCTGGTGGGCGGGCGAAGCCTGCCCAGGGGCATAACTGACCGTGAGCATGACGGCGCTCTTGCCCGGGGCATTCGAAGGTTGTTGCTGTTGCAGGACTTTTACCTGATCGGCGGCGTCGCCGTGCGCATAGGCTGCGGACTCGCCACCGAACAGGCCAGCAGCAATGAGCAAGGCAAAAGAAAAGTTGGCAGATTTCACGGGCGTTCTCCTGATTGGCAAGTGCCTGCAGGTTAGGCCCAGTGGCACAAGGCGCAAACGGCCAATCAGGAGAAAAAGCAGGGGGCCAGCCGGGAGCGCGCGCTCAACAATTGCGCCCGATCGGGTAAAACACACCATGGCTCCATACCCCGAGCCATTCATCACCATCGATCACCCGCGTTACTGCCAGGTCCACCAACTGGTAGAACACATTGCGATGGATCAACGCCTCGAGATTGCTGCGCATCAGCACATAAGGCGCCGGCTCCTGGGTGTCCGGATCGATCTCGACCCGTAACGGGTTCTGCGGCCCCGCTTCGGCCTGATCCTCGACGTTGCTGGTAAAGCGCAGAACCTGCGCCTCACCACTGCCCAGCACCTCAAGCGTCACGGCCACGAATGGCGCATCATCGACGCGTATGCCGACCTTCTCCACGGGCGTGATCAGGAAATAATCATCGCCATCGCGGCGCATGATGGTGGAGAACAGGCGAACCATCGGTTTGCGCCCGATGGGCGTCCCCAGGTAGTACCAGGTCCCATCGCGGGCAATACGCATGTCAATATCGCCGCAGAAATCCGGGTTCCACAGATGCACCGGCGGCAGCCCCTTGTGCTTGGGAATCTGCGCCAATAGATCGTTGGCCTTGCCGGAATCCGTCATCACCCTGCCCTCACTCGCTCATGCCCAGAAGGCTACGAGCGTACTCGCGCATCGGTGCGCCAAGCAAATCCTGGGGTGAATTGTCGTGGAACGTCAACAAACCGCCGCGACTCTTGATTCGTGCGGTGTCGATCAGGTAGCGGGTGTTGGTCTCGATCAGCATCATCTGCACCACGCCGGTGTCCCAGCCCAAGCGGTCCACGGCCTGCTCGTCATACCATTCGTCGCCATTACCGATACGGTCATCCGTGCGGGCGAAGCGGGTATAAAGCACATAATCGGCACCCACCGAGCGAGCCTGAGCGATCGCTTCTTCAAGGCCCAGCGGCCCTTGGGCGCGACGTACCAGCGGGAAGTACTCGACGAAACTCTTGAATGCCTCATCGGCCACGGCATTCTGCTTCGGCAGCGGGCCCTTGCCTGGCGGCATGAACGCGCCCTGGCCAATGAAGATGAACGAGTCTGGCTGCAGGCGAATCGACAGGGTACGACGGGTATCGCTGTGGTCCAGCAAGCCGGCATCGCTCATGTGGTAACGGACGCCTTCGCCCATATCGCTGACATTCATGCAACCGCCCAACGCCATCAGCGTCAGCAGCAAGACCAGGCTACGCATCTTTCCTCCAGTGGCCGGTGACGAAAAACCGGCGAATAGCCGGCGGATGCAGCTTTTGCGCCAGCTTCAGCCGCCAATGACCTTCATCACGGTCACCCCCCCGGAAAACGCCAGTTCCTGCTTGTCTGCCAAGGCTTTTACCAGTAGCCGCTGCAAGCCAGGCAGCGCTTGGTGACGGGGTTTTTCCAGCAGATCGCCGACAAAGTGGCGATTGCCGGAAGACAGGCAGCCGTGCAGCCAGCCAGTAGAGGACAGGCGCAGGCGCGAGCAGGTCCGGCAGAACGGCACGCTTTCATTGGCGATGACGCCAAAATGGCCGTGACCCGGGATCTGGTAGCGCAGCGCCGTGGCATCCAGCGGTGCGTCGACCTGTTGATAGCCATACCGGCCGCCGATTACATCGAGCAATGCATCAAGCCCGACAAACTGCTGCAGGAACGCATTGTTGTCCCGGGCCAGGTGCCCCATACGCATCAGTTCGATGAAGCGCAGCTCGAAACCACGCGCCATGCAGTAGTCGAGCATCGGTAACACTTGATCGAGGTTCTGCCCACGCATCGGCACCATGTTGACCTTGATCCGCATGCCCATGGCACTGGCCTGGTCCATGCCTACCAACACGCTGGCCAGATCACCGCCACGGGCGATGCGGCGGAATGCCTGGGGATCGAGGGTATCAAGGGAGACATTCAAGCGGCGAATGCCAGCCGCCTGCAGCTGCGGCAGCTTGCGGGCGAGCAGCTGCCCGTTGGTGGTCAGCGTGATGTCGTCAAGGTCGAGCTTCGCCACCGCCGCCAGAAAGGCATCCAACCGAGGGCTGACCAGTGGCTCGCCACCGGTGATGCGCAAACGCTCGATGCCGGCAGCTTCAATTAGGTAGGCCACCCCACGCGCCAAGGTTTCCGCCGACAGCTCATCCTGGGTCGCGACCAGGCGCTTGCCGTCCGGCACGCAGTAGCTGCAGGCGTAGTTACAGGCAGCCGTCAGGCTGACGCGCAGGTTGCGAAAACGCCTGCCTTGACGATCGACGATCATGGATGACTCCGGCATGGATGAATCGGGGCTGGCAAAACTTGACTCATGGTTCAAGTTTTTGCAAGTCCCCATTTCACGCCAGGCTCACCCGGTGACGACGAATGCCTTCAGTTGGTGGCTTCCGGATCACGCTTGCGCTTGTTGCCCATGCGCACGCCAATATCCATGAGGAACTGGAAGAAGCCTTCCTGATCTTCCAGCACATTGCTCCAGAACGGCGAGTGGTACAGCGCCACGGCGCCGTGCACCAACGCCCAGGCGGCGCAGTAGTGGAAGTACGGAGGCACATCTTCGAGCTTGCCTTCGCTGATGCGCCCCTTGATCAACTGGGTGAGGCGGTCGAAGTTGGACGCGCGGATGCTGTGCAACTGCTCGACCATTTCCGGCACCTGGTTGCCCTTGACCACCTTCTCTTCCAGGCGATCAAACAGCCGGTAGCGCTGCGGGTCACGCATGCGGAACTCGAAGTAGGCACGCGACAGTGCCTCCTTGTCGCGGTCGACATCGGCCGAGTGCAACAGCGCGTTCAAGTCACGCTCATAATCGAGCATCAGGCGCAGGTAGATCTCCGCCTTGGACTTGAAGTGCTTGTAGATCGTGCCTTTGCCGATACCCACGGCGTCGGCGATCATCTCGACGGTGACGCTGTCTTCACCCTGTTCGAGGAACAGCTTCAGCGCTGTATCGAGGATTTCCTGTTCGCGACGGCGAAACTCACGGACCTTACGAGGTTCTTTCTGCATAGGAAGGACTGGATGACATTGAAGCGGTTTATTATGCCTAACTTGCAGCAAATTGCACGGATCATCCAACCATGTCTATGTTTCATGATGAGTTCGAACAGGCGCCCGGGCTGCGATACCTGAACCATGCGGCCATCGCTCCCTGGCCGCGCCGGGCCAGCGAGGCCGTGGCGCGCTTTGCCCGTGACAACGTGCGTCAGGGCGCGAGCGGATACCCGACATGGCTGGCCACTGAACGCAGGCTGCGAGAAAGGCTGGCACACTTGGTCAACGCCCCCTCCTGGGCTGACATCGCGCTGGTGAAGAACACCTCCGAGGCGCTTTCACTGGTCGCGTTCGGCCTCGACTGGCAAGCCGGCGACCAGGTGGTGATCAGCGACGAGGAATTTCCCTCCAACCGTGTCGTGTGGGAAGCATTGCGCGAGCGCGGCGTCGTGGTGACCGAGGTGAACCTTGCCGGGCCAGACCCGGAAGCAGCGCTGCTCGCGGCCTGCGGCCCACGTACACGCCTGCTGGCCGTGAGTGCCGTGCAGTTCGCCAGCGGCCTGCGCCTTGACCTGCCCCGCTTGGGCGAGGGCTGCCAGGCCCGCCATGTGCTGTTCTGCGTCGATGCCATCCAGCAGATTGGCGCCCTGCCCTTCGACGTGCAGCGCTACCAGTGCGATTTCGCCATGGCCGACGGCCACAAATGGATGCTCGGGCCCGAGGGCCTGGGCTTGTTCTATTGCCGCGCGGCTTTGCGCCCGCAGCTGAAGCTGCATGCCTATGGCTGGCATATGCTGGAGCACTTGGGCGACTTCGACCGCCGCGAGTGGCGGCCGGCACGCAGCGCCAGGCGCTTTGAAAGCGGCAGCCCGAACATGCTCGGCGCGTACGCCCTGGAGGCCAGCCTGTCATTGCTGGAGGAAGTCGGCATGGACGAGGTCGGTCGGCAATTGCAGCTGCGGGTCGAGCAACTGCTTCAGGGCCTGGCGGGCATTCCCGGGGTACACCTGCACAGCCCCGCAACCCCGAAAAAACGGGCGGGTATCGTTAGCTTCAGCCTTCAGGGGCAGGACAGTTTGGCTGTCTATCGAAGCTTGCTGGCAGAGCAGACGATCTGTGCACTAAGAGGGCCAGGTATACGATTTTCGCCACATTTCTATACCAGTGAGCAGCTAATCGACGAAGCTGTCCAGCAAGTACGGCGTCTGGCCATGCGCTGAGGGAGGAAGCGATGGCGGCCGTATTCCAAATCTGTTTAAAAAACGAACAAAGAAGCACTGGCACTGTGCCAAACCTGACCAATACTTGAAGTGTTGGCGCGGCGCATCCCCCCCAAGTGGCGCGCCGATAAAGGTGCTCAGGGACCGCGTACCTTTGTTTTACTCCTAATGGTCTTAACCCGGATTCCCCCCCCAGAACCCGGGTTTTTTTTGCCCAGGGCCAGCCGCCAGGCTCTGCCTCTGGCTCTTGCTCTTGCTCTTGCTCTGGCTCTTGCTTTTGATTTTGCTTCTAAGCGCGCGATAGTCCAGGCAACGCGAAATGCGACTTCAGGAGGCCGAGCGCAGGCGTCTGGAGGGCCAGGGTGCGTAGCACCCCTTCGGCGCAGCCGAAGGCGCGAGATGTAGACTTGCGCAGCAAGTCGTAGGCCGCGCGGGCCCGGAAGGCGCCGGAGCGAGGGGACCCCGGAGCGCAGCGCAGGGGCCGGATGATGGGAGCCAGCGTTTTTTGGTTACTTTTTGTCGCGTTTGACAAAAAGTGACCCGCCGTAAGGGCGGAAAGGTGACTGTGCGTCGCCATCACCAATGAATGTACGCGAAAAAATCAAAACCATCGCGCTCGGGCTTTTGGCTTTTGGCTTTTGGCTTTGGATGTGAGCTTTCAAATCAGGTCTACATTCATTCGCCATGGTGGCGCTGAATCACCTTTTCGCCTTTACGGCGACCTACTTTTTGACTGGGCAAAAAGTAGGCAAAAACCCCCGCTCCCATCATCCGGCCCCTGCGCTGCGCTCCGGGGTCCCCTCACTCCGGCGCCTTCCGGGCCCGCGCGGCCTACGACTTGCTGCGCAAGTCTACATCTCGCGCCTTCGGCTACGCCGAAGGGGTGCTACGCACCCTGGCCCTCCAGACGCCTGCGTTCGGCCTCCTGAAGTCGCACTCTGCGTCGCCTGGACTATCGCGCGCTTAGAAGCAAAAGCAAAAGCAGAGCAAAAGCAGAGCAAAAGCAGAGCAAAAGCAGAGCAAAAGCAGAGCAAAAGCAGAGCAAAAGCGATTGAGCTGGATTCAGAGCAGTCGCGCCAGCGGGAACAGGCGCTTGAAGTTGGACGTGGTCTGCTCGGCCAGCTGCTCGTAGCTCACCCCACGCAACGATGCCACATACTCCGCCACCTCCCGCACATACTGCGGCAGGTTCGGCTTGCCACGATACGGGATCGGTGCCAGGTACGGCGAATCGGTCTCCACCAGCAGGCGGTCGACCGGCACCTGCCGCGCCACCTCGCGCAGGGCATCGGCATTGCGGAAAGTGACAATCCCGGACAACGAGATGTAGTAGCCCAGGTCCAGCGCCGCCTTGGCCATGTCCCAGTCCTCGGTGAAACAATGCAGCACGCCCGCCTGCGGCAGATTCGCTTCACGCAGCAGCGCCAAGGTATCGGCCCGCGCCGCACGGGTGTGCACGATCACCGGCTTGCCGGTCTGGCGCGAGGCCTCCAGGTGCAGGCGGAA
Source organism: Pseudomonas sp. SMN11 (assembly GCF_052041945.1). Taxonomy (NCBI): domain Bacteria; kingdom Pseudomonadati; phylum Pseudomonadota; class Gammaproteobacteria; order Pseudomonadales; family Pseudomonadaceae; genus Pseudomonas; species Pseudomonas sp. SMN11. The sequence continues at coordinate 65,037 of NZ_JBKGGW010000007.1, read as the reverse complement.
GGATGCCTGCTGCAACTCGGCGGCCTCCGGTTCGTAATGGTAGTCCAGCCCGGTTTCGCCAATCGCCACCACATGCGGATGCGCCAGCTCGCGCAGCAGCCATTCCAGCGCCGGCGTCTCGCCCGGTGCCAGGTCCAGCGGGTGCACACCCACCGAGCAGTCGACATCGGCGTACTGCTCGCTCAGCGCCTTCACCGCCCCGGCATTTTCGGCACTGACACCAATGCACAGGAAATGCCCGACCCCGCGCTCGCGCGCGGCCTGCAGGGCAGCATCGAGGGAGCCCTGGTGGGCGCTCAGGTCAAGACGGTCGAGATGGCAATGGGAATCTACGAGCATGGCAGGCGGCACACATGAAAAGATGGAAAATCAGCGGGAACCCGGCAGCTGTACCCAATGGGCCAGCAGCGCTTCCAGCAGCAATACGCGATTGAGGTTGGCTTTGCCGAGCACCTTCTGACGCTGCTCGAGGATCCACGCCTGGACCTCCAGCACCTTGCCCTGACGGGCCTTCTGCGCCAGGTACTGCACCACCTTGCGCATGTCGGCCAAGCCCAACCCCTCCTCATCCTGGGTCAACTGGTAACGCAGGATCAGGTGCGACCAGTCGCAGAACCAGTCGAACAGCAGCAACAACGGCACACTGCTCCAGGCCTCGGCCAGCTGGCTGGGCGACTGCTGCTGCTTGAGCAGCTTCTTCACCCCGTCGGTCACCAAGGCCCGTTGCTCATGCACACCCTGCGCTTGCAGGCTGACGGCCATCAGCGGCGAACCAGCGGCCAAGGTCAGCAGCTCCTCGCGTTCGGCCTCATCACTGTCGGGCAATGCCGTGGCGAGCCACGCCTGGCTCTGCACCTGGCTCGGCTGTGGGCAGACAACTTGCTGGCAGCGGCTCTTGATCGTCGGCAACAGACGGCTGGGCTGGTGACTGACCAGCAGCAGCACGGTATCGCCCGAAGGCTCTTCCAGACTCTTGAGCAAGGCGTTGGAGGCATTGACGTTCATTGCCTCGACCGGCTCGATCAACACCACTTTACGCCCGCCAAGCTGCGCCGTCTGCACGACGAACGACACCAGCTCGCGTACCTGGTCGACCTTGATCGGCTTGTCGGCCTCTTCCGGCTCCAGCACGAAGTTGTCCGGGTGGCTACCGGCCTTGAGCAGCAGGCACGACTTGCACTGCCCGCAGGCATCCAGCCCCTGCGGCTGCTGGCACAGCAGACGCGCCATCAGCCGCTCGGCCAAGGCGCGCTTGCCGATGCCCTGCGGCCCATGCAGCAGGTAGGCATGGGCGTGCCGGGCACGCCCTGCCAGTTGCTGCCACAGCGCCTGCTGCCAGGGGTAGGCCTCAGCCACGGCAACGCCCCACGATGGCCGGCAGCAGCGCATCGATGGCACGCTGCACGGCCTCCAGTGGCTGGGCGGCGTCGAGCAGGCTGTAGCGTTGCGGCGCGCCATGGGCGCGTTGCAGATAGGCTTGGCGCACGGCTTCGAAGAAGGCCTGGCCTTCCTGCTCGAAACGGTCCAGGCGACCGCGCGCGGCGGCACGGGCCAGGCCGACTTCCACCGGCAGGTCGAAGACCAGGGTCAGGTCCGGGCGCAGATCCCCCTGGACGAATTGCTCCAGCGCAGCGATACGCTCAACCGACAGACCGCGACCACCGCCCTGGTAGGCGTAGGTGGCATCGGTAAAGCGATCACACAGCACCACCGCACCACGAGCAAGCGCCGGGCGAATCACTTCGGCCAGATGCTGGGCACGGGCAGCGAAAACCAGCAGCAGCTCGGTGTCTGCGGCCATCACTTCCTCGCTCGGCGCCAGCAACAGCTCGCGGACTTTTTCAGCCAGCGGCGTGCCGCCAGGCTCGCGAGTCAGCACCACGTCCAGGCCCTGCTCGCGCAAGCGCGCGGCCAGGTAATCACGGTTGGTGCTCTTGCCCGCGCCTTCGGGGCCTTCAAGGGTAATAAACAAGCCGCTCACAGGCAGTCCTTAATGTTGTTCGTCAGGCGTTGGTGCGTCGGCCGGCGCGGCCTGGCTGTCTGGGTCCTGCTCAGCGGGCTCGGCTGCATCCACCGGTGCACTTTGCGGCGCCGGGCTGGACCGGTAATCCGCGCGACGCTTGAGCTGAAACTCGCGCACCGCCGAGTTGTGATCGTCCAGGTCATCGGAGAACACGTGGCTGCCATCGCCGCGGGCGACGAAGTACAGGCTGGTGCCATCGGACGGGTTCAGCGCGGCATGGATCGCCTCGCGCCCGACCATGGCGATCGGTGTCGGTGGCAGACCGGTCATGGTGTAGGTGTTGTAGGGCGTCGGTTCGCGCAGGTCGGCGCGGGAAATCTTGCCGTTGTAGCGCTCACCCATGCCGTAGATCACCGTCGGGTCGGTCTGCAGCATCATGCCCAGGCGCAAGCGACGGACGAAGACGCCAGCGATCTGCCCACGCTCCTGGGGGATGCCGGTTTCCTTCTCCACCAGCGAAGCCATGATCAAGGCCTGGTAGGGGTCACGGTAAGGCAGGTCGGTGGTGCGCTCGGCCCATTCCTTGGCCAGCACTTCATCCAGGCGCATGTAAGCCTGCTGCAGCAGCTCGACGTCACTCATGCCGCGCACGAAGCGGTAGGTATCAGGGAAGAAGCGGCCCTCAGGGAACACGCCGGTGTGGCCGAGCTTGTCCATCACTTCAGCGTCGGAAAGACCATCCAGGGTGTGCTTGAGCTTTTCATGCCTGGCCACCGCCGAACGCACCTGGCGGAAGGTCCAGCCTTCGACCAGGGTCAGGTTGTACTGCACCACATCGCCACGGCGCCAGACGTCGAACAGGTCTTCCACGGTCATGCCGGGGGTGAGGCGATACTCGCCGGTATGCAACTGTGTACCGGCCATGTTGAAGCGCCAGTACAGGCGCAGCCAGACGGCGTCATCGAGCAAGCCGTCGGCCTGCATGCGATAGAACATGCGGTTGGGGTTGGTGCCGCTGGGCACGTCGAGCAGGCGCTCTTCGGCCACATGCAGAGGCTGCTCCAGCACCGAGTTGATCTTCCAGGCCGACCAGCCCAAGGCCAGGCCGGCGAGGATCAAGCCCATTTCCAGCAGCAGCAGGAATTTGCGTCTCACGAATTCAGGTATCCAGTAACGTACGGGCAACGGCCTGCAGTTTACGGGTGAGCGGGCCCGGCGACCAGTTCAGCGCGGCAATTCCACGCACGGGCCAGACACCGTAGACACTATTGCAGACGAACACTTCATCCGCCTGTTGCAGTTCGTCGAACGCGATATCACGCACCTGTACCGCGACGCCGAGCCGTTGCGCCTGCTCCAGCAGGGCACCGCGCATTACGCCAGCTACGCCACAACGGCTGAGGTCAGCGGTGAGCAGCACGCCATCGCGCACCAGGAACAGATTGCTGTATACGCCTTCGATCACCCTGCCCTGCCCGTCACGCATCAGGCCCTCGGCATGTTCGCTGTCCTGCCATTCGGCACGGGCCAGCACCTGCTCCAGGCGATTGAGGTGTTTGAGACCGGCCAGTAACGGTTGCTCCCCAAGCCGGGTCTGGCAGGGGAACAGCCGCACGCCGTGCTCGGCATGTTCGACAGGATAGCTGGGCAGCGGGCTGCCCTGGAGGATTCGGCGCGGCGCGACGCCGGCAACCGGCGCGTAGCCACGCTGGCTGTCGCCACGGGTTAGGACCAGCTTGGCGACACCATCACCAAGCTGGCTGGCGAAGCGCAGGATTTCATCACGCACCAGCGCCAGGTCGGCGTCGATCATAAGCCGTTGGCAACCCAGTGCCAGGCGAGCAAGATGGCCGTCCAGCAAACTGGGCCGGCCGCCCCGCACGGCGATGGTCTCGAACAGGCCATCGCCGTAGGCCAGGCCGCGATTCTGCAAATTGATCGCAGTCGCGGGCTGGCCGTCGATCCAGCTGTGCATCAACCGATGAACCGGCGGAACACCAGCGAACCGTTGGTGCCGCCAAAGCCGAACGAGTTGGACAACACCACGTCGATCGGCATGCTGCGCGCTTCGTGCGGTACGAAGTCGAGGTCGCAGCCTTCGTCCGGCTCGTCGAGGTTGATGGTCGGAGGCGCCATCTGGCTGTTGATCGCCAGCACGCTGAAGATCGCCTCTACCGCGCCGGCAGCGCCGAGCAGGTGGCCCGTCATCGACTTGGTCGAGCTCACCGCCAACTTGTAGGCATGCTCGCCGAACACGCGCTTGATCGCCGCCACTTCGGCGATGTCGCCGGCAGGGGTCGATGTGCCGTGGGCGTTGATGTAGCTGACCGCTTCAGGCTGGATGCCAGCATCGCGCAGGGCGTTGGCCATGCAACGGGCAGCACCTTCACCGCTGTCGGGCGGCGAGGTCATGTGGTAGGCGTCACCGCTCATGCCGAAGCCGACCAGCTCGGCATAGATGGTCGCACCACGGGCCTTGGCATGTTCGAGCTCTTCAAGCACCAGCGCACCGGCACCGTCGGACAGCACGAAGCCATCACGGCCCTTGTCCCACGGACGGCTGGCACGGGTTGGCTCATCGTTGCGGGTAGACAGCGCGCGGGATGCACCGAAGCCGCCCATGCCCAGACCGCAAGCAGCCATCTCGGCACCCCCGGCGATCATTACGTCGGCTTCGCCGTAGGCGATGTTGCGCGCGGCCATGCCAATGCAATGGGTGCCGGTGGTGCAGGCGGTGGCGATGGCGTAGTTCGGCCCCTGCAGACCCAGGTGGATCGACAGGAAACCGGAGATCATGTTGATGATCGAACCCGGCACGAAGAACGGCGAGATCCGGCGCGGGCCTTGCTCGTGCAAGGTGCGGCTGGTTTCTTCGATGTTGGTCAGGCCGCCGATACCCGAGCCCATGGCCACGCCAATGCGCTCACGGTTGGCGTCGGTGACTTCCAGGCCGGCATTACGCACCGCCTGGAAACCGGCCGCCAGGCCGTACTGGATGAACAGGTCGAGCTTGCGGGCCTCTTTGGCCGACAGGTACTGCTCAACCTCGAAGCCTTTCACCGAGCCGCCAAAACGGGTGGAGTAGGCAGACAGGTCCGTGTGTTCGATCGGACCAATGCCACTGCGGCCAGCCAGAATGCCCTGCCAGGTGCTCGGTACATCGGTACCCAGTGGCGACAGCATACCCATACCGGTGACCACGACGCGTCTACGCGACACAGTACTCTCCTTTTCTAATCACAGAGTTTCTTGCCATTGCATTCAAGCAATGGAATGAAATGGCAACAAGCTCTCGGCGCGAGTGAAGCGACGCTGAAGGCTCGCAAAGAAAAAACCGCACGCCGGCAAAGGCAGTGCGGTTCTTCTCGACAAGAAGCGTCGACTACAACGTCTTAAGCCTGGTGGTTTTTGACGTAGTCGATTGCAGCTTGAACGGTAGTGATCTTCTCGGCTTCTTCGTCAGGGATTTCGGTCTCGAATTCCTCTTCCAGAGCCATCACCAGCTCAACGGTGTCAAGCGAATCGGCACCCAGGTCATCGACGAAGGACTTCTCGACAGTCACTTCCTCTTCCTTGACGCCCAGTTGCTCGGCGACGATTTTCTTGACGCGTTCTTCGATGGTGCTCATACCTAGTTTTCACTCCTAATGGACATATGTCAGGCAGCTGGCCGGTGACCAAGTTTATAGAAAGACGTTCGCTTTTCAAGCGGAACGCACGTTCCCTTCAGCCACCGCACCCGCTGCCTGGAATCTGGTTGCAGCTTTATAACGGATTTTAGGCTCGCAGTATGACTCTTTTTTGAAGCAATCCGTCACATTGCGTTGCAGTTTTACATGTACATCCCGCCGTTGACCGGCACGGTTGCGCCGGTAACGTAGCCAGCGCCGTCCGACGCCAGGAACGAAACCACCTTGGCGATTTCGTCAGCCTGGCCCAGGCGGCCCAGCGGAATCTGGGTCTGCAGGGCTTCGCGCTGCGCTTCAGGCAGCTCGCGGGTCATGTCGGTGTCGATGAAGCCCGGAGTCACCGAGTTGACGGTGATGCCACGCGAGCCCACTTCACGCGCCAGGGCGCGGCTGAAGCCTTCGAGGCCTGCCTTGGCCGCCGCGTAGTTGGCCTGGCCGGCGTTGCCCATGGCACCGACGACCGAACCGATGCTGATAATACGACCCCAGCGCGCCTTGGTCATGCCACGCAGCACGCCCTTGGACAGACGGTAGAGGCTGTTCAGGTTGGTGTCGATCACGTCGAACCACTCGTCGTCCTTCATGCGCAGCATGAGGTTGTCGCGGGTGATACCGGCGTTGTTGACCAGAATGGCGGGGGCGCCAAACTGCTCGCCGATGGCGGCCAGTACCGCTTCCACGGACGCGGCACTGGTGACGTTCAGTTCCATGCCGGTGCCAGTGATGCCGTGCTCTTTCAAGGTGGCGGCGATGCGCTCGGCACCGGAAGCCGAAGTGGCGGTACCGATCACGGTCGCGCCCTGGCGGCCCAGCTCGAGGGCGATGGCCTGGCCAATACCACGGCTGGCGCCGGTGACCAGTGCAACTTTACCTTGCAGGCTCATGCAAGCTTCTCCAAATCAGGCCAGCGCCGCACGGGTGGCGGCGACAGCGTCAGGGGTATTGAGGTTGTAGGTGGTCACGCCGTCGGCGCAACGCTTGTTCAGGCCAGCCAGGACCTTGCCCGGGCCGCACTCGACCAGGTTGACCGCACCATTGGCGGCCAGGGTCTGCACGCATTCAACCCAGCGCACCGGCTGGTACAGCTGTGCCAGCAGGTCCTGCTTCAGGGCATCGAGGTCGGCGGCGACGGCGGCGGTGACGTTCTGCACCACCGGGATCTGCGGGGCCTTCCATTCAATGGCGTTGACGAACTCGGCAAAGCGCTCGGCAGCCGGTTTCATCAGGGCGCAGTGCGACGGTACGCTGACCGCCAGCGGCAGGGCACGCTTGGCGCCCTTGGCCTTGCACAGCTCCATGGCGCGGTCGACCGCAGCCTTGTTACCGGCGATGACCACCTGGCCTGGCGAGTTGAAGTTCACGGCGCTGACCACTTCGTCTTCGGCCGCTTCGGCGCAGATTTCCACCACGACGGCGTCATCCAGGCCGAGGATCGCCGCCATGGCACCATGACCGGCCGGCACGGCTTCCTGCATCAGCTGGCCACGACGCTCGACCAGGCGCACGGCATCTTTCAGCGACAGGGCGCCGGCTGCGACCAGGGCGCTGTATTCACCTAGGCTGTGACCGGAAACGAAGGCCGGCTGCGCGCCGCCCTCTTCCAGCCACAGGCGCCACAAGGCGACGGAGGCGGTGAGGATCGCCGGCTGGGTCTTGTCGGTCTGGTTGAGTTGTTCTTCCGGACCTTCCTGGACCAGCTTCCACAGGTCATAGCCCAGAGCCTCGGAAGCCTCCTTGAAGGTCTCGATGATCACCGGCTTTTCAGCGCCGAGTTCGGCGAGCATGCCCAGCGACTGGGAACCTTGACCGGGGAAGACGAATGCGAGGGATGCAGACATTGAACAAGCCCTTATGATCTTGTCGTCGAATGGGGTGCGCCGAGCCCAAGGCTAGACGCAGAATATGAAAACTTGGATGGAAACGCAGACCAAGCGGTCACATTTAAGCACTTCATCGGCGAAATGCCTAAGGCAACAAATCTTCGAGGCGACCGTGCAGCCGCTGCGGGAGGTTTTCCTGGATCTCGATCAGCGCCCGCTGGATCGCGCTCTGGAAACCCTGCACACCCGCCGAGCCATGGCTCTTGATGACGATGCCCTGCAAGCCGAGGAAGCTTGCGCCATTGTGCCGCGCCGGTGCCAGGTCGGCCTGCAGGCGCTTGAGCAGCGGCATCGCCACCGCCCCGACCAGCCGCGACAACGCGCCGCCCTTGAACAGCTTTTCGATACGCTCGCCGATCATGGTCGCCAGGCCTTCGCTGGACTTGAGCAGGATATTGCCGACAAAGCCGTCGCACACCACCACGTCCGCCTCGCCGCGGTACAGGCCGTCACCTTCGACGAAGCCGACATAGTTGAGGCCGCGGGCGTTCTGCAGCAACGTGGCCGCCAGCTTGACCTGCTGATTGCCCTTGATGTCCTCGGTACCGATATTCAGCAGCGCCACGCGCGGCCGGTGAATACCCAGGGCCTGGGCAGCCACGGAGCCCATGACGGCAAACTGATAGAGGTTTTCGGCACTGCAATCGACGTTGGCACCAAGGTCGAGCAGTTGGCAGTAACCCGTCTGGGTCGGGATCGCCGCCACCATGGCTGGCCGATCGATACCCGGCAGGGTCTTGAGCACGAAACGCGACAACGCCATCAGCGCCCCGGTATTGCCGGCACTCACGCAGGCCTGAGCCTTGCCGTCACGCACCAGTTCGAGGGCGATGCGCATCGACGAGTCCGGCTTGCCACGCAACGCCTGGGATGGCCGCTCGTCCATACCGATCACCTCACTGGCGGCGACAATCTGCAGGCGCGCGCGATCCGCAGCCGCAAGGCCGCTGACAAGATCTTCAAGGAGGGAGGGTTGACCGACGAGGGTCAGGTGCAGCGAGGGGGTAGCCGAAAGGCAGGCAATGCTAGCCTGGACAATGCTGCGGGGACCGAAGTCCCCGCCCATTGCGTCGATCGCGATGATCTGAGCGGACAAGGATTACTCGTCAGCGCCCTTGTCGACCACTTTGCGACCACGGTATACGCCTTCTGGCGAAACGTGGTGGCGCAGGTGTACTTCACCGGTGGTTTTCTCTACCGACAGCGCGTTTTCCGACAGGGCGTCGTGCGAACGGCGCATGTCACGGGCAGAGCGGGATTTTTTGTTCTGCTGAACAGCCATAATTGATTAACTCCTAAACGTTTGGGTCACGCTTTAACTGCGCCAAAACACTGAACGGGTTGGACCGCGATACCTCGTCCTTGCTCGATTCGGGCTCGTCTGCGCCCGCCGGCTGCTGGCATTCTTCCGGATGATGAGCAGGCACGATAGGCAAGGCGAGCAGCAGCTCCTCCTCGACCAAGGCCTGCAGATCCAATGGATCTTCGCCCAGTTCCAGCACGTCATAGCCTTTCGGCAACGACTGGGTATTCGCACCCTCCTTCACCACGGCGTATGTACATTCGCTGTGGATCGGCAGGGTGACCAGCTCAAGACAACGCTGGCAAACCATTTTGACCTCGACGTCCAGCTCGCTGTGGATAACCACCACGTGCTGTTCATCTCGTTCAAAATCGAACTTCGCCTGCACCGTACCGACATCGTCGGAAAGCGGGTCGCAGAGTCTTTCCAAATCAGCGAGTTGCAGCGTACCAGTGATGGATACGCCTCGGTCGGCTAATTTGCGCGGGTCAACGTGAGGTGGAATCGGGTCATTCAACATAGGCGCAGCATTCTAGGGATGCCCCCCGCCCCTGTCAAAGGAAATTAGGCGACATCTCGCATGTTAGAATCAGGTTCAACTGACCAGGAGTCTATCATGCTGCCTCTGTTGCTGGCTTCCAGCTCTGCCTACCGGCGCGAACTGCTCGCGCGCCTGCGCCTGCCCTTCACCTGGGCTAGCCCTGATCTAGACGAGCGGCGCCTGGCCGACGAGCCCGCCGTTGAACTGGTACGGCGCCTGGCCAGGCAAAAAGCCGAGGCGCTTGCCGCCAGCCATCCGCAGCACTTGATCATCGGCTCCGACCAGGTCGCGGTACTGGGCGAGCAGATCCTCGGCAAGCCGCACACCTTCGATCGCGCCTGCGAGCAACTGCTCGAAGCCAGCGGCCAGCAGGTGACCTTCCTGACCGGACTGGCGCTGCTCAATACCGCGACCGGGCACTGCCAGGTCGACTGCGTGCCGTTTACAGTGACGATGCGCGAACTGGATCGGGAGCGCGTGGAGCGCTATGTGACAGCGGAGCAGCCGCTGGATTGCGCAGGGAGCTTCAAGGCCGAGGGATTGGGGGTGAGCTTGTTTCAGAGCACACACGGGTGCGATGCGACCAGCCTGATCGGGCTGCCGCTGATTCGGTTGGTGGATATGCTGACCCGGGAAGGCGTGACCATCCCATGAGAAGCGGGGCTGCTTTGCAGCCCTTCGCGGGCAAGCCCGCTCCCACAGGGATCGCACAATCCCAAAGATCGCGACGTATCTGTGGGAGGGGGCTTGCCCGCGAAGGGCCGCAAAGCGACCCCAGTAGACTTCGGTCAGCGCAGCTGAGGCCCCTGGAACCCCATCCACATGGCCAGGTGCTCGGCCACGCTGGCACCAATGCGCTTGGAGAAGCGATCGAACGGCGATTCCTGCACGGTGTAATCGACCAGGTCCTTCTCACCCACGATTTCACGCGCCACATAGCTGGCGCTGCCCAGCCCGTCCACCAGCCCCAGCGCCTTGGCCTGCTCACCCGACCAGACCAGGCCGCTGAACAACTCCGGATGCTCCTTGTCCTTCAGGCGGTCTCCCCGCCCCTGCTTGACCATGGCGATGAACTGCTGGTGCGTGGTATTCAGCACACCTTGCCAGAACGCTCGCTCGTCAGGCTTTTCAGGCGAGAACGGATCAAGGAATGCCTTATGCTCGCCTGCGGTGTAGGTGCGCCGCTCGACGCCCAGTTTTTCCATTGAACCCACAAAGCCATAGCCGGCAGCCGTCACACCAATGGAGCCGACCAGGCTCGCCTTGTCGGCGTAGATCTCATCCGCCGCACTGGCGATGTAGTAGGCGCCGGAAGCCCCCAGATCAGTGATCACCGCATACAGCTTGGTATCCGCGTGCTCGCTACGCAGACGACGGATCTCGTCATACACGTAGCCCGCCTGCACCGGGCTGCCGCCCGGACTGTTGATGCGCAGGACCACCGCCTTGGTCTTGGGGTCCTTGAATGCATCGCGCAGGCTCTTGACGATATTGTCGGCGCTGGCGGCCTCCTGATCGGCAATCACGCCTCGCACCTCAACCAGGGCCGTGTGATTGCCACTGCGCGATGCAGCCTTGTCCACATCCATGAACGGCAGGAACAGGGCAAGGATGCCGAACAGGTAGACGAAGGTCAGCAGCTTGAAGAAGATCCCCCAGCGCCGGGACCGTCGCTGCTCCTGAACACCGGCCAGCAGGGTCTTTTCCAGCAGCTTCCAGCTCTTCTGCTCGACACGAGCCTCTTCGTCCCGCGCTTCACGCGCTTCGCGAGCGAGGCGCTCCTCTTCGGTTTCGTTAACGGGCGCTTTCCACTCGTCAGCCATGCTCACCTACCTTGGAATTGAATTTGCCTGGAACCTGCCAGCCACTCGCGCAGCTGGGAAAAATGATCGATGCACACCTGCGGACCAAACTCGGCCAGCGCCTGCAGCGACATGGCACCATAGCCGACCGCCACCGAATGCATACCGGCGTTGCTGGCCATTTGCAGGTCGAATGCCGAATCGCCGACCATCAGCGCCCGCCCAGGCTCGACACCGCAATGCCCAAGGATTTCCTCGAGCATCAGCGGGTGGGGCTTGCCACGGGTTTCGTCGGCGGCACGGGTAATGTCGAAGAACTGCTCCCAGCCATTGGCCTTGAGCACGCGATCCAGCCCGCGGCGCGCCTTGCCGGTCGCTACCGCCAGGCGATATCCCTCAGCACGGAATGCGTCCAGCGATTCGACCACACCCTCGAACAGCGGCGAAGGCTGCTGATCCAGAGCCATATAGATGTCAGCGTAATGCTGACGGAATGTTTCGACCTGCAGCGGATCAAGGTGCGGATACAGCGTCGAGATTGCCTCCCCCAGCGCCAGGCCAATGATGCCCTTGACGGCATCTTCAGCGCTTGGCGCCTCGCCGGCACGCTCGGCAGCAGCATTCATCGCCTCGACGATACGACCGATGGAATCGGCCAGGGTGCCGTCCCAGTCGAAGATCAGCAGCTCATAAGGTTTGCTCGACAGATCACGACGCACTCAAACGCTCCACGGTCTTCGCCCAGACTTCGTCCACGGGCGCTTCGAGTTTCAGCTCACCACCATCCGGCAGCGGCACGGTCAACGCGTAGGCATGCAGGAACAGGCGCTTGCCGCCCAGCTCGCGAATCTCGCGACTGAAGTCTTCGTCACCGTACTTGCTGTCACCGGCGATCATGTGCCCGGCATGCAGGGTATGCACGCGAATCTGGTGGGTACGACCGGTGATCGGGCGCGCCTCGACGATGGTGGCGAACTCTCCGAACCGGCGCAGCACGCGGAACAAGGTCAGCGCCTCCTTGCCCTCATCGTTGACTTCGACCATGCGCTCGCCGGAGCGCAGGTTGCTCTTGAGCAGCGGCGCGTTGACCTGCTTCTTCGAGGTTGGCCAGTGGCCGCGCACCAGCGCCATGTAGCGTTTGTCCACGCCATCACCACGCAAGGCAGCATGCAGGTGGCGCAGCATGCTGCGCTTCTTGGCAATCATCAGCAGGCCCGAGGTGTCGCGGTCCAGGCGGTGCACCAGCTCCAGCTCCTTGGCGTCCGGGCGCAGCTGACGCAGCGCTTCGATCACACCAAAGCTCAGGCCGCTGCCGCCGTGCACGGCGATGCCGGCCGGCTTGTTCATCACGATCAGCGCTTTGTCTTCGTAGACGATGGCAGCCTCCAGGCGCTGCAGCAGCCCCTGGGCCACCGGCGCCGGTTCGTCACGCTCAGGCAACCGGACAGGCGGCACGCGCACGATGTCGCCGGCCTGGATCTTGTACTCGGGCTTGACCCGACCCTTGTTGACCCGCACCTCACCCTTGCGCAGGATGCGGTAGACCAGGGTCCTGGGCACGCCCTTGAGCGCCGTGATGAGGAAATTGTCGATTCGTTGGCCGGCAAGTTCCGGCGCGACTTCGATCAGCTGAACGCCGGAAGTCGGAGGGGTATTGGTCGTCATGGCGGGAATCATAACAATTATTTATGGAATTGAAGCACTTAATCATCAATGCTATAGTCGCGAACGCCGCCAAAAGCGGCAGGCCAGTGAAACCAGGCCCTGGGCCGGTTCCTGACCTACGCAGTTCTCCAGGACGCGAGGCCGTCCTACGGGGTTTTCGCCAGTTTACCGAATTGCCTGGAATCGCCACCAGCGCTGTGTAGAGAAGACCGAAAAAAAACGACAAGTGTGGTTTTTCACCTGCTTCCCGATTCTTTTCGCTGCACCTCTGCCCGCCCCGTCGCTTCCACGCAACGCCAGGCGAACGCTTCGGAAATACCTGCCTTGGATATGTAATGGCGTCAGCTTCCCGTTCGAAGCTGGCGAAAAATGCAACCCGTTGCGGATTCAGCGCGCGGCAGCACCCGAATTATCAGGGATACGTGCAGGGTGGAGATGCACAGCCCTCGGACCGTGTAGCACCGCGTCCGGCCACCGGCCCACTGAATGGCCGGCGAGCGGATAAGGTCCTGAACAGATGCCCTCGGGCGTCCACGGCTGACGGTTGATTCCTCCTCCTGACTGAGTGCACGAGGCCCGCTTGGTTGATTCGGATACCCATTCGAAGCCACCGGGGCCTGGTAGGCACCGCAGCAAACAGGACGCGTCGTCGCGACAACGGCAGGCTGGGCAACCGGCTGGTGCCGAACGTTGCTCGACACGGGGGTGGCCCGGCCACCCTTTGCGCACCTTGGCACCGACCATGAGAAGTCGTGTGTGCCGAACGCCGTTTCCGGCAGCCCGGAAACCGACGGTACAACATGAAAAGAATGCTGATTAACGCAACTCAACCCGAAGAGTTGCGTGTAGCCCTGGTGGACGGCCAACGTCTCTACGACCTGGACATCGAGTCCGGGGCGCGCGAGCAGAAAAAGGCCAACATCTACAAAGGCAAGATCACCCGGATCGAGCCCAGCCTCGAAGCCGCCTTCGTCGACTTCGGCTCCGAACGTCACGGCTTCCTGCCGCTGAAGGAAATCTCCCGCGAATACTTCAAGAAGTCCCCTGAAGGCCGGGTCAACATCAAGGAAGTCCTGAGCGAAGGCCAGGAAGTCATCGTCCAGGTCGAGAAGGAAGAGCGCGGCAACAAAGGCGCCGCCCTGACCACCTTCATCAGCCTCGCTGGCCGCTACCTGGTGCTGATGCCCAACAACCCGCGTGCCGGTGGCATTTCCCGCCGCATCGAAGGCGAAGAGCGCAACGAACTGCGTGAAGCCCTGAACGGCCTGACCGTGCCGGGCGACATGGGCCTGATCGTGCGCACTGCCGGCCTTGGCCGCAGCAGCGAAGAAATGCAGTGGGACCTCGACTACCTGCTGCAGCTGTGGACCGCCATCAAGGAAGCGTCCCAGGACCGCGCTGCGCCATTCCTGATCTACCAGGAAAGCAACGTCATCATCCGCGCCATCCGCGACTACCTACGCCAGGATATCGGCGAAGTGCTGATCGACAGCATCGACGCCCAGGAAGAAGCCCTGACCTTCATCCGCCAGGTGATGCCGCAGTACGCCAGCAAGGTCAAGCTGTACGAAGACAGCGTCCCGCTGTTCAACCGCTTCCAGATCGAAAGCCAGATCGAGACCGCCTTCCAGCGCGTCGTCGACCTGCCGTCCGGTGGTTCGATCGTGATCGACCCGACCGAAGCCCTGGTGTCCATCGACATCAACTCGGCGCGCGCCACCAAGGGCAGCGACATCGAGGAAACCGCCCTGCAGACCAACCTGGAAGCGGCTGAGGAAATCGCCCGCCAGCTGCGCCTGCGTGACATCGGCGGCCTGATCGTCATTGACTTCATCGACATGACCCCGGCAAAAAACCAGCGCGCTGTAGAAGAGCGCGTGCGTGAATGCCTGGAAGCCGACCGTGCCCGCGTCCAGGTCGGCCGCATCTCGCGCTTCGGCTTGCTGGAAATGTCCCGTCAGCGCCTGCGCCCATCGCTTGGCGAAAGCAGCGGCATCGTCTGCCCACGCTGCTCCGGCACCGGCATCATCCGTGACGTCGAATCGCTGTCGCTGGCCATCCTGCGCCTGATCGAAGAAGAAGCCCTGAAAGACCGTACTGCCGAAGTCCGCGCCCAGGTGCCGATCCCGGTCGCCGCATTCCTGCTCAACGAGAAGCGCAACTCGATCACCAAGATCGAACTGCGTACTCGCGCACGTATCATCATCCTGCCGAACGACCACCTGGAAACCCCGCACTTCGAAGTCCAGCGCCTGCGCGACGACAACCCGGAAGTGCTGAACAACCAGTCCAGCTACGAAATCGCCGCCTCCGAAGCCGAAGAAGCGCCGCAGCCGACCGCCACCCGCACCCTGGTTCGCCAGGAAGCTGCGGTAAAGACTGCCCCGACCCGCGCCAACGCCCCGGTACCGAGTGCCGCCGAAGAGCAGCCGCAGCCGGCCGCCCCGGTAGCCCCTGCGCCGAGCGCACCTGAGCCAAGCCTGTTCAAAGGCTTGGTGAAGTCGCTGGTCAGCCTGTTCGCCGGCAAGGAAGAACCTGCCGCCGCGCCGGTCGTTGCTGCCGCCGAGAAGCCAGCTGCCGAGCGCAGCCAGCGCAACGAAGAGCGCCGCAACGGCCGCCAGCAGAGCCGCAACCGCAACGGCCGTCGCGATGAAGAGCGCAAGCCGCGCGAAGAGCGTGCCGAGCGCGCGCCGCGTGAAGAGCGTCAACCGCGTGAAGAACGCGCACCTCGCGAGGAACGCGCTCCACGTGAAGAACGCGCACCTCGCGAAGAGCGCGCTCCACGTGAAGAGCGTGCACCCCGCCAGCCACGCGAAGACCGCCGCGGCAACCGCGGTGAAGAACGCGTACGTGAGCTGCGTGAGCCGCTGGACGCCACACCGGCAGAACGCGAAGAGCGTCAGCCGCGTGAAGAGCGTGCTCCACGTGAAGAGCGTGCTCCACGTGAAGAACGCGCCCCACGTGAAGAGCGTGCACCCCGCGAAGAACGTGCTCCACGTGAAGAGCGTGCACCCCGCGAAGAACGTGCTCCACGTGAAGAGCGCGCACCTCGCGAAGAGCGTGCTCCACGTGAAGAACGTGCGCCTCGCGAAGAACGCCAGCCTCGCCCACCACGCGAAGAGCGCCAGCCACGCCCGGCCGAACAAGCCGCCGAGCAGGCCGCCGAGCTCGCCGAGGAGCAACTGCCAAACGAAGAGCTGCTGCAGGACGAGCAGGAAGGCACCGATGACGAGCGTCCGCGTCGTCGCTCCCGTGGCCAGCGTCGCCGCAGCAACCGTCGTGAGCGCCAGCGCAATGCCAATGGCGAACTGATCGAAGGCAGCGACGAAGAAGGCAGCGAAGAGCAGCCGCAACAGCACCAGGCCACCGAGCTTGGCGCCGAACTGGCTGCCGGCCTGGCCGTCACCGCCGCTGTCGCCAGCAGCCACATCAGCGCCGGTGCCGAGGCTGAAGCCAACCAGCAGGCAGAACGCGCCAGCACCGAAGCCGTAGCCACCGAAAACAGCGAAGTCGCCCAGCCGACCGAGCAGGTTGAAGTGGTCGCTCAAGCCGAGGAAGCTGTCATCGCTCCAGTGGTCGAACAGCCCGTCAGCGAGCCGGTCGCCGTGGTCGAAGCCAGCGCCGAGCCAGTGGTCGAAGTCGCACCGCAGCCAGTGGTTGAACAAGCCCCTGCCGCCGAGCCCGAAGTGATTGCCGAAGCACCGGTCGAGGCCCCTGTTGTCGAAGCCAAGGTGATCGAAGCGCCAGTGGTCGAAGGCGGTGAGGCCGAGAAGGCTCAGGTTGTGGCTGAAGAAGCACCGGTTGCCGAGCAATCCGTTGCTGTCGTCGAAGCCCAGCCGGAAGTGGTTGCAGAGCCCGCGCCTGCCGTCATTGAAGCCGCACCGGTAGCCGTCGAGCCGGCCCCGGTCGAAGAAGTACCGGCCGTCGCCGAAGCCGCCACCGTGATGCTGCCAAACGGCCGCGCGCCTAACGACCCACGCGAAGTGCGTCGCCGCAAGCGTGAGGCTGAGGCCGCTGCCAAGGCTGCGCAGGAAGCCGCCGAGCCAGCGCTGGAAGCCGCCGATGAGCACAAGCCTCATTGATAGCCGACGCTGAATGAAAAAGCCCCGCCAGTGCGAACTGGCGGGGCTTTTTCTTGGCTATCTGAATTGTCAGCAACGGCCTTCAGGCGTGCACAGCACTTGTGGGAGCCGCGCTGCCCTTGCAATCAGTAGAGGTTGGGCTCCATTTCCAGCTCCACCCCGAACCGCTCCAGGATATCCGACTGGATTCGCTGTGCCAGCGCATGCACCTGCGCCCCGCTCGCCCGGCCATAATTGACCAGTACCAGCGACTGCAGCCGATGCACACCGGCATCGCCTTCACGGTAGCCTTTCCAGCCCGCCTGCTCGATCAACCAGCCCGCAGCCAGCTTCACCTGGCCGTCAGCCTGGGGATAAGCGACCACTCCCGGATACTGGGCACGGATGCGTTCCACCTGCTCAGCCGACACCACGGGGTTCTTGAAGAAGCTCCCGGCATTGCCCAGCTCGGCCGGGTCCGGCAATTTCTCGCGACGAATGCTGCAAATGGCGTCACTGATCGCCTGTGCGGTCGGTTGCTCGACACCCTGCTCCAGCAGGCGCTGACGCACTGGCCCGTAATCCAGGTGGGCACGTAACGTATGGCTCAAGGCAAAACGCACACGCAGGATCAACCAGCGCCCGGGGTTGCGCTTGAAGACGCTGTCACGGTAACCGAAGGCACACGCCTCCAGGTCAAAATCACGCAGCTCGCCGGTATCCCGGTCCAGCGCAGTCAGCCCGGCGAACACATCCTTGATCTCGACACCGTAGGCGCCAACGTTCTGCATCGGTGCAGCACCCACAGTGCCCGGGATCAGACTGAGGTTCTCCAGGCCACAATAGCCTTGCGCCAACGACCATTGCACGAAAGGGTGCCAGGGCTCGCCGGCTTCTGCCTCGACCACCACCCGCTCGCCGTCATCACTCAGCACGCGTCGACCACGGCTGGCCATGTGCAACACCACAGCATCGATATCGCGGGTCAGCAGCAGGTTGCTGCCACCACCGATCACCTGCACCACCAACCCACGCTGGCGCGCCTGGGCCAAGGTCTCGCGCACGTCGTCATCGCCGTGCGCCTGGGTGAAATAGCGGGCTTTCACATCGATGCCGAAGGTGTTGTAGGGTTTGAGCGAAACCTGTTCCTGCCAAACCACCGTCATAGCCGCCCCTTGATTTCCACGACCAGCTCGCGGCACGCAGCCTCGATCAGGTCGAGCACCTGCTCGAAGCCCGCCGAGCCCCCATAGTAAGGATCCGGCACTTCGTCCAGGGCCGCGCCGTAACGGCGCAGGAACAGGTCGAGCTCGCCAGCGGCGTGGTGCGGGCGCATGGCACGCAGATGCCCGAGGTTGCTCTCATCCATGGCGAGGATCAGGTCGTACTCGGCGAAATGCGCCGGTTTGACCTGTTGGGCACGTTGCTGCGACAAGTCATACCCACGCGCCAGCGCGGCCTTGCAGGTGCGGCTGTCAGGGGCCTTGCCGACATGCCAGTCGCCGGTGCCGGCAGATGCCACATGCACCTGCTCAGCCAGCCCGGCCACCTGCAGCTGATGGCGCAGCACGCCTTCGGCGGTGGGCGAGCGGCAGATATTGCCGAGGCAGACGAACAGGACGCGCATCAGGCCTCCAGCAAGCGCCGTACGCGCTCCAGGTCTTCAGGGGTATCGACACCCACGGCTGGCGCCTCGATGGCGTCTTCGACGTGGATACGCACGCCATGCCACAGCGCACGCAACTGCTCCAGGGCCTCGGTCTGCTCAAGCCAGCACGGGCCCCAGCTGACGAAGTCCTGCAGGAAGCCGACGCGGTAGGCGTACATGCCGATATGGCGGCGATACGGCACGCCTTCCGGCAGCGCGTTGCGGCCCTTGGCAAAGGCATCGCGGGCCCATGGCAGCGGCGCGCGGCTGAAGGTCAGGGCCAGGCCGTTCTTGTCGCTGACCACCTTGACGGCATTGGGATTGAACACGGTTTCCGGCTCATGGATCGGCTCGGCCAGGGTGGCGATGCCGGCTTCCGGGTGGGCCGCCAGGTTGGCGGCCACCTGATCGATGATCACCGGCGGGATCAGCGGCTCGTCACCCTGCACGTTGACCACGATGGCGTCGGCCGGCAGGCCGAGGTGCGCGGCCACTTCGGCCAGGCGGTCGGTGCCCGATTCATGGTCGGCGCGGGTCATCAGCACTTCGGCGCCAAAGGCCTGGCAGGCTTGGAGAATGCTGGCGTCATCGGTGGCGATGACCACGCGGCTTGCACCGCTCCTGCGCGCCTGCTCCCAGACATGCTGGACCATCGGCTTGCCGGCGATCGCCAGCAATGGCTTGCCCGGCAGGCGCGTGGAGCGCAGCCGGGCAGGAATGACCACGGTGAAATTCACGCTCATTTGTCGAGGCGCTCATCGTCGGTCAGGGTACGCGCCTCGCTTTCCAGCATCACCGGGATGCCGTCGCGGATCGGGTACGCCAGGCCAGCACCCTTGCTGATCAGCTCGGTCTTGTCGGCACTGAGCTTGAGCGGGCCCTTGGTGATCGGGCAGGCCAGGATATCGAGCAGTTTGGTGTCCATGGAAGCGTCCTTGAGGCCGGATGGCCGGAAGTTGAAGAAGGGCTCAGGGCTTGCGCAGCAAGCGCTGCAGCTGGCTGTCGAACCAGGCGCCGAAGGCTGGCGTGGGCTGTGCCTCGACAGCCAGGTACCACCAGTCGTCGGCAGCGAAGGCCCGGCATTTCACCGCATCCTTCTCGGTCATGACCAGCGGCAGCGCCGGGCTGAATGCCAGGCTTTCGGCGCTGAACTGCGCATGGTCGGCAAAGGGATGCGGCACCGGCTGCCAGTTTAGCCCCAGCAGGGTGTTGAAGAAACGTTGCGGGTTACCGATACCGGCCACCGCGTGCACGCGCTGGCCGGCAGGGAAATGATCGAGTTCGCGGCGTTCGCCGCTGCGCAGGTTGACCAGGGCAGACGGCTGCAGGTGGAAGCCAAACCCCTCTGCGCGGTCGCCATCGGCACCGTTGTACAGCACGGCATCCGCCTCTTGCAGTCGCTCGCGGGGCTCGCGCAGCGGCCCGGCCGGCAGGCAACGACCATTGCCCAGCCCTCGGGCGGCATCGATCAGCACCAGTTCAAGATCACGGGCCAGGCGGTAGTGCTGCATGCCGTCGTCACTCAGGATCAGGTCGAGCGGCTCGCTGGCCAGCAGCGCCTGCACCGCGGCGGATCGGTCAGGGTCGATCATCAGCGGCACGCCGGTGCGCTGGACGATCAGCAAGGGTTCGTCACCGGCCTGTTCGGCTGTCTGGCTCGCGGCTACCCTCCAGGGGAAGTGCGGCGGCTTGGCGCCATAGCCACGGCTGACCACACCGACCTTGAGGCCCTGGCGACGGCAATGCTCGATCAGCCAGAGAATCATCGGGGTCTTGCCGGTGCCGCCCACGGTGATGTTACCCACCACGATCACCGGTACCGGCGCCCGGTAGCTGGCACTTTCACCCCTGAGAAAACGCGCGCGCTTGCGCGTCACCACGCGCCGGTACAACGCTTCGAGCGGGCGCAGCAGCGCCAGGGCCGGATGCCCGGCGTACCAGGCGGCGAGCAAGCGGTCGGCGAGTGCCATCAAGGTGTCCCCTGGGCGGCCTCGACGGTGGTCATGCGCAGGTGGCTGAAACCGAGCTTGCCGGCGGCATCCATTGCGGTGATCACGGCCTGGTGCGGGGTCTTGCCGTCGGCGCTGATGGCCAATGGCAGCTTGTTGTCACCACCTGACTCGCGCTCGATGGCCTCGGTCAGGGTAGCCAGGTCGCTCTTGGGCAGCAGGTGGTTATTCACCGAATAGACGCCATCGGCGCTGATGGTCACTTCCACCAGTTTGTCCTGATTGGCCGGAGCCTGCTCGGCGCTAGCCGCTTCGGGCAACTCGACGCGCAACTGCGTCTCGCGGGTGAAGGTGGTGGTTACCACGAAGAACAGCAGCAGGACGAACACCACATCGATCAGCGATGCGAGGTTGATGTCGACGTTCTCCCGCTGGCGATTGCGCCGGAACTTCACGCCTTGCCTCCGGCCACTTCCACTTCGCGGTCACCCTGGATCACTTCCACCAGCTTGATCGCCTCCTGCTCCATGCCAACCACCAGCTCGTCGATGCGGCGCAGCAGGAAGCGGTGGAAGAACACCGCCGGGATACCCACCATCAGGCCGGCTGCGGTGGTAACCAGGGCCTTGGAGATACCACCAGCCAGCACGGCGGCGTTGGCGGTCATCTGCGAGCCCATGAAGGCGCTGAAGATGTCGATCATGCCCAGCACGGTGCCCAGCAGGCCGAGCAACGGTGCCATGGCGGCGATGGTGCCGAGGGTGCTGATGTAGCGTTCGAGTTCGTGGATGACGCGCGATGCGGCTTCCTCGATGCACTCCTTCATGATCTCGCGGCCATGGCGCGAGTTGGCCAGGCCCGCAGCGAGGATTTCGCCCAGCGGCGAGTCGGCGCGCAGGGCCTTGAGCTTGTCACTGGTGAGTTGCTTGTCCTTGATCCACATCCACACCTGGCCCAGCAGGTGCGGTGGGGTAACGCGGCTGGCGCGCAGGGTCCACAGGCGCTCGACGACGATAGCCATGGCGGCGATGGAACTCAGAATGATCGGCAGCATCATCCAACCACCGGACTTGACCAATTCCCACACAGTAAACGCCCCTCTGGAAAAAGGCCGCCACTCTACCATAGGCGCGCCGGGGGCTCATCTGCCGAAGGTCAGGGAAATGGCAGGACCTGGTTTGCAGCTTTAACTCGATAGCGTCTGACCTGCCCCTTTCGCGGGTAAACCCGCACAGGTCTTGCGCTGTTCTCAAGCTCTGCGCCGCACCTGTGGGAGCGGGTTTACCCGCGAAAGGGCCAGATCAGCCACCGCCTATATCACGCCAGAAACGCCGCTGCTGGCGCATACCTTGGACTTTACCCTGCCCACCCAACACCACGCGCAAGCCCCCCTCCACCGCCGTGTCGTGAATGGCCAGCCCATGCCGCCGATAACGCTCTACCACCTGAGCATGCGGATGCCCGAAGCTATTGTTGCGCCCTCGCGAGATCAGCACGCCACGCGCTGCCGTGGCGCGGATGAAGGCCTCGGTGGAAGATGTACGGCTACCATGGTGAGGCGCTTGCAGCCAGTCGATACGAGGTGCATCGGTGTCCGCCAGCCAAGCCTGCTCGGCGCCAGCCTCCATATCCCCCGCCAGCAACATCCGCTCGCCCTGCGCCTCGACCATCAGCACACAGGAGCGGTCGTTGCTATGTTGCCCATCCACCCAGTGCCATAGCGAAAAGTGCACGCCATCCCATGTCCATTGCTCGTCACTGCTACAAGGTCGCAACTGAACGTCACCCAGTGCTTCACCGCCAACTATCCGACCGATCGGCAAGCCTCGCTGGATCGCCGCAGCACCGCCCGCATGGTCGGCATGGGCGTGGCTGATCAGCATCAGGTCCAGGCGATCCACCCCCAGCTTGCGCAAGGTTGGCAGTACCACCCGCTCGCCCAGATCGGTTTCGCCCTTGGCCGGCCCGGCGTCGTACAGCAGGGTGTGATGCTGCGTGCGTAACAGCATCGCCAAGCCTTGGCCGACGTCCAGTTGCCAGATCTCGACCTGCCCATGGGGCACAGGCTCCCTCGGCACCCACAATGCCAACAGCATGACCCCGCCCAGCCCACGCAGCGGTACACCGCGCGGCAACAGCAACAGCAGCGCTCCGCAGCACACCAGCAACCAGGCCAACACCGGAAGTGCCGGCGGTGTCCATACCGGCCGCCGGTCCGCCAGCAAGCCAAGTAGGCGGAACAGGATATCCAGCAGGCCACCCGCGACCCACAGCAGGCCCTCGCCTATACCCGCCAACGGCAGCAACAGCGTACCGAGCAATGCCAGTGGCAACACGGCCAGGCTGATCCAGGGCACCGCCAACAAGTTCGCTGCAGGCGCACTCAGGCTGACCGGCAACCCCGTAGCCAATAGCACCGGCAACAGACCGATGGCGATCACCCACTGGGCCCGCGTCCACGCCTGCCAGGGTCGCCAGCCGCCAAGCCGTGCCGCAAAGCTGTAGATGAGGATCGCCACCGCCGCGAACGATAGCCAGAAACCGGGGAGCAACGCCGCCAAGGGTTCGGCCAGCAACACCAGGTTCAATGCCAGCAACAGCGGCAACACCGCCCCCAGCTGGCGAAAACGCAGGCGCCACAGCAGCACCACCGCCAGCATCAGGCAGGCGCGCTGCACCGGTACCCCCGCACCGGCCAACCAGCCGTAGCCCAGTGCCCCCGCCAGCGCCAGGCCGCAGGCCCACGGCAACCACGGCCAACCCCGCGGCCAGAGCCCCCAACGCGCCAGCCCCGCGACCAGGGCATACAGCAAGCCCGCGAGCAGACCGATGTGCTGCCCGGAAATCACCAGCAGGTGCACCGTGCCGGTTGCCTGCAATGTCTGCCACTGCTCGCGGGCCAGGCCCGCCCCGTCACCGAGCACCAACGCCACCAATGCCGCTTCCTGCCCCTGTGCATCGACCTTGAGCAGGCGCTCGCGCAGCGCATCCCGCCACCCCGGGGCCATCGCATGCATCAGCTGGCCCGCCTTTACCGTGCCAGTGGCACCGATGCGTCGGGCCAGCAGCTGCGCCTCGCGATCCGGGCCATGGGGGTTTAGCAACCCGGCCGGGCGTTGCAAGGTGACCGCCATGCGCCAATGCTCGCCCGCATGCATGACCGGGCCATCGAACCAGCTCAGCTGCAGGCGCCGGGGCAACTCGGCGCGGCGCGAATGCGGCTGCACCAGCTCGAAGCGCACGCCCTGCGCGGTTCGGGTCGGCAACCCGACCACCCGCCCCTCCAACCATAAAGTGCGGCCATCCAGGCCCGGGGCCAGGCGATCATCCAGCGCCTGCTGGGCCGACCAGCAGGCCCAGCACAGCCCCAGCAGAAAACAGCCCAGCGGCCGCAACCGGGTGCACGCGCAGACGCCACCGCCCAGCAGCAGCAAAAGCAGCCACCCGACCGACGGCAAAGCGGGGAGAAAGCCCAGGCACAACAGCCCGAGCGCGAGCGCAAACATCCCTGTGCGCATGAGATAGAGCTCCAGTAACCGAATCGCTTACTGAGGCATAGACGAAAAGCCGGAGTTGCCTGCTCAACAATTGTCACAAACTCTAAACGAGGCTGAACTCGAATCGAGGCATACTGCCCCGATCAACGCTCCGGGAGCCTACATGCCGCGCCGACTTTTCAAACGCTACATGCCGGACCCGACCAGCATTCGGGAACACAAGTCCTTACGCTTTTTCGGCAAGCTGCTGCATGACCCAAACCTCTGGCACCTCAATCGCCACTCGGTGGCCCGGGCCATGGGGGTGGGCTTGTTCGCCGCGTTGATCCCCATTCCCATGCAGATGCTGCTGGCCGCGGCACTGGCGATCCCGGTGCGCGGCAACCTGCCCATCGCCGTCAGCCTGGTCTGGCTGACCAACCCGCTGACCATGCCACCGGTATTTTTCGTCACCTACATGACCGGCGCCTGGCTCATGCAGGTGCCACCGCGCAGCTTGCCGGACGAGCTGACCTTCGAATGGATCACCGACCAGCTGGCCACGCTGTGGCAGCCGTTTCTGCTGGGTTCGGTGGTGTGCGGGGTGGTGCTCGGCGTGGTCGCCTACTTCACCACCCTGCTGTACTGGCGCTGGTGGATTGGCCGGCAGTGGCGCCGGCGCAAGCAACGGCCGTCAGGCACGCATGCCGCGGCCGCTGACCAGCAGGCGAACGCACAGCACATAGAGCACCGCGGTAGCCACCAGCATGAAGGTGATCGCCGTGCCAATACTGATATCCGACACCCCTAGAATGCCGTAGCGGAACGAGTTGACCATGTGCAGCACAGGGTTGGCCAGCGACACGGTCTGCCAGAACGGCGGCAGCAGGTTGATCGAGTAGAACACCCCGCCCAGATAGGTCAGCGGCGTCAGCACGAAGGTCGGAATGATCGAGATATCGTCGAAGTTGCGCGCAAACACCGCGTTGACGAAGCCCAGCAGCGAAAAGATGGTCGCGGTCAGCAGCACCACGATCACGGTCACGCCCAGGTGATGGACCTGCAAGTGGGTGAAGAACATCGACAGGATGGTCACGATCACCCCCACTGCCAACCCGCGCAGCACGCCGCCTAGCACGTAGCCAACCAGAATTGTATGCGGCGATACCGGCGACACCATCAGCTCTTCGATCGAGCGCTGAAACTTGCTGCCGAAGAAGCTCGACACCACGTTGCCGTAGGAGTTGGTGATCACCGACATCATGATCAGCCCCGGCACGATGTACTGCATGTAGGTGAAGCCGCCCATGTCGCCGATCTGCCGGCCGATCAGGTTACCGAAGATGACGAAGTACAGGACCATGGTAATCGCCGGCGGTAGCAGGGTCTGCGGCCAGATGCGCAGGAAACGCCGCACTTCGCGGTAGACGATGGTGTTCAGGGCGACCCAGTTGGTGCGCAGTTCCACACTCATACGGCCACCTTCGACAGGTTTTTTTCCACCAGGGACACGAACAGCTCCTCGAGTCGGTTGGTCTTGTTGCGCAGGCTTTGCACTTCAATGTTCTGCAGCGCCAGCTGGCCGAACAGCGCAGTAATGCCGATGTCTTTTTCCACCTGCACCTCAAGGGTGTGCGGCGTCAGCAGGCGGCACGGGTAGCCCTGCAACACCGGGGCCGTGGCCAGGTCCTGCTTGAGGTCGAGGACGAAGGTCTCGACGTGCAGCTTGCCCAGCAGCTGGCGCATGCTGGTGTTCTCGACGATGGTGCCGTGATCGATGATGCCGATGTTGCGGCACAGCTGCTCGGCCTCTTCCAGGTAGTGGGTGGTGAGGATGATGGTGATGCCTTTCTGGTTGAGCTCGGTGAGGAAGCTCCACATCGAACGGCGCAGCTCGATGTCCACGCCGGCGGTAGGCTCGTCGAGGATCAACAGGCGCGGCTCGTGGATCAGCGCGCGGGCGATCATCAAGCGGCGCTTCATGCCGCCGGACAGCGAACGTGAAGGCACGTCACGCTTGTCCCACAGGCCCAGCTGGGTCAGGTACTGCTCGGCACGTTCCTTGGCCACTTTGGCCGGAATGCCGTAGTAGCCCGCCTGGGTCACGACGATGTCGAAACACTTCTCGAACTGGTTGAAGTTGAATTCCTGCGGCACCACGCCCAGGCAACGCTTGAGCGCCGAAGGCTCGCGATCCAGGTCGTGGCCGAACACGTTGACCGTGCCGCTGGTCTTGTTGACCAATGTCGAGAGGATGCCGATGGTGGTGGACTTGCCGGCGCCGTTGGGGCCGAGCAAGGCGAAGAAGTCGCCTTCGGCAACGTCCAGGTCGATGCCCTTGAGGGCCTGGAAGCCGTTGCCGTAGGTCTTGGTCAGCTGTCGGATGGACAGGGCGGAACTCATAGCGGGTCACTTACCGAAGAAAAAGGTGCAGGACACGCCAGGGCAGATCACTGGCGCAGTGAGTGCGGCCATGGTGCAAGGCCAGGCCGCACAAGTACAGTCACATGTATTGATAATGACTATCGAAGCAAGGTCAGGTCAGCGCGGTCATCACCGCTGCCTGGTAGGCCGGGCGCGCCTTGAGGCGCTCGTACCAAGCCTCCAGGTGATGCATGGCTGGACGCTCGATCGGCATTTCGAACCAGGCGTAGATGAAACTACCCAGTGGGATGTCGCCCATGCCGATCTGGTCACCCGACAGGTATGGTTGTTTGGCCAAGGTTTCGTCGGCAATGGCCAGCAACGCGGCACACTGTTTGTGCGCGGCGTTGATTGCCACCCAATCGCGCTGGTCTTCCGGGGTGCGCAGCAGGCCCCAGAACAGTGGGCGGAACGGGCCGGCGAAGGACGAAGTGGTCCAGTCCATCCACTTGTCGGCCAGGGCGCGCTGACGGGCGTCTTCCTGGTACCAGCCCTGCTCTGCGCCATATTCGGCGCACAGGTAGCGGACGATTGTGTTGGACTCCCACAGGGTCAGGTCGCCGTCTTCCAGCATCGGCACCAGGCCGTTGGGGTTGCGGGCGCGGTAATGCGGCTCGTTGACCACGCCGAAAACGCCACCAGCGTCAATCGACTCGAAATCCAGGCCCAATTCGTGGGCGATCCACAGCGCCTTGCGTACATTGCTCGAATTCTTGCGGCCCCAGATCTTCAGCATGGCAACGTCCTTATGGAATGCGGAGGTGGGACAGTCTACTCCAGACATTCGTTGCCTGTACTGAAACTCCCGCCGCCACACCCTGTCACTGTTCTGACCCAGCCGTTCACAGCGTTGCGTCTAAGCTGTCTGGGACGGCTCAAGCCCTTGGTTCCAAGGAGGACCGATTATGTTGCTGTTGTGGTTGGTGGTGCTGGTGATCGGCGCGGCGTACCTCACGCATCGGCGTCTTGCGCCTTTGCAGATTCTCGGAATCATCGCAACCTACGTGCTGCTGATGGGCATTTTCAGCAGCGCTCCCGGCTGGCTGCTGGCGTTGTTCTGGATCGTGCTGGCCCTCAAGACTGCCCTGGTGGCGCTGCCGGACTGGCGCCGCAAGGTATTCAGCGGCCCGGTGTTCAGATGGTTCCAGCGCACCCTGCCGCCGATGTCGCAGACCGAGCGCGAAGCCATCGACGCCGGGACGGTGTGGTGGGACGGCGAGCTGTTCAGCGGCCGCCCGGACTGGCCCACCCTCCTCAGCTACCCGGCGCCGAAGCTGACAGAAGAAGAACAGGCCTTCATCGATGGCCCGACCGAGGAACTGTGCGCCATGGTCAGCGACTGGCAGATTGGCCAGGACCTCGACCTGCCTGCTGAAGCCTGGGCGCACATCAAGCAGCACGGTTTCTTCGCCCTGATCATCCCCAAGGAATACGGCGGCAGAGGCTTCTCCGCCCACGCCCATTCCCAGGTGGCGATGAAACTGGCCACCCGCAGCGGCGACCTGGCGTCCACGGTAATGGTGCCGAACTCACTCGGCCCGGCAGAGTTGCTGCTGCATTACGGCACCGACGAACAGCGCGATCACTACCTGCCGCGCCTGGCCCGTGGCGACGAAATCCCCTGTTTCGCCCTGACTGGCCCACTGGCCGGTTCCGACGCTGGCGCCATGCCCGACACCGGGGTCATCTGCAAAGGCCAATGGGATGGCGAAGAAGTCATCGGCCTGCGCCTGAACTGGCAGAAGCGCTATATCACCCTGGGCCCGGTGGCCACGCTGCTGGGCCTGGCGTTCAAGGCCTACGATCCCGACCACCTGCTGGGCGAGCAGGAAGAACTGGGCATCAGCCTGGCGCTGATCCCCACCGACACACCCGGCGTGGAGATCGGCAAACGCCACCTGCCGCTGGGCGCGGCGTTCATGAACGGCCCCAACAGCGGCAAGGACGTGTTCGTGCCGCTGGACTTCCTCATCGGCGGCCAAGCCATGCTCGGCAAGGGCTGGATGATGCTGATGAACTGCCTGTCGGTGGGCCGCTCGATCTCCTTGCCTGCGGTCGGTACCGGCGCCGCCAAGTACACCAGCCTGGTCACCGGCCAGTACGCCAACATCCGCGAACAGTTCAATGTGCCCCTGGCGGCCTTCGAGGGCATTCAGGAATCCCTCGCACGCATCGGTGGCAACGCCTGGCTGATGGACAGCGCCCGCCTGCTCACGGCCAAAGCTGTGGACCTGGGCGAAAAACCCTCGGTGCTATCGGCAATCCTCAAGTACCACCTGACCGAACGCGGCCGCGAATGCATCCAGCACGCCATGGATGTGCATGGCGGCAAGGCGATCATCATGGGCCCGAACAACTACCTGGGGCGCAATTGGCAAGGGGCGCCGATCTTCATCACCGTCGAAGGGGCCAACATTCTCTCGCGCAACCTGATGATCTTTGGGCAGGGTGCCATCCGCTGCCACCCGTTCGTGCTCAAGGAAATGGCCCTGGCCGGCCGCGAAGACCGTGAGCAGGCGTTGCGAGAGTTTGACGAGCTGCTGATGAAGCACATCATGTTCGCCGCTGGCAACGCAGCCAGCACGCTGGTGCTGAACCTGGGCCTGGGTCGCCTGGAGCACGTGCCTGGTGATGCCTTGAGCCAAGGTTACTTCCGGGCGCTCAACCGCCAGGCGGCCGCCTTTGCGATGATGGCCGACCTGTCGATGATGCTGCTGGGCGGTGCACTCAAGCGCCGCGAACGCCTCAGTGCCCGTCTGGGTGATGTGTTGAGCTACCTGTACCTCTCCAGCGCTGCCCTCAAGCGCTACCACGACCAGGGCTCCCCTGAACACCTGCAACCACTGCTGCGCTGGGCCATGGAAGAAAGCCTGGGCCAGGCGGAGCATGCGCTGGACCGCCTGCTCGACAACTTCCCCAACCGCTTCATCGGCTTTGCATTACGGGTGCTGGTGTTCCCCTTCGGCCGTCGCCATACCGGCACCAGTGATGAACTGGACGCTGAAGTGGCCGAGCTGATTGGCCGGCGCAAGGGCGACCCCGCGCTGGAGGAGCTGCTGGCGGGCTGCTACCGCCCGCAGGGGGAGGATGACCCGGTGGCCGCCCTGCAGAAGGCCAGCGATCTGCTCGACGAGGTGGCGCCATCAGGCAAGGCATTGCACCAGGCCATCAAGGAAGGAAAACTTCAGCCTGCACCTGGCCAGTCCGCCATCGACGCGGCCATCGAGAGCGGCGTACTGCAACCGGGCGAAGGCCAGCGCCTGCATCAAGCCGAACAGGCACGTCGCAAGGTGATCGATGTCGATGCCTTCGACAAGGCCCAGTTGCAGCCGGAACCCGGCAAGGTACGCTGACCCTTCGCGAGCAATGGGGCGCGGCGTATACTCCGCCCCCCGTTTCAGCCATACCGAGGACCCATTCCATGGCCACCCCACACCTGGAATATCACCTGCAACTGCTCCAGCACCTGCGTACCATCCTGGTAGCGCTGGGTGAAGCAGAACAGGTGCCGGAAGAAAGCCACGCCCTGTTCCTCGAACGCTTCGACGAACTGCTGACGCTGTTGCCGCAGGATCCGCTGCAAAGCCAGTACCTGGGCCAGGACCTGATCTGCCAGGTGATCCAGCGCTACCCGCAGATTGCCCACCTGGTGCCACGCGACCTGTTGTGGTTTTTTGCCGGCGACTGCCTGCACTTCATGCCGGACGAAGAACTGGCGCTTTACCAGCAACTGGAGGAGCGTCGCTATGAGGCCGAACAGGCAGATGAACCTTTTGACTGGAACCAGGAAAAACAACTGCTGAGTTTCAGTGGCCGCGACAGTTCACACTGACGTCCATGTCCGACGCCTCGATCATGCAGCGGCGAGGCGTCTGCACCTTTCAACCTCAGTACTGAATCTGACGCGTCGCCACCTCGCAACTGCTCTGCCAGCGCCCGCCCGCCACCTTCCCTCGTTTACCTCCCTTAGTTTGCATTTCTAACTTGTTCTGTAGCGGCATCGCTCCCCACTATAATTCCGAAAACCCTTATTGCACCCACAGCAATCAATGCAAGACCGGTATTTATCCCCAGCCACAAACAGAAAATACAACAACAAATAATCACACCACCTATACATAAAAAAATAATAAATAAATGGTTCAAATTCCCATTGAAACACACCAATAGCCATTATTAGAATCGACGCCGAAGCACAGCCGTGGTGTTGCCCAACACACCACCGCTGACATGTCTTCAGCAACATTCCACCCCTCACAAACTTAGGAATTATCGAACCATGAAACAATCTGTCGTGGCACTTTCGCTCGGCCTCCTTACTCTCACTGCAGGCACTTCGGCTTTTGCCAATTCCGGCACCCTGGATTTCGAGGGCCGCATTACAGCAGACGGTTGCCCGATTGAAATCGTCAATCCTGGTGACGGCAGTGTAGGCAGCACTGTGCGCATGGGTGACTTGCCATCCAGTCAATTCAAGAATGTGGGTGAAGAATATGTTGGAAAACGCTTCGAACTGGTAGTTCGCGATGGCGGCGCATGCGGCCTTAGTGACAATAGCGCTACCGTCACCTTCACGGGTACGGCAGATCCAAGCGGTGAATACTTCGCAGTGACGGGCGGTAGTGACGGCGCAAAAGGCGTGGCCATTTCGCTGCGTGATAAAAACAATAAAGGGGTCAAACCCGGTAGTGCCACTGACGCGTTTGATTTGAACAACACCGGTGAAACGCGCCTGCCATTTGACGCCTACTATCGCTCGACTGCGGCTACTGTGACCGCTGGCGCAGCCTCTGCCACCGTGAGTTTCACCGTCGATATCATCTGATATAGAGCGCGCTCGGCCTGGCTTGGCGTGTAACTTCGCTTCATCGCATTACCCAGGCGTCCTTGACGTCTGGGTCCGAAAGGAACCTTCTTCATGCCCGGCTTATTTCCAGCGGCGGCACGCCTGCGCCCGATCATGGGCGCCTGCATGGCCATATTGCTGTACACCTTGCCCATTACCAGTGCCCAGGCGGCGTTGGCGCTGAACAATACCCGGCTGGTGTTCCACAGTGACAAGCGCAATACAACGGTAGTCGTGCGCAACCCTAGCAAGCAAACGTATGCGGTGCAGGCGTGGATCAACACAAGTGCCGATGACAATACGACCGCCGTACCGTTTCTGCCAGCGCCGCAGTTGTTCAAATTGCTACCCGGCAAAGAACAGCTTATGCAGATCAATGGACTCCCCCGCACACTGCCAGATGATCGCGAATCGCTATTTTTCCTCAATGTTCAGGAAGTACCCGAAGCCAGCGACGCGCCCGGCAATACCCTCAACATTGCGATGCGAACCCGCATCAAGATGTTCTACCGACCGCAGCAACTGAAAGGGACGTCCACCAGCCAATTGAAATCGCTGAAGTTTTCATTGATTGACAAGGACGGCAAACCCCATTTGCGGGTTGATAACCCCTCACCGTTCCATGTCACCTTCATTCGCCTGAGCGTACTTGGCTCAGGGCAGCAACAAAAACTAAGGAACACCGCCATGCTGGCCCCCTTCGCCGCTCAGGACTACCCCGTTGACGGTATTACCCGAACCGCCGGCTTGCGCGCCGAATTTTCCGTTATCAATGACTACGGCGGATACACCACTCCACTGACTTCACCCATTCATTTGCCCAAATAGGGCCGGCCTCGCAGTAACAAAGGACATCATCATGTTCCTCCCCTCACTACGCTGGTGCATTTTGCACAGCCAGCGCAGCGCACTGTTGCGCCTGCTGGGCAGTTCGGCCTTGGTCGCACTGCCGTGCGCACAAGCAGACTCGGCGTTTCAAAGCGGCTTTTTGCGCCAGGTACCGGGCCAGCCCGTTGACGTTGGCGCCTGGTCCCTGAGCAAGCTCACCAGCGACCAGGCACTGACGCCTGGCCTTTACCGCGTCAGCGTGCAGGTCAACCTCGAACCCGTTGGTCAACATGAACTCGACTTCCAGCCGAACCCGGAGGGCGAACTGCTACCTTGCCTTGCCGCAAGCCTGCTGGGTGAATGGGGCCTGCGCCTGGAAGCGCTGGCCAACCCGGATGATCAGAGCAGAGCCTGCCTGGACCTCGAGGCAGTGGTGCCGGGCGCGCAAGTCGTCTTTTACCCGGGGGAGCTGCACCTGGCCATTTCCATACCCCAGATCGCCATGCGCCGAGACAGCGCCGGTCAGCTCGACCCGTCTCGCTGGGAAAGCGGTATCAACGCGGCATTCATCAGCTATCAAGCGTCGAGCCTGCAAGGCCACAACCGCTACTCAGGCCGTTTCAACAGTGACGACCTGTACCTGAACACCGGCGTCAACCTGGGCGAGTGGCGCCTGCGCAGCACACAGTCCTGGCGCCATGACAGCCAGGGTGGACGTGAATGGACCCGGGTGCAGACTTTCGCCCAACGGGATATACCGGGCACCCGCGCCAATGTGACACTTGGCGAAACCTTCACCGACAGCGACGTGTTTCGTTCAGTGCCGATCGCGGGCGTGCGGGTGGCGTCTGACATGAGCATGCTGGCCGACAACCAGCGCGGTTACGCACCGGTCATTCGTGGGGTTGCGCAAAGCCGGGCAAAGGTCGAGGTTTGGCAGAATGGCTATCCGATCTATTCGACATATGTCAGCGCCGGCCCCTACGCCATCGACGATCTCAGTACAGCAGGCAGTGGCGAACTGGAGGTCGTCCTGACCGAGGCCGATGGCCAGGTACGGCGGTTCATCCAGCCATACTCGACCATCAACAGCCTGATGCGGCCGGGGGTCTGGCGTTACAGTGCCACCCTGGGGCGCTACAAGCCTTCGGCTCAATTCGACACCCCCCTGCTCTGGCAAGGCACACTGGCACTCGGTACTCAGTGGAATACCACCCTTTACGGCGGGCTGATGGCAAGTGAGTTCTACCGCGCCGGCAACCTGGGCCTGAGCAAGGACCTCGGCAACTTTGGTGCGCTGGCCTTCGACGTTACCCAGGCATTCACCGCCATGGACAACACCCATGAGCAGGATGTGCAGGGTACGAGCTACGCGTTGAAGTACGGTAAAGCTTTCACTACCCAGACCAACCTGCGCTTTGCAGGCTACCGCTATTCGACGCAAGGCTACCGTGACTTCGATGAGGCGGTGCGCCAGCGCGGCAATGACGCAAAGTTCAGCGGCGGCCGTCGTAGTCGGCTAGAGGCATCGGTGCACCAGAGCCTGGGCAGGAGCAGTTCGATGACCCTTACCTTGTCACAACAGGACTACTGGCAGCGCAGTGCTACCCAGCGGCAATATCAGTTCAATTTCAACACCCATCACCGCGGGGTCAGTTACAGCCTGTTCGCCTCGCAATCATTGGCCGACCGCTACGGCAGCGATCGCCAGTTCGGCCTCAGCGTGTCCATGCCGCTGCATTTGGGCCGCCCAATCAATACCTCTTTCGGCCTGCAGCACAACGCCAGAGGCCACAGCCAGCGCGCAACGCTGAGCGGCAGCGACACCGAACACGCGCTGAGCTACAGCGCCAGCCTGAGCCGTGATGAGAACGACCGTAAAACAGCGGCCCTGTCCCTTGGCCACCAGGCGCCCTATGCAAGCTTGAGTGGTGGTTATACCGAGGGCGACGCCTACCGCAGCCTCTCGTTGAATGCCAGTGGCGCTGTATTGCTGCACGCTGATGGCCTGGCATTCGGTCGCTACCTGGGTGATACCTCAGCCTTGATCGAAGTTCCCGGTGTGGCCGATGTCGGCCTGCGGAACGCGATCGGCACCCGCACCGATGCTCACGGCTATGCGCTGCTGCCCTACCTGCAACCTTACAGGGCCAACACGATAGTGCTGCAAACCGACCGCCTTGACCCTGATGTGGAAATCGACAATGGCGTCGCACAAGTGGTGCCACGCCGAGGTGCCGTGGTGAAGCGACGTTTCGAGGCCAGCCGCGTCTCGCGCCTGGTGCTGACCGTGCACGACGCTGGCGGCCAGCCGCTGCCCTTTGGTGCCCAGGTACTGGGCAAAGACGGGGAGCCGCTCGGCATGGTGGGGCAAGCCGGCGTGGTCATGCTCACCAGCCCAAATGTGGAGCCCCCCCTGCTGGTGAGTTGGGGCGACCAGCCCGAGGCCAGTTGCCAACTGCACGTCGACCCGCTGGCCGCCCCGCTGGTCGACGGCTATCGCCTGCAGACCCTCACCTGTATCTAGCAAACCAATCGCACGTCAGCCTCGCAAGTGGCTGCCCCCACGCGCTTCAGGAAAGCCATGAAAGACATCAAGAAAAACCTGCGCCTAGCCTTGCTGATGGCGCTGGTCTTGCCAGCAGCTCAGGCCATGGCAACGTCCGACCGAGACGGGCGGTGCCGGTTCGACCCCCTGCGCAGCGCCGGGATCATGCAATATGAACGGGACTTGGGCACCCTCTACGTTCCGCGCGATGCGCTGATCGGCAGAACGATCGCCACTTTCGGGTCAACGTCTATCCGTGACAGCAACAATTTGGTTCTTACCTGTGATCCCAAGGGCAAGCGAATCAACTTCGACATGCTAGCTACTTTCGGCGTTCACCCCCCCATAGCCACTGTTGACAGCCACCTTTCGGATGCGCATGTCCTGAACACCAGCATTCCCGGCGTCGGCGCAATCATAATGATGGGGCTTCCGTTTCTGGGCGGGACCGACCAATTCAACCCGGAACCTTCAGCGTATGTGCCGTTCAAGTCCTGGTACGAGGAAGTGAGGTTAGCCCCCGTTGAGATGCACTTTTTTAACCACACTCTCACCTTGGTCAAGACGGGCGATTTGTCGCCTGGGGTCCATATGATGGACGACCCACTGATCACTGGCCAGGTGGACACCGGCCTGGGCAAGGTACTTGAATTCAGACTGCGGGCATCGATCATCCAGACCCAGTGCGATGTGCTCGCTGCAACCAGCGCCTTACCGGTGGATCTCGGCGAGTGGAACACCAAAGACTTCACCGGCCCGGGCTTCACCACGACCGCGAAGCCTTTCCAGATTCGCTTGAGCAATTGCGTGGTTGATAGCGACCCGGACAATGAGACGTTGGCCACCATCGAGCTTCATGGCATCAATGGTTCAAAACCAGTAGGCCCCGCGGGAGAACACGTGTTCAGCCTGACCGACGACTCCGATGCACGCGGTGTGGGCATCCAGATGCTCTACGATGGGAAGCCGATGCAACTGGGCACGGAGCACGAACTGAAGCCCTTGAAGAAGGGCGAGGTACCCTTGGACTTCGAAGCCCGCTTCTATCAGCTCGAGGCGAGCAACGCAGTGGGTGCCGGCCTTGCCAAAGGGGCCCTGAACTTTACCATTCGCTACCGCTAGCAGAACAAGGCCGGCCATGACGTCGGCCTTGCTTCAGCGTGTACCCTCAGGCAGGCGAGGTCCCGGACAGGACGTTCTCGGGGTCGTAATGGTAGAGGCAGTGTTCACCCTCGGGGGTGTCGACCCGCAGCAGGCGGTTGAGTGAATCATAGGCCAGAACTCGGCCTTGCTCATCCCTGGTCAAATTGCCATTCAGGTCGTAAAACAGTTCGATTGGCGCTTGCGGGGCAGGTGGAAGGATCCTGGTCAGTTGCGCCGGGTCGTCAGGATTGGTGAACTCGTAGCGAGTCCGCTGTGGGGTCCCTCCTGGGCTCTGGGTGATGACCGAGATGATGTTGTCCACCGCATCGAAGCCGAATGTCTGCCGGGCAATGACTTGGCCAGAAGGATCGACGGGCGCCTCGGGGCCCTCGCAAGTGTACACCTGCAGCCGACCACGCCGATCGTACTGGTATGTTTCATGACGCAGCAGTTCGGCATCGCTTGGGTCAGCGTCCCTGGCGCGCTGTTTCAGGGTTCGATATTTCAGGCAATCGAACTCGTCGTAATCCTGCTCCAGGGTTTGCAGCGTGTCGCCAAAATCGAAGGTACGGAGTACCTCCCTGTCGAATTCGTCGTATTCAAAGCAAGTGATCAGCACCTGCCCGGTGACGACATCCTGGGTGGTATAGGACTCCATGCGCCCCTGTTCGTCATACTCGAACGTCGACCTCAGCAGCACTTGCGCCTCAGGTGGCTCACGACGCATTCGGTAACGGGAGTTCGTAGCCACTGGCTCGCTCAGCTCAGTCTTCTTCAGGCGGCCAAAATCGTCATACTCATAGGTTTGCATCTGGTCCAGCACATCCCGGTAGCCGAGCAGGCGACTGCGGTAGCTGTAGTCGTAGGTCATGGAGAACGGCTCGCCCTCCACGGTCCGCGTCTCATTCCTGACCTCACCATTGCCGAGGAAGTAGTCTCGGTCCATCAGATAGTGAGGAGCCTCCCCGTCACCGCACTCTTCGCAATGCAACAGCCTGGCGTTTTTAGGGTCGTAGTCGAATTGGGCGGTATTGCTGGCCAGCACTCGCCTTACCGGTTCTTCACCCAGTGCAGGGTCATACTGATACTCGATCAGCTCGCCATCAGGCGCTGTCACCCAACGCGGTTGCCGTTCGCCTGGCGCATACTTGAACTCCTGCCGGCGCCCACCTGTGGTCGCGCTGATACGCCGCTCAAGGCCATCGAATTCCTGCAGCCCAAGCAGAAGCGCGTTAGTTTCGGAATTACCTACCTTGATGCTGTCAGGCAGGTCGTTGCGACTGTGCAGGGCGTACGTACGATAAACCTTGTTGACACGATCCGGCAGGTGATGCTCCAGAATACGGTCAAAAACATCATAGCGATATTCATCGATGCGCTGGCCAGTACCGCTCCCCCGTTTTTCGGTACTGAGGCGACCTAGGCCGTCATATTCATTGATCTGCAAACTGACCACAGTCTTGCCATCCAGGGCAAAACGCTCGATCCGCGACGGTTTTTCAAACAGGTTTTGCCAGGTTTCGGTAATACCGCTGCAGCGCACACCCGCCACTTCTCGCCAGGTACGGTGCACCGGCCCATCCTTGCTTGCCACCTGGTCGATTTCCTCGACCTCGGTCACACCGTGGGGCAGCGTGACGCTGTACTGCTGACCCCAGTCGTCGTAGTCGTAGGTGCTGGTCAATTCGAGCAAGCGATTACCCAGCCAATCGATCTCGGTTTCCTCGGTCAACTGGCCCAGTTCGTCGTACTGCGCGCGATAAATCGGCCGTGATGCACCGGCAAACGTGGCGCTGTCGTGGTCTTCGCGCTCTTCGAACACCGGGCGCCTGAGGCCGTCGAACAAGGTATGGGTCTCTACCTGTTTGACGTCGTAGGCCCACTGCTGTGCCTGCTCATTGTCATAAGCGCAAAGGAAGTACTTGTATCGACGGTTCGCCTCGATGGGCTTGCCTGGCGCCACGATTTCACGGGTCACCCGGCGCAAAGCATCGTATTCATAGCGAATTTCGACATCATTGTCGTCCCGATTGAGCAACGGCTCACCCGTTTCAAGGTCATGCTGCAAGGTAATGATCTTGGTTTCACCGTCAAAGCCCACCAGCGTTTCCACGGTCTGCAGGGCACGGATGTCCTTGGGCACGCTGTAAGCAAACCTCGTCGTGGTGTCGAGGGTCTTGTCCAGCTCCTCGCTCGGGTAACTCAGCGTCCTCCGCTGGACTCGACCATAGCTCATGGGCTCGGCAGGGGCGTCGAAATAGACACTGGCGATTTTCTCGTGGAATTCGTCAGATTCTGCGCCGAGGTCGCTCAGCGTCTCTGTCTCGAGCAACCGCCATGCTTTCTTCAAATAGCTGCCCAGTGGCGCCAATTCCCTGTATCGGTATTGATGGATCAAGGTAGGCGCACTGCCCGCCCCTGTAGCTGCAGGCTTTATCTCCCTGGATTTCAGGTTGCGCACGAAACCGTGCGGGTCGCCTTCTTCTGCGGCCTGGTACCAGACACTGGTCTCCAGTACTTTGTTCGGCAGAGTGCGAGTCAAAACGTTGCCGTGCGTATCGTAGGTTGTCAGCTGTGTTTCTTCGCGTTGCCTGGAGGCGTCGCTGACCCTCGACCAACGCTGGGTTTCCTGGTGGGGCAACTGGAAGTATGGCGGCTGCTGATCGAAAGAGCCGTCCACCTCACCGTAGACGTTGATCACCTCCAACCGTTTGTCTCCCTTGACGGTTTCCTGAACGGTCAGCAGATGAAAACGGTTGAACGTGTGCGTGATCGTACGCACGACCTTACCCTTCTGTTCATGCTGCTCCACGGTCTGGTAGGTATACCCCTTCTCTACCTGATAAAGGTTGTCCAACCCCTCATCGGACCAAGGAATAGCGCTGCCACCACCGATGAAATTGCGCGTACCGGGGTACTCGTAGCGCACCACGCTGGCAGGCTGGCCAAAACCTGGCAGCGATTCGTGACGGGTGACTCGGGGCAGGTTGGCACGGTTGGCGCTCGACGGAAATTCGTGCCCGGCGTCATCGTGGATAATGCGCTCGAGCCCACCAAATGGCGTGCGCATCTCGCTCAGGCACAGGTGCCCACGCACATCCCGATAGGTGAAGCGCCAACGCGCCTGATTGGCCGTGGGCAGGATAATCTCGCTGACCCGGTTGTCGCTGCCGCTCAAGGTCATGCCGTAGCGCGCCAGCGGCTCGCCGCCGCCGCCGCCAAAGGGATAACACAGGATCTGGACGCGGCTACCCACACGCTGCAACGTCAGCAGAGTTTCACATTCGTCCCACACCTCGCTCAATAACATGTGACCGTTCTGGAAAGGCGTGTAATCCAGGTACAACACGTGGCCAAGCGGCGAATGCAGCTC
Source organism: Pseudomonas sp. SMN11 (assembly GCF_052041945.1). Classification (NCBI taxonomy): domain Bacteria; kingdom Pseudomonadati; phylum Pseudomonadota; class Gammaproteobacteria; order Pseudomonadales; family Pseudomonadaceae; genus Pseudomonas; species Pseudomonas sp. SMN11. The sequence goes on along the minus strand of NZ_JBKGGW010000007.1, from coordinate 25,898 downwards.
GACGGGCAAGGCAACCTGGCCGGCGCCCGAGCCCATCGTCTTCAGCACCTCGACCAGGCCGGAGCCATGTTCCACGCGGAAACGCTCGGCACCGTCGGGCCCTGCAGGTTCCGGGTACAGATCGAAGCGCCGCAGCTTCTGCTCGCGCATTTCCAGGCGCCCGGTGGACGAAGAAGTACCGGTAACCCTGTAAGACTCACCACTGCTCAGCGTTACTACGTTATTGCGCACTTGCGTCAGTTGCAGATTCCAGCCTTTACCGTAACCGGAATCATCGCTATTCAAGGGGCTGTAGAACAACGCCAGGCCAAAGTCCGGGCCCTGAAGGTCGTTGCCCTTCAATGCGGGTAATCTGATGGATACGGTATATTGACCGGTCCGTGAGTCGACACCGGTGTCGATATAGTCTGCGTAATTGAAAGCATTGGAGTGCACAGCGGTAGATGCGCTCATGGTCGACTTCCCTCAGGGACTGTCTTGAAGCGTTCCATATATCCTGGCGCGTAGACAGAAGCGCAACTCAGCTTGCCTTCAATATTCCCCCAGTCGTGACGGCTGTAAACTAGCATTAGGCCGGGCTGAATAATTGTACCTTTTGGCTTGCCGCTGAACGTTCGAATATCTATCCATTTCGTGGTGGTGGGATTCTTGATCGCCTGCACATTGAACGTCCAGTCTTCGCCCCAACACTTCGACTCAGATGATAACTGCACCTCTGTCGTGGACGCGACATCGACAAACCTGAAGAAGGTCACAACATCGTTTTTACACGCGGTATCTTTCATTTTATTATCCTTCTGGCCTTGGCTCTGTACCATGATCGTACATTGCCTACCACCGGGCTGCTGGTCGCCATCCATCTTTTGCGCAAACTCGATCTTACCCAGGTCCTGCTGCGGAGAACTTTTCTGGTCCGCCCAAGCGCCGCTGCAACTCGAAAGAAAACAAACCATGAGCACATAAACCGTTTTTGTTTTCATACCGATTCCCCTGCATTAAAGTTGACCAGGCGAATGATCGAGTCGTCGCCGGCTGCTGGCCGTGAAGGCACACTGTGCACCAATACGTTTCGATCACCGATCGTGGTCGAAGGCAGATAATCGAGTTGAACCACGTGGAGATGGCCCTGCGCATCACGCAACTGCACGCGTAACGGCTTTGACAGCTTGGACAAAACGGTCGACCCGTCAACGTCAACGTCTCCCAGATAGCGATTCATATTCCGGTAGTTGGCGATCACCAACAGCCCTGCTTCATATTGCGAGCGCACAGGGCGTTGGTAATCTTCCGAACCCACGACATCCTTGATTAATTTATCGAAGGAAACAGCACGAGGCTCCGGTTCGCCGTGATTCTGGAAAATCCACCCTGTGTAACTATGGAAACGCTCGTTGTGGTAGGTGCTTTCCCAACGCGCTATCGAGTTATTTGCATAGCCGCCAGCAGCATTGGCGTCGGCCCCGACGAAATCCGCCGTGTAGAACGTTCCCTTTTGGTAGTCCAACAACCAGTAATCTTCAGTGACCGGGTGCAAGTCGAAATCGTCAGCTTCCGGATCATCCCTACCCAAGTCACCGCCACCACCATCAACACGCTTGCGAATCAACGTATAATCGCTGGACTTGAACGGCTCCGGTGTCAGTACCTTAACTTCGATGGTGCCGTTGCGATGAGGAGTGTCATTGGAGTAGTGCCAGGTGCCACCCGCGTCCTGGAAACCGGCGTGAAACACTTGCGACCCGGATACGCCGCGACGGTGCAGGTATATCGTCTGGCGTATGGTCCGGTCCTCCTCACCACGCGCCGTGGCAGGTTGCAGGGTGCTTTCATTGGCCAGTATGAAACGGTTCTTCGTCAGGCTGGTGCGCCAGACATTGCCATACACCGAGCCGACCCCTTCCTCGTTGTCGCACAGGCTGGCAACCTTCTGCCCCGCGCGATCGAAAAGCGTGATCGTGGCCATTTCTGCCGGGCTCAACTTGTAGTCATGGCCATTCGCTTGCAAGGTTACCACGGTGACCTCGATTTCCAGTTGCTGAAAGCCACTAGAGGCGACTGCTCCACGCACGCCCTCGGCGCTCTTACCTACCGTGATGGAGAAGCTCTGGAGATCTACCCAACTGCTCAGTGGCTGCACAGGTGTTTCTTTCAGCACGCTATAGCCTGATGCGAACACCACACCATTGCGTACCACTTCGCAGGCCACCACATTGGGTTGCTGGATGCGTTGTGTAGAGGCAGTGAACTGTCCCGACTGGGTGACGCCTCCGGGGCCTGACAACATTCGCCAGCGCCGCTGTTCATTGGGCATGATGCGGTTCACTTCGCGCAGTTGGGTTGTACCACCGAAGGCGTGTTTCGGCACGAAGGGTGGGTCGAGCGCCACCAGTGGCTGGTTGTGAACCAGGACCAGCGCAGTTCGGTTCCTCTCCGCTCCTTCGGCTTCCAGTTCCTGCACGCTCAGGACACGTCGTTGGGCTTGTTTACCAGGCACGAACCTTGATCGCCCGCCGCCCAAATACGCCAGCTCGCCCAACCGCTGGCCCAGCAAGTTGAACCTGATCGGATCATTGCCCGCGTTCCACACATCTATCCCTCTTGCACTCTGTGTGGGCTGATAGCCGCCGACAACGGGCATCGGCAGTACCTGCGCCGATGTCACCAGCAAGCGTGCAGCGGCCTTGTAGGTATCGCTACCTTTCTTGTATTCCGCGGTAATGATGACGTTCAGCACATCACCCCCCACCTCATGCTCAGCAGGGGCAGTGTAAAGGCCATTGGCGTTGATCGTGCCATGCCCTTTATCGTCATGGCTTTGTGGGTTGAGCGCTGACCAGGCGCTGGCTGTCAGCACCTTGTCATCACCATCGTGCAGCGAGAACTGCTGAGTTTTGCCAGCCGGTACGACCGTACCCATGGTAGGCTTTACCTTCAAGCTCATGAGCAACGGACTGATATTGCCGAAAAGGGCCCGATCCAGCGGCTTGTGGTCTTCCTTCTTGACGAAGGCATTGAGCTCCGGAAACAGCAGGGTGGCGAGAAGCTCGACGCCTTCTTCGGAGGCATAGTCCAACAGGTCCTTGTTCAGCACCAGCGTGGCCGAATAGTCGCCATCGGGGAGCAGAAAGGGGTACGTTTCATCGGGTTGTTCGCCATCACTCGCGTTGCCACGCAAGCGCATGAACACCAACACTGCGCCATCACCGTAATTGGCCGCGCTTCTGATACGCGCACCGGGGGCCGCCTGGGTGCGCAGAATGAAGTTGGTAGGGGTGAGTTCGTCATAACCGGCGAAGTCCACCGTGCCCAACTCAAACATCACGCAGCGCGCCGGCATGCCGCCTAGCCAGGCTCCCAGTGCCTTGTCCAGCTGCTGGTGAAGATAGTCCTTGTCTTCGTCATCAAAGAGATCGCTGGTGAATTTTGCTCCCTTGGCCAGGTTCAGCGCGACCCGACCATAAGGGGCGACCTCACCGCGAACGGTTTCCAGGTCGACCTCCATCGACAGCGTGTGCCCCTGCGCTTCGGTGATCACGTAGCTGCGCAGCAGTTGCCCGTTGAAGGTCAGCGTGCCGCCGATGATATTCATGGTCAGCGTAGCTTTGGAGTTGCTGACAGAGGCGCTGCTGAATGACAACAAAGGTGTACCGAACTCGAGCCCTGTCACCGAGACTGTCTGGCCCAGGGCCGTGCGTTTCAGTATGTCGCTGAACGGCGGAAGAAAGTTGTTCTCCGCGAGGCGATGCAGGTACTGCTGCTCCAGCAAGCGATTGAGCTGGGGGCGGCTGTAAGCTGCGACTGCGCCCCAGCCCAGCGTCACCGAACCTTGACGCATTTTTTCAAGCAGTTCTTCCAATGAATTGGCCATGGCATCAACCTCCAATCGATGGTGCAGGGGCCACGCGCAGGCCGGCCGGGTTGGCAGCGCGCCGCATGGCTGAGAAATGCTGGGACAAAGACAGCTGCAGCAGCAGGTGGCCTTCAAAAATGAACTCGGTATCGGGTAGTACCCATTTGCCGATGATCAGGGTGAAGCGTGCTTCGGAATCCTCAGAGGGCGGGGTGTAGCAGTCGTTGTTTTCGCCATCGATCGTGCCGGTACCCGCTATCGGCAGCGTCCACTCCACACCCTTCAGGTCAGTACCGTAGGCGCGCCCCTGCAAGTGCCACTTGCCGTCTTGCTGCTGGGTAAGCGTCACCGTCATTTCCGGGCCGCGCTGGCGCACCAGCACGTAGATCGAGCGCGTCTCGTCTGTCAGCGTATTGCGCACCCTGACTTCGTCGAGCACATAGGTCTGGTTGCCTTCCACCTTGGCACCTGTGCTATAGGTGCAACGCTTGCCACCCGCATCAGGCACTACCGAACCGCGCCCGTCGCCGTCTGCATCTGCCACCGACCACTCCAGGCCTCCGTCCAGCGTGCCGGCCGTCAGGGGAAAACTGTCATCGACGTAGCACACCCGAACCAGTGGGTTGACCGTCATTGCAGAGGGCACCACGGTGACCAGCGTGGTGCTCTGCGAACCGGTCTGGGAGTGAGTGGCGACGACCATGGCACGCATCGGATCGTCGCCCATGGCATGCGCTGGAGGAGCCCGATAGTCACCGGTAGCGGGGTCGAGCCGGCCAAGGTCGCCGACGCTGCCAGGGAGCGCCCGCAACGACCATGTCACCTCTTCCAGCGGCGGATCGATGGTAAAGGTGTGCCGCTGCGCAGGGGCCAGGGTCAGGGGCGGATCGACGACACGAAAACCTGCAACGCCGCCGTGGTCGGCAAACATGGCGATGCCATCGGGCACTTCGTGCCGGAAAGGCGCGAGGTGGTGCCACCCTGCCAACGTCATGCCGTCCAGCACTTGCTCAGGAATAAATGCAGTCAACTTTTTGGCCAGGCCTTCCAGCACCGCCTGCTTGAGCACGTATACGACAAACGCGCAGGTCTCATCGCGCAGCTCGGCTGGCATATCGTTCGGCAGGCCGCTGACGGGGGTCACTTCGGCCGTCTGTTGCCATGGCCACATCACTTGCCCGAGCAGCATGCCGCCAGCGCTTTCCTCGGATGATGTCGGCTCATTCAGATTGAACAGGGTTTGCAGGTCGAACTGGAAGGTCGCCGTGTACATCAGCCAGGCTCCGCCCGATTTGGGTCTGTAGCTCAGAGGCACGGTGCAATAGGACTTCCAGTGCTGACGCACTTCATCACGCTCGAACGAGATGCTCAGGGGCGATTGAAAATCGGCCTGAGATTCCTGGCCCTGAACATTGCCCAGGGCTGACGTGCAGCAGCAACATCCCTGGCCATGCTGGCTGTCGATACGCTGGTTGGTATCGGCAGCAAGCGGCGCGCCGGCCACGGCAATGTTGAACTCATCACATTTGAATTCATGACTGTCGCCTTCGTATGTGCTCGGGTGCACACGCAGCAGGCCAGCCTTGGCATCCAGGCGTTGCAGGTTGTTGTCGGTGTCGTGCGAGGCCTCGAACGCCCCATCTTCAAGCATATGCTCAAGGCCGACTCCGTAGGCGGCCCGATGCAGGAAGCGCGAAGTCAGCAACACACTGGTGCTGACCGGTTGCTCCAGGTCGTCAGGGAGCAGGAAGGGGAACCCGGAGTCCCCGTCAGGGATGTTGCCCGTCGGCCCGTTGAATACGCCTGAGAATATGACTAGCGCGGGATTGCCGTTGGCTTTGCTGACATAGGTGCGCACTGCACTGCGGCGCACCTGAAGATAAGGGTTGCTGGGCAGCGGCCCGAACGTCACCAACGGATAGACTTGCCGGGCACTGCCCACCCCGCTGAGCACATCCTTGAAGAAGCGCCCGGCGGCCAGGCGCAAGGGTAGCCCGCCGCCCAGATCGAGTTCGGTATCAGTGCCCTCGCGCAGGTCGGCCCTGACGCCCTGGGCATCGGTGCCAAGCACCAATGCCTGCGACACCGGCAAAGGGTCCAGCACATCATGCACCGCCAGACCGAGCAGGCCGTCTACCTTGTCCACGATCAGGTGAGTACCACCGTCCAGGCCGATACGCTGCTGGACCTTTGCCGAGCCATGCGCTGCCTGCATGGCCACCAGTAATGGCGGCCCCATGCGGTAGCCAGTCAGGATATGAATGACGCCAAAACCCGGTAGGGCGATCTCGCCTTCGATATCGTCCCGGACGCTATCTTCCAGGCTGTAGTGGGCCTGCTCGACCAGGTGGTTCAGTTGCTCGGGACGTGTGGCAATTGTGAGGTCCCAGTTCAAATGGCTTGTTTGCTGCTTCATCCAAGCCGTGATGACCGACAGATAATTGGTAGCCATGATTTAGCCCTGTTCCATTGATGTGCTGGACTGCACTCGTGCACGTGAATGCTGCACCGTTAGCGGCGCAGTACGCGTTGTGCAGACTGTTCGAGGGCCTGATAAGCGTTGACGTGCGCACCAATCGGGAGTGGCAGCACGATGAAACCCTCGAAAATGAAGTCGAACCCCGGCAGGGGCTCCCAGAAGGCGCGGACGACGCAGAAATGTGCGGAGCTCTCGGCAGCTGCCTGGTAATAAGGTTTGCCGGCCTGGTCAGAGTCGATCCGGCCCGGGCCATGCACGACGGTCAGCTCACTGATACCGACCTTCCCCCCCCCAGCGATCGATAGCCAGACTCTGCCCAACCTGTCATCGCGCTTGTCCACCAGCACGTCGGCGGGGCGGTCTCCAGTCATCTGGGTGACGATACACAGCGTTCGACGCTCATCGGTCAGCCTGTTGCTGACCTCTACCTCCTCGACCACGAACCTTTTGCCTGCCACGTTCGCGCCAGGTCGATAGGTGTTGACCTTGCCCGTCGTATGAGCCAACTGGCCAAAGGGTTGTGAGCCCAGTATGCGCCACTGCAGTTCACCACCCGCTACGTGGTCTGCCTTCAGGCTGACCCCCTCGTCACCCGCTTGACACACCTCCAGCAAAGGGCTGACCTGGAGGGCGTGCTTGACCACGGTGAGCAGGGCAGAACTGTAAAACCCGGTGACCGGATCAGTGGCGGTAACCCGAACGCGAGTGAACTCACCCTTGATTCCGGAGCTGCCCGGCGCCAGATACAAACCGTGGGTATGCTGGTCAAAATGGCCCGCATCGTCCGTCGTCCCCTCAACCGACTCGGCCGACCACTTCACACCGGGTTGCGCAGGAACGCACGCAAGCTGCAACTTGTCTCCCTGGACCAGGATTTTTTCAAGCGGTGTCACGTTGAACGTGGTCGAGCGTGGGTCAACATGGCCGAAACACACGATGTCACGGGGCATGTGCTGTTCGCGGTTCAATATTGCGCCGCCGAAATTGAGCTTGATGGTTTTCTCGACCACCTCATCCGTACGCCAGTTGGCCGAAAGGTCTTTGGCGAGTTCGGCCCTGAGCGGCACAAAGGCTGTCCTGTTTACTGTAAAGGCAGCGCCAACAATGGCGGCACGCATAGTGAATGCGAAATGTTCTATACCAAACCACGCGCTCCATGAATCAAGCTCCCATGGAAAGAGCCGCTGACCTTCCCCAACCCTTATTATGTCTGCGCTAAAACTGGACAATTCCAACGTGGCGCCTGAAACATCCTTCACCTGCCATTCGCCGCGGACCTTAAAATTCATTACACACTTCCATAGGCCCTCGAGAAGGACTGGATTTACCCATTTACGCGGCGAGTAGCTGAGCTCTTCGTAGTCATGCACGTGTGAGAAGACTTCAACATCCTCAAGCGACAGGTCCAGTTCGACGGAATCTGCCAGCACATTAATTTTCAACTTGCCCGCAAGGGGCAGCGCATCTGCAATCGTACGAGTTTTAATTGTACAGTGAACGTGTCCTTTAGCGCTTTCGCTTTTGAAACTGTCTGTCAAGGTATCGTCTTGGACGGCCAGCTGCCCCGCTGTTGCAATTGCCGACAGCCCACCGCCTGGTGTCCGCTCAATCTTGAACTCCATATCGATGAAAATGTGACGCGGTAGGTTTCTAATCACGGTCGCAAGCGCGACGCGCGCGCGCTCAAAAATAACACTCGCCGAAAAGCCGTCACTGTCATCAGGGATCAAGTAGCGGTATTCCGGCCCTGGTGTTGCCGGGTTCACACCGCTCGCAACCATTTTGATCAATCCCAGAATCGCGCCGTCAATATCCTCATCACCATCTTCCATCGGTGAAAGCTCGACTGCAGGATTGCGCTGAGTGAACAGTCGGAACCAATCGGGCCGAAGCAGTTCATCATCACCATGCTCGATACGCCCCAGTGACCAGCTGCGTTTCCACGAGGGCAAAGCCCTGAACAATTCCTTGAAAAAATCACCTCCCAATTCCCGCATACGTCGGGAATTCGAGAAGGTCACCACGAAATCATCACTATTACTCAAATCGATGGCCACGTTGCCATCCTCTTGCACATCGACTGGCGCGTCGCTAAGTTCAAGCCGCAGGCGCAACTCCGGTCCCACGAGGGGTTCGATCCGATCAATGCGCTGGGGATACCAATGGGCGCCGACCTGCTTCAAGCCCACCTGATTGCCGCCAACGATCTTCATGCGCAAGCTGGCGCGTGAGCTGGTGATTTCGGCGTTATCAAATGACAAGCGCGGGTGATCCAGAATAAAGTTCTGCATATAAACTTTATAACCGTTATCCGCAGCCGTTTCGCCATTGACCGGGGCCAGGTAAGAATCGGTGCGAAATCGCCTGATGTATTCCTGAGTCAGCAAGGCGTTGGCCTTGTTCTTGTCAATGGCAAAAATCGAACCGCAGTTCAGCATTCGATCACCGGACTTGAACCACTCCAGCAACGCGGACTTCGAATTATTCGACATACGTCACCTCTGAATCACATTATGTTTTCATTTAATCAGTTCGATATCGACAGTGCGAAAGTCCCGCCAAGTCTCGCCTTCATCGAAACTGGCAGATGCTGTCAGCCTCAGCGTACTGGGCAAATCGAGGCCTTCGAGAAACTCTTTGGGAAGCCGTGCTTCAATACCCTCGTAATATTCTTCTTCAGTCACTTCGGCCGTACGCGGACGTAGAACATGCGTGGCGGGCTTACCGGGTTTCGCCGAGCCCAATGCCTCGATGCCAAGTAACTGCCCTTCTGCCATGAAACTCCAACTATCCAACGTGCACCTAGCGCCTTCCTTTGGTACTTGGCCCACCGGCAATTGCCGATTCTCGACCCCTCCAACCTGAATAGTGGGGTAGTTTCCAGTATCGAAATCGGCCACCCGCAGGTCGAACTTTTCCGACTCCCGAGGCGTCTCACCGGAGCGCGTGAGCGTGTAATACACTTCAAGCCGCCTACCCAGGTTGGCAGCTATTGCCGATCGCGGCACCTTGAACAAGCGCCGGTCGCCAGAAACAGGCTGTGGCACAATCGCGCCCCCCGTACTGCCGTGTCCCGCCCAGTGCATGTTGACCTGCGGCGGCGGCAGCTCTCCCTCGGCGAGTTCTGCATCCGGTGGAATTCGTACTTCTGCACCATTTTTCAAATTGCGTGGGTGGACCGTGCCCTGGTGAGATTCGTCACCGGACTCTTGCGATGCATGTGTAATCACCGGCAAGGGAAGGTGCAGCTTGCGTTGCAATATCGCAGTGAGCACCTCAGAGCGCTTCTGCACACCTTGCCGCGCAAATTCATAGCTGAAAGCGACCTGCTTGCCGCGGTTCTCGTCACTCTGCAGCCACGCGCGGTCCAACAGCACGGCAATCCGCCCGCCGTCCAGTGAGCTCACATCTGCGCGCACACCTCGCAATGTCACTTGAGGGCCCACTGCGTAGAGCATCAATGAGTCGCGCACCTGCAAGTTCGGGTCAACTTCCAGTTCCAACCACACCCCGTCCTTATAGGCATCGTCATCGGGGTCAAGGGCGCCCCCCGTAAACCCTTCAATGCGGGGTGCCCGCAACAGTGGCGCAAGTGGCGGGTCGGTAGGTTCAGGCCAAACGATATCGAAGCGCTGCACCGGTGATTGAATGGAAGCGCCATTGGCGAACTTTATGGAGTATTGCAACAACCCGTAACCATACAGATAGTTGTATACATCACCATATTCCAGATGCCACAACAGTGGCTGGCCGATGTCACGTTCCTCGACCACACGGTTCTGCTGAACCGGCGTGCCTTCTGCAGACTCGCTATAGAAGGGCGTCCAGGTCAGAGTAATCTCGTCACCTTTGCTCATCGCCGCATAAGGCGCTGTTGCCAACAGCACGCCTTCAGTGTTCAGCTCACTGACATCGATTACCCCATCGTGGGCGTCCTGAAGATGAGCAACAGCCAATGACCAGTGGCCATCGTCCGGCCGGTGGACATAGAAGGCCCGACGCTTGGACTCCTCGCTCAGCGGGTCGCCTGTTAGCGTTACTTGCATGTAAGAGTAAAAGACTTGCCCTCCGCGCAAGTCCATGATCCGCGGGTTTGATACTTGAAACTCCCAGCCCTTGTCAGGATCCAGCTTAATGATTTGGCGAATACCTAAAATATCATCGACCGTATGGTCTGCCCTGCGCCCCCGCCAGTTGACATGTACGTATTGCCCCAGAGCGATACCGGGGTAGTTGATCCAGGTCGACAGGGGATCCACGCCTAGTTTATCCAAGTTGACTGAGTTGCTCCGTTCATCAAGGTGCTGGACCTCTGGCATTTCCATTATTGCGTCTCCGTTGCAAACCACGGCCAATTGGCAAGTTGAGCTAGATATAACACCCGCCCTGCCAATCGACACCTGGCAAAACTGCTAGGTGCCAGCCCACGCAACTTCATCTACTGTCGTCCCATGTCGCAGCCGTTGCGTTGCCCTGTAGCAACCCTGTACGGCCCGGGCGAAGAAAGTTGAAACGCCTTTGTTCATTCCTCATGCACAGTGAGAGACACCTCCATGAGTTCAGAACCTTCACTTCACTCCAACGCCCTTAACTTCATGAGTGCCATGGAAAACGGTGTCGATACACGCACGGGCCAGTACACCTTGTCGGTCAAACTTCCAGCGTTGCATGCCAATAACTTCCAGGGCCCCGACCCAGAACTCAACCTCAACTTCAGCCCGCTCAACACGATCGACTCTGGCTGGGGGAGAGGCTGGAACCTGTCACTGACCCAGCTCACTGCACACAACCAGGTCATCGCCACTTACACCGGAGAAACCTTCAAGGTCACCGGCAGCGTCGGCAACCGCCTGCAAATGCGCGAGCAGCGGCTGGCGCACTTCCATCTGTATCGCGAGCCCGCCGGGCCCGGCGGCAACGGGCGCTACCGGGTGGTACACCGTTCTGGCGTTGTGGAAATTCTTGAAGAAATGGGCAGCATGACGGGGCGCATCGCGTTGCCAATAGAGATCTACTCGGCCACAGGGCATAAGATCAGCCTCGCGTACCAGTCCTTCAACCCGGCATACATGATGCTCAGTTCGATCACCGATGGCAGCGGGCAGATCCTTCTGGAGATCGAACGCAAGGATGGCCGCATCGAGTTGCGCGAGCGGCCTTACCACGGCGACGACGGCCAGCCCGTCGCCCGCCATGTGATGAACCTGATCAACACCGACTGGGTCGACTCGATCGTTTTGCCAACTGCCGAGCAGGCAAGCTGGCGCCTGGAATACAGGGAGGTGCTCGACCATCTGTGCCTGAGCAAGGTCGAGACCCCTACCGGCGCCCGGGAGTACCTGCTTTATCAAGATGGTGGGCATCAGTTCCCGGGTACCAGCCGCCCCCTGGCCTTGCCCCGTGTTACCCGCCACATCGTCGAGCCAGGCCAGGGCCAACCCGCGTTTCAGCGAGCCTATGTCTATCCGGGTTCGCATAATTTCCTGGGCTTTGGCAGTGGCATTAGTTGGAGTGACGACGGGCTGGACAACCTCTACAAGTACTCGAACGACTACGAGTACCAGACCGTCGAAACCTTATCGGGTGCAGACACCAAGCCACTGCAGGTCGTCACTCGTACTTTCAACCGTTTCCACCTGCTGACCGCCACCCGAACCGTACAGAACAACTGCGTTCATGAAATCAACACCACCTACAACCTCAGGCCAGGCTCGTTCGACGAGCAAGCGCCAACCCTGCAGATGCCGATCCGCGAACAGGTTCGCTGGTCCTTGGCCAACGACATCACCCGCAGCCGCCTGGAAGCCGTAGAAACCCAATACGACACCCATGGCAATATCACCTGGCGCAAACTCGCCAGCGGTGTGACCGAGACCAATACCTGGTACGGCATGGACCCTGAGGACGGCTACCCAGGTGATGCCAATGGTTTTGTCCGCCACCTCAAGAGCCGGACCACCACCCCGTCCAGCGACGCAGACGGGCCAGCCCCCACCCTCACCCACCGCTACCAGTATCGCGCACTGAGGCCGCTGGCCAGCAGTACCATCACGCTCAACCCAATGGTTGTCGAGCACACCGAGGCACTGGTGGACGAAGCCAACCCGGCACAGGTGCTCGCGCAAACCGTGAGCAACTACATCGATGCGCCCTTCGCCAGCCTGCTGCATGGCCGCCGCTACCAACAAACGGTCAAACGCAACAAGCTGGAAACCACCTCCCAGTATCAGTTCAAGGCGATGGTCGACCCGCTTGGCAACCACCCGGTGCTGGAAACCCGCACTACCCTCATCGGCTATGACGGCACGCGGCGCACAACCGCTGAAATGCGTTCGCTGCTGGTCGGTGAGACGGTGTTCGAAAGCGATGAGAACGGCGTGCAGACCCATCGTGAATACGATGCCCTGCGCCGGGTTACCCGTGAGCGGGTATCGCCCGGCACGAAGTTCGAGGCTGGCGTACGCTACGCCTATGAACTGTGTGCCCGCGACGGGGACATCGCCCGGCATCGCCAGACCAACGCGCGCGGTATCACCACCGAGACGCTGCTGGACGGCCTGGGCAGGCCTGTCCTCGAGCAACGGGACAACGTCCACCCCTCCCGACCGGGCAGTTTTTTCGAAGTCATGGCCCTTGAGTACGACGCTTTTGGCAACCGGGTCCGGGAGACCGTTACCGACTGGCTGCAAGGTAGCAAGATCCTGACCCTGACCAACAGCCTGAGCTACGACGACTGGGGTGAGCAATGCTGCACCATTGGCCCGGATGGCGTTGAACACCACGACGTGCTCGACCCTATCGGGAATGCCGCTCACAAAGGCGCCATCCGTTACACCTGGCGCGAAGGCGGCAAGCTGCAATCACGTACCCGGACAAAGACCCGCAATGGTGTCAAAACCCGGGTAACCCAGGTGGCGCGTGCGATCAGCGGCAAGACCGAAACCTGGCTCAACCTGTTCAACAAGCCCGTACGGCGCAAGCGCCTGGATGCCTTCGACGAGCTGCTCGGTGAGCGCAGGTACAGCTATGACGGCCTCGGGCACGCCCTGAGCGAAACGGACGAGCGCAACCACACCACAACCTTCAATTACGACCCCTGGGGCCGCATGCTGGTCACCCGCCAGCCGAACAATACCCGCCTCACCCGCACCTATGCCGAGCACTCCACCGAAGAGCTGCCCGCCAGCCTGGTAGTCACCCCGGCGAACGCCTTGTTACCCGCCCGCGAGATTGGCGCGCAGTACCACGACGGGCTGGACCGCCTGGTCGGCGCTACCACAGGGGGGCGGACCGAACATTTCGTGTTCCGTGAAGGCGAAAACAGGCCACGCCAGCGCATTACCCCTGCTGGCGAGACCATCGAGCTGGACTATAACCTGCAGCTCACCGCGATGCCGACCAGCAGCAATGCGCCCGAAGACCACGCACGATTCGAATACCACGCCACCAGTGCACGTTTGCTCAGCAGCGACAACGGGCAAGGCAAACGACGTTTCGAATACAACCTCGCCAACCAGCTGATTGAAGAACATTGGGATGACGTGCACACAGGCAAGCCCTGGAGCAGGAAATCAGTCAACACCTTGCAAGACCGGCTGATAAGTACAACGGAAGACAATCGTGTAACGACCACGCACGAGTACTACCCGAACGGTCACCTGAAATCCACGCTGCAGGACCAGTTGGAGGCTGTCTTCGAATACGACGAGCTAGGCCGCGTACAAGTGATCACCAGCCACGACCGGGCCGGCGCGCATGCGCTGGAAACGACGATCGAATACGATGATCAGGATCACGAAACCAAGCGCACCTGGCGACAGAGCGGTCAGCCAGATCGCGTCCAGGAGTCAGTCTGGGGCGCGGATGACCTGATGCTCAGCCGCACGCTACATGTCGCGGGTGTTTTGCGCCTTGAGGAAGGCTTTGGTTACGACACCCATGCGCGCCTGGTCCGGCACACCTGCAAGGGGCCGGACCTGCCCCGCGATGCGCTGGACCGGAGCATCGAATCACAGGTGTTCACCTTCGATGCCTTCAACAATATCCAGACCACACTTACCAGTTTCGGCGGCGGGTCCCGCCCGGAAAGGGCCGAGTTCACTCACGCAGAGCGCGACCCCTGCCAGCTGCAACGCATCAAGTACACACCTGCGCGTGCCGCGCCCGATCCTGATTTCAGCTACGACGCCAATGGCAACCTGACCCGCGACGAGCGTGGCCGCCCGGTCCGCTACGATAGCCAGAACCGGTTGCTGGGCTTGAACGCTGTGGGCCAGCCCGATACCTACGGCTATGACGGCCAAGGCCTGCTGGTGAGTCGCCACGACGCCGGCAAGCGTACGCTGCTGCTGCATGACGGTGAACGTTTGCGCCGGGCCGTGCGTGACGGCGTGGAGACACTGTACCTGCACCACGGCGAGCAACCACTGGGAGTGCAGCAAAGCGGCAGCGGCGCGCACGCTCCATTGCTGCTGCACACCAGTGCCAGCCACAGCGTGATTGCCGAAAGCCAGGCCGGTAGCACGCGGGCCACGCGCTACACGGCCTACGGCGAAGGCCACAGCGACGACCCCACGCTCGCTGCGCTGGGCTACAACGGCGAGGCGCTTGACCCGGACAGCGGCTGGTACCTGCTAGGCAACGGCTATCGCGCCTACAACCCGACACTGATGCGCTTCCACAGCCCGGACTCGCTGAGCCCGTTTGGCGAAGGGGGGCTGAACTATTACGCCTATTGCCAGGGCAACCCGGTGACCTTCCGCGACCCTACCGGGCATTACAGCACCGGTTACAGCGGTACCAGCCAGTCGCGGCAGGAGCTTGAGCGGCATCGGATCTCGCCGCGCATGGAACTCGGCGTGATGGGCTGGGTCGGCTTAGGGTTTGGCTTCGGTTTCGCCGTCGTGGCTTCGGTAGTGGCCATCGTGGTGACGGCCGGCGTGGCTGCGCCTGCGGTGGCTGCCGCCTGGTCGGGAGGCAGTGCAGCTGCGAGTGCGGCATTGGCGGCAACGGTAGCAGCAGGTGGGGGCGCCTACATCGTAGGCCTCAAGGTCGCGTTGTCGATCACCACGACCACATTGTCAGTGGCTGGCACGGTACTGCAAACGGAAGGTCTCCTTTCCGGGCATGAAACACGTAGCAACATCGGCACGATCCTTAGCCTTGCGTCTGGGGTCACAGGTCTTGCAGAGGGGGCGTTGTTTCAATTCAGCGCGCCTAAATCGACGCCTAGATCGAGAAGTGGGAGTTATCAATCGAATCCTGCCATAGAATCCTTTGGGCCTTTTAAGTCGGTACCCCGGGAAGAAATAAAAATCCCGCTGGCCAGCCTCCGTAACAGGGACCCCCGCTATAACCGAGCCAATAGAAATTCGTTTACCTCCAACAACGAGGCTCACTTATACGACATCAGAGATTAAAAACAACGTCCCTGTAGTTACAAACTTTCAAAGTTACTTTTCGGGAGCATTGAAATGCATAAGCCAGCGAGCACTTCAACCCAGCGAGCCGATGCTGAATTAGCCCCCAAGCGCTATCTGAAATCAAAAACAGCCAGTTTGCAGCCATCCCCAAAGAGTCTCAACGCCCCCGATGTCGATTACCGGGGCGTGGACTCCTGGTCGGCTGCCATCAAACTGATCTGTGACAGCATTCCGCCGTGGGGTGAACAGGTCGTGCCGAATCCGGTACAGCTGCCTGCGGGCTATACCAACGAAACCCTACCGGGCATTACAGCACCGGCTATAGCGGTACCAGCCAGTCGCGGCAGGAGCTTGAGCGGCATCGGATCTCGCCGCGCGTGGAGCTGGGTGTGATCGGCTGGGTCGGCATGAGCTTTGGCTTTCTCCTTGGCGCCATAGCGTCGGTGGCGGCCGTCGTGGTAACGGCGGGCGTTGCAGCACCCGCCGTGGCGGCTGCCTGGACGGCCGCCGGTGGGGGCTGACGGGGGTTGGCGCGGCCGTTTCAGCCGGCGTGGGGGCGCTGAACTTGATTTCCAATTTGCCGAAAAGACCACAGCTTTGAAACCGCCAGAAACAGCGGGAAAACACTTCACACCCTTAAGGCAGTCAACAATTTTTCTAGAGTCGACGTAAGTACCCATCCAAACAGAGATGTATTTTACTCGCCAACATTTAACTTTATCAGATCAGGGCACTCGATTTAGCCCCCTGAAACCAGAGCATAAATAACAACTCGAATCAAGAAGGCAAACACAAAGCTCGCCGTCACAGACCACAAGAAGACAATAACATTCGTAGAATTAACATTTCTGGAGACAGAAAATGAGGCCATTAAATTCCACCCTACCTAAATACGACCGTGCCACGAAAGCCCGGCGCAAGTACCTGAACCTACAAGATGCCCCGTCCTCGCCAACGCTGGCAGAACTGGTCGCCCCCAACGTCCAGGGCATCATCGATAGCCGTGACGGCACGCTGCACAAGGACCGCCTGAAAACCGACCTGACCGTCGAAATCCCGCCATGGCCTTTCCTGCCCAGCGATCCTGACGACTATGTGACATTACAGCTTCAGTTCACCTTGACCGGCGCCGAAGATACGTTCATAGCCATTGGCCCCATCGAGAGGTATGACGGTGCGCTGGAACCCGGTGACTTCCCACTGACGCTGCATTTCCCCCAGCCGTCCATTCCACGCAATGGCAAGCTTTGGATTCGCTACGAACTTGATACCTACCTCGGAAAAGATGTTTCGCTCCCTATCGAACTGATCTGCGACAGCGTCGCCCCTTGGGGCGATGACCCCGCGCCCCCGCTTGTGCCGCCCACTGGCATCATCAACGAAGCCTACCTGACCGGCAATCCGACCGGCATCGAGCTGGAAGTACCTGATTATCCCGACCGGGCACCGGGTGACACTTACGAGGCGTTCTACCTGAGCGATTGGCCTGAAGAGGATGCGGATTACGAAAACCCTATCGCCGTGGGGCCCGTCACTGATGAGCTCAAGATCACCATTCCGGCAGATACGGTCCGTCGCCTGGGGGACGGCAGGTTCTACATCGTCTACTACCTGTTCGACAAAGCGCAAAACCGCAGCCGCATCCGCTTGCCGGCCACGGTCGATGTGGTGCTCACCCCTGAGCCCGAAAACCTGCTGCCGCCCGATGTGCCGCTAGCCACTGATGACGGCGTACTGAGCCTGCCGGACGCACAGGCGGGTGTACACGTGGTGATAGAGGCCTACACGAACCACCGAAATGAAGACCGGATCGCCATCATCTGGGGCTCGACGCCCCTGCCCGTGGAGCAAGTAGGTTCACGCACTTTCCCACTCTCGATCCGCGTACCCAGCGACATCTTGCGCAATGAGTACGGCACAGCCACTGGTGTGATCAGCACCAACGTCAGTTATCAAGTGCTGCGTGGCCAGGCCCCCTATGGCCCGGCAGACGCCGACTTCAATGTCGACTTCTCGGTGGTCGGCCCTGTGCGCCCTGACCCGGACCCGGATTGGCCAGACCCGATCAATGACCAGATGCTCGCGCCCGACATCACCAGTTTCACCGGCCTGGTCAACCAGATTGCTCTGCCAGACCGTGGCGAGGATGCCACCCTGACATTTGAAGTATTCGAGGGCGCCGCGAACGGCCAGGTAGTGGACTTCTACTGGGGTGGCACGCGGGTGAGCGAAGCACGCTGGGTCGTCGATCAGCCAACAGGCACCGAGAAGCCGGTCACGATTCCCTGGCGCTACATCCTGGATGCGGGTAACAACCCTGCACTTCCTGTGCACTACACCGTTCGTGCCGACGTCGACGCGATCAATGAACAGGAATCGCTCCCGCAATACGTAGCGGTATCGGCCATCGACATGACGCCGGACGACCTTGAGTTCCTTGGCGTATCTGACCGGGGTTGGCTGAACTGCCCCTCGATCTGGGACCCCCTCGACCCCACCGCCGAACCGGCGATCAGGGTCCAGGTCCCCCCCTGCAGCCGCTTCAACGTAGCACCGGGCACCACCATGACGCTGACCTGGGTGGTGTACGACGCCACGGTGGGCGGCAACCTGATCCCCGGGGTGGAAAAAAACGACCCGGTGACGTTGACCGCAGAGCAGATCGACAAAGGCTTTGTCTGGCGGGTCGAGCCATACGCTCAACACATCCAGCCGATCTTCGACGTTGCCCCGGTGGGCGGGCGCGCCGAGGTGAGCTACGTCATCGATACGCCGGTGCCGATTCCCTCCAACCCCACTGGCAACAAAATCAGCATTGCCGACCAGAGTACGGGAGGCTCCTGTGATTTGAACCGACCTTGAGCAAGTACCGGCAGCGGCCACAGCCAAAGCCGCTGCCGGGGGGGCGCAACAGGCGTTTTCCGAGATGAAAGTAAGAGTTTTCCTACATTTTTCACGGCTTGGCGCACTTAACCTCGCTGCATCCAGACCCTTCTCTCAAAAACAAGAGAAGCGTCTTACAGAAATTGTTAACTTCGAGGATCGTCTCATGCCTAGCCGCCTGTTTCACACCTTACGCCAATGTTCTCAACCGGCCCGGCTCATATTGCTCGGCCCGCTGCTGTTCGCCAGTGCCGCCTGCGCAGAAACCCTCATCGTTGAGGATACCCTACTCGATGCGGGTAGCCCGCAGGACAGCTACCGGGTGCTCGGCCCGGCTACCCTGACCGCCAGCGGCGCGACGACCTTGCAGATCACTGCCCTGGCGGGCGCCACCGTGAACCTGTCGGACAGCCAGGTCACCGCCCAAAGCAATGGCAATGGCCTGGCGCTCAGTGGCGCCAGCGCCACCGTGCAACGCTCCACCCTCCGCAGCGATGCCCGCGGCCTGGCGCTGAGCCCCGCCGGGGCGGGCAACGGCGCGAATGCTCTGATCAGCGACAGCGTGATCGAAGGCGGCATTCAAGGTGCAGCCATGAATGAAAGCACTGCCCAGCTGCTGCGCAGCGAACTGCGCGGCACGGGTGACAGCAGCGAGGGCTTGCGGATGGTTGCGAGTACCCTGACTGCCAGGGATGGCAGCACCATCAGCGGCGGCAGCTATGGTGTGCGCATCCTTGAAGATAACGGCAGCAGCTCCACGCTGGTCGTCGACAACAGCCTGGTCGAGGGGCGCAACGGGCCGGCGATCGCCGTCGGCCGCGGTGCCGGCCGTGCGGCATCCGCGCAGATCGATGTGCTCAACGGTGCACGCCTGAGCGGCGGCAACGGCGTGCTGCTGCAGGTCGCGGACGCCGCTGTTGCCAACCTGCGGGTCAACGACAGCCACCTGGTCGGTGATATCGTCGCTGACAGCGGGGGCACCGCCAACGTGCTGCTGGAGAACTTCGCCACCCTCAAGGGCCGACTGGAAAACGTCGCCAGCCTGGGGATCAGCAGCGGCGGTGAATGGACCTTGGTCGAGAACAGCCAGGTAACCGACCTGACGCTGGACAATGGTGCCGTGCGCTTCGGCGCACCGGGTGAATTTTTCACCCTTTCCGTGGAAAACCTCGCGGGCAACGGTACCTTCATCATGGAGGCAGACTTCGGTGCCTCACACTCGGACTTCCTCGAGGTAACCGGCAGCGCCAGCGGCAACCACCAGTTGCTGATCAGTGCCAGCGGCAACGATCCGCTGGCGGACAACAGCCTGCACGTAGTGCACACCGCCGCCGGCGATGCGCAGTTCGCGCTGCAGGGCGGCCCCGTGGACCTGGGCGCCTACTCCTACGACCTGGTGCAACGTGGCGGCAACGACTGGTACCTGGACGCGACCACCCGAACCGTCAGCCCTGGTACGCAAACGGTGATGGCACTGGCCAACGTTGCACCGACCATCTGGTACGGCGAGCTCGGCGTGTTGCGCAGCCGCATGGGCGATGTGCGGCGCAATCCTGGCAAGGCGGGTGGCTGGGTACGCAGCTACGGCAACCAGTTCAACGTCTCGGCGGCCTCTGGTGCGGCCTATCAGCAGCAGCAACAAGGCCTGTCGATCGGCGCCGATGCGCCGCTGGCAGCAGGCGATGGCAACTGGCTGGTGGGGATCACGGCGGGCTACAGCAACTCCGACCTGAACCTCACCCGGAGCTCGTCTGCCAGCGTCGACAGCTACCATGCCGGCGCCTATGCCACCTGGCTCGACCGCGAAAGCGGGTACTACGTCGACACCGTGGCGCGTATCAACCGCTTCCGCAACGAAGCTGACGTGCGCCTGAGCGACGGCAGCAAAGCCAAGGGTGACTACAGCAACCTCGGCGCCGGTGTATCGCTGGAAGTGGGGCGTCATCTGGCACTGGCCGATGACTGGTTCCTTGAGCCCTTCGCCCAGCTGTCCGGGCTCGTGGTACAGGGCAAGGACTATAACCTGGACAATGGCATGCACGCCGACAGCGAACGCACCCGCTCGCTGTTGGGCAAAGTGGGCACCACCGTCGGGCGCTCCTTCACCGCAGGTGCAGGCCGTAGCGTGCAGCCGTACCTGCGGGTGGCGGCGGTTCACGAGTTCGTCAACGACAACCAGGTGAAGGTGAACGACAACCGCTTCGGCAACAACTTGTCCGGTTCGCGTGGTGAAATCGGGGCCGGGGTCGCCGTCGCCTGGGACGACAAATGGCAGGCCCACGCCGACTTCGACTACAGCCATGGCAACAAGCTGGAACAGCCATGGGGCGTGAGTGTCGGCGCCCGCTACAACTGGTGAAATCACAAGGGAAGGCCAAGGTGCCTTCCCTTTTTCATGCACAGAAAGGGAGAAGGTCGATGGCACAGAACAAACGGGCCGCTAAACCCAGCGTTGCGGCAAACACTACGCTTGACCCGGACTCGGCCCTGCTCGTCCCACCCACCGTGCCCAAGGTGGTGCCTGACGTAGAAGGAGGAATACCCAACACAGTCGAATTCCGCGCGACTTACATGCCCCTGCGAGTTGAATTCCCGCTGTGGGCCCACTCGAACCCGAGCGAAACGGACAACGAATACTTGTACCTCTACTGGGACGATGTAAAGATCGAAACGAAGACGTTCAGCAAACCCGTTCAACCCGAAGAGCTGTTTATCCTGGTACCTGTCAGCAAGCTGATCGAAGGCTCGCACCGCTTGCACTACGAGGTGACGATTTTCAACGACTCGCATGTGGCTTCGCGGCCACTGGATATCTACATCGACAAGACGCCACCGATGCTCAACCCGGATGACGACCGCCTGGGGCTTCCCGACTACGTGATCGGCAATGGGGTCACCGAAGAATACCTCGCGGCCAACGGCGACAAACTCGAAGCCACAGTCCCCCCAATCCTGGGTGCGGAGCCAGGCGATGTGCTGAAATGGTTCTGGAGCGACGACCCTGTCGGGCAGCACATGGTCGACATGATGACCTTGACCGCCGAGCATATCGAAACCCGGGGCACACAAGGCATCAGCAAACCGATTGAACTGATCTTCCGGGGCGACTTCATTCGTCAGTCCCGCAACGGCACGCGTTTCGTCCGTTATGAAGTGCAGGACCGGGCGGGTACCGCACCGCAGCGGGCACTGGCTCGCTCGCTGCAGTCGGACCCCTCCCCACCGCCACGCGAGCTGCCGCCGCCACGCATCAAGGAGGCGACAGGCAGTGATTTCTACAGCACGCTGGATCCAGCCAAGGCGGTCAATGGCGTCACATTCGTGATACCGGAGGATGCAGACATCAGACCCGGAGAAACAGTCACCGTGTACTGGGGCGAGCCAGACACCCTCGGCGGCTACTCCACCAGCACGCCCACGTCGCCAGGTGCCCGTGAATACCTGATCCCTCGCGTGCATGTACCACCGCACATGAACAACCGGGTCGAGTTGTATTACCAGATCAACAAACCTGACATGCCGCCATCGCCCTCGCACTTTGTCACGGTACGGAAAATCGAAGGCCTGCCATACGTACAGTCCGACGCTATCAAAAATAATGCACTGAACCTGCGCACCGTAGGCAGTGGCGCCAGCTTCACCCTTGAGGACTGGCCGTTCCGGCATACATCGCAGTTCGTCAACGCCTGGATTCTTGGGGTGGAGCGAAACAACATCGGGCACGAAATCAGGCTGCCGATTGCCACGGAGCTGCCGGTGCCCACCGAGGCCGGTGTCATGATGCTGGGTATTGTCAGCAAGAACGACCTGCTGAAACTGGAACTCAACTACCAGTTCCAGATAAAAGTGGAGGTATCGTTCGACAATAAGGTGAGTTGGCTGAAATTCCCGGATCCATCCGCCCAGCTGATAGACGTGCCCGAGCCCTGATACGGGACAAAAAAAAAACGCCACTCGAAGAGTGGCGTTTTTTGTATTTGGAGCGGGAAACGAGACTCGAACTCGCGACCCCGACCTTGGCAAGGTCGTGCTCTACCAACTGAGCTATTCCCGCAATTTGAAGCTTTACCGCTATCGGCGTGAAGCGCCATTAAGACCCTCACCACCACTGCACCGCATAGACGCCACAGTATTTAAACTGGAGCGGGAAACGAGACTCGAACTCGCGACCCCGACCTTGGCAAGGTCGTGCTCTACCAACTGAGCTATTCCCGCATTTGGCGTCCCCTAGGGGACTCGAACCCCTGTTACCGCCGTGAAAGGGCGGTGTCCTAGGCCACTAGACGAAGGGGACACACAACACTTTTCAGTGCACCAGCACCTGAACCTCACGATTCAGACTGGATTTCTATTTCCTGCCCCGCCGTTAAGCGTTGCCGGAGAATTTGGAGCGGGAAACGAGACTCGAACTCGCGACCCCGACCTTGGCAAGGTCGTGCTCTACCAACTGAGCTATTCCCGCAATTGGCGTCCCCTAGGGGACTCGAACCCCTGTTACCGCCGTGAAAGGGCGGTGTCCTAGGCCACTAGACGAAGGGGACACGCTGCTGGCATTACTGCCTGCTTTCACTCCCTGCCGCGTTTCGCTGTGTGCTTTACGCTGCAAGTGGCGCGCATTCTATGGATGCTTCGAGGGGCCGTCAACCCCTTTGTAGAAATTTATTTAAATCAATGACTTCGGTCCATACAGGAGGTGCCGCCAGGCGCCGCCGACGGATTGGCGTTGATTTTCTGACAACACCTCGGGCAAGCTCACCATCAATGTGCCAGCATGCAGCTATAAGGCTGATTGCCGATAGAACGAGAGATTTGCCTGCCAAGGCCTCTCGCGAGCAAGCTCGCTCCTACACTCTATATGCAAACCTATTGATGAGGCGTTAACGGTGACACCACTTCTGATCACTCTGCTCATCGTGGCGGGTATCGCGTTGCTGATCGTGATCGGCTACCTCAACAACGTGGTCGAAAACAGCAAGCTCGAACGCGCGCGGCTGAAAGTCGAACTCGCCGACCGGGTACGCCGCTGTGGCGAAATCACCGAGACCTTCCCGGGCCAGTTCATGACCCCGGCCCTCAAGCTGCTGCTGGCGCGCCTGGAGCTGAACCTCAACCAGCGGCAACTGGCGCTGGACAAGCACAACGCGCAACTCAAGGCGCGCATCGTCGAACTCGAAGGGCTGGTCGGCCAGGGTGAACGCATCCCGGTGAACAACCCGCCCTGCCCGATCCAGACTGAGGTCAAGGCCAAGGATGTGCGCTTCCTGCTCGAGGCGCTGCACAACCAGATCGTCAAGGGCAGCCAGGAGAACGTGCTGCAGACCAACGAAGCCAAGCAGTGGGTCAGGGAGATCCGCCACATCCTGGTGCTGCTGCATATCGAGTTCTTCAACAACCTCGGCCAGCAGGCGCTGCAGCAGGAACAGCCAGGGCAAGCGCGGCTGGCCTTCGAGCGCGGCGTGCAGTACCTGCGCAAGCAGCCGGAACCGAAGGTGTATGAAGAGCAGCTGACCTATCTGGAGAAACTGCTGGCGCGGGCCAATGCCCAGGTGCTGGACAAGATGGAGCCGGCGGAGAACGAACAGAACGAATTGACCGAGGGGCTCAAGACCGACGAGGACGAGACCTGGAAAAAGCGGGTGATCTACGACTGATTCAGAATCCGGCACAATCCTATGTAGGAGCGGCCTTGTGTCGCGAAAGGGCCGCGCAGCGGCCCCAGAATTTTTGCATCACACTCAAGATTGCCGGGGCCGCTGTGCGGCCCTTTCGCGACGCAAGGCCGCTCCTACAGTTACCGCGCAGGACTTAGCAGTCGCTCAGCTCCAGGAAAATCGCCACCAGGCGCTCCAGCCCCACCTGATCCGCCTCACTGAAACGCGCCAGCTTCGGGCTGTCCAGATCCAGCACGCCAATCAAACGCCCTCCCTTCACCAGCGGAATCACCAGTTCACTGTTGGACGCACTGTCACAGGCGATATGCCCCGGGAACGCATGCACATCCTCGACCCGCTGGGTTTGCCGGGTAGCTGCAGCCGCGCCGCATACGCCCTTGCTGAATGGAATGCGCACACAGGCGACCTGGCCCTGGAACGGGCCGAGCACCAGCTCTTCGTTGCGGTTGAGGTAGAACCCCGCCCAGTTCAGGTCGTCCACCTGGTTGAAGAGAAACGCCGAAAACTGCGCGGCATTGGCGATGAAGTCGCGCTCGTCGGCAAACAGCGCCTGCACTTGCGCGGCCAGCAGGTTGTAGCCGTCGAGGCCGGTGCCACTGGCATTGAGGTCGATCATGTTTACTTTTGCTCCAGCAATTGCAGCCCGACCCAGTAGCGGGCGAACTGATAGGCACAACGGCCATTACGGTTGCCGCGCCCGGTTGCCCAGCGCACGGCGAGAATTTCCAGGGCTTCGTCACGCTGCCAGGCCAGGCCTGCAGGGCGGGCCAGCTGGCCGATCCAGTGCTCGACCACGTCGAGGAAGTGTTCCTGGCTGAACGGGTAGAACGACAGCCACAGGCCGAAGCGGTCGGACAAGGCAATCTTGTCTTCCACCGCCTCATTGGGGTGCAGCTCGCCGTCGACCATTTTCCAGTTTTCGTTGTCGCTCTGTTTTTCCGGCACCAGGTGGCGGCGGTTGGACGTCGCGTACAGCAGCACGTTGTCAGGGGCCTGCTCCAGCGAGCCGTCGAGCACGCTCTTGAGCACCCGGTAGTCGCCCTCCCCGGCTTCGAACGACAGGTCGTCGCAGAACAGGATGAAGCGCTGCGGCAGCTTCTGCAGCTGCTCGACGACGCGCGGCAGGTCGGCAAGGTGATCGCGCTCGATCTCGATCAGGCGCAGCCCGGCATCGGCATGCTCGGCCAGCAAGGCGCGTACCAGCGACGACTTGCCAGTGCCACGCGAGCCCCACAGCAGGGCGTGGTTGGCCGGCATGCCATTGATGAACTGATGGGTGTTGCGGCCCAGCTGCTCGCGCTGTTTATCCACGCCGATCAGGTCAGTCAGGCGAATGTCCAGGCTTACGTCCAGCGGCATCAGGTAACCCGAGCGGCCATCACGCTGCCAGCGCGCAGCCAGGGTGGTGCTCCAGTCGATCTGCGGGCGTGGCGCCGGCAACAAGGGTTCGAGACGCGCCAGCACCGATTCCGCGCGTTCCAGAAAAGCATTCAAGCGAGCGTCCATGACGACTCCTGCAAATTCAGATTCTAGGCTGCTGGGGGGGGGGGGGGGGGGGGGGGGGGGGGGGGGGGGGGGGGGGGGGGGGGGGG
>NZ_JBKGGW010000006.1:0-221130 GCF_052041945.1 Pseudomonas sp. SMN11 | reverse complement strand
CCTTTCCACGACGCAAGGCCGCTCCTACAGGAGATCGCGCTCTGCTGTAGGAGCGGCCTTGTGTCGCGAAAGGGCCGCAAAGCGGCCCCGGGGTCACAGGCTGCGCTCTTGCTCCAGCCAATCCACAAACCGCTCGATCAACGCCCCACGCCGCTTGCGCGGCGGCAGCACCACGTAATACCCCCGCGCCGAGCGCAAACTCCCTTCCAGCGGCCGGCACAGCAACCCTTGCTCCACCAGCCCATCCACCAGGTGCCCCCAGCCAATCGCCACCCCTTGCCCGGCAATCGCCGCCTGAATCAACAAGGTGTAGTTATCGAACCGCAGCTGCCCCGGCGGCGGCGGGCTGGCCACGCCAAACCCGCGAAACACCCCCGCCCAGTCAAACCAGCGGCTAGCCTGCTCACCGCGCAAATGCAGCAACGGCAATCGTTGCAAAGCCACGGCTGACAAGGGTTTGCCATGAATCAGCCGCGGGCTGCAAACCGGGAAAACCTCCTCGTCGAACAGCCAGCGGCTCTCGCCCTGATGGAAGCGTCCGTCGCCGAACAGCACCGCCACATCGATATCCGGGCGCAGCATCCCCTGGCTGCGCTCACCGGTCACCAAACTCACGTCCACCTGTGGATAAGCCTCGTGAAAGCGTTGCAGCCGTGGCATCAGCCAGAACGCCGCGAAGGCAAAGTCGGTGGCCACCTGCAGCACTTCACGCTGGCCGCGGCCACTGGCCTGGGCAATGCCGTCATCCATGGCCTGCAGACCTTGGTGCACCTGTTCGAACAGCAGCTGGCCCGCCTCGGTCAGCTCGATGCCACGGTAAATCCGGTCGAACAGGCGGGTGCCCAGCTGCGCCTCCAGGCGCTTCACCTGCTGGCTCACCGCAGGCTGAGTGGTACCCAGCTCCAATGCCGCTGCGGTAAAGCCACGCAAACGGGCCGCAGCCTCGAATACGCGCAAGGCATCCAGCGACAACTCGGCAAGGTGATCAAACATAAGTTCAGCTAATCCCAGACATTGCCCGCCATGGGCTTTACCCATGTTATCTGCAGTCGCATCTTGGTAGGCAAGCGGTTCGCATAACCCTCAACGATGGAAGCCACCATGACGCGCCCGAATATCCTGTTCATCATGGCCGACCAGATGGCCGCGCCCTTGCTGCCAATCTATGGCACTTCGCCGATCCAGATGCCCCACCTGAGCCGCCTAGCCGAGCAGGCGGTGGTGTTCGATTCGGCCTACTGCAACAGCCCACTGTGTGCACCGTCACGCTTCACCCTGGTCAGCGGCCAGCTGCCGAGCCGCATCGGCGCCTACGACAATGCGGCCGATTTCCCCGCCGACGTGCCGACATATGCACACTACTTGCGCCGCCTGGGCTACCGCACCGCACTGTCGGGCAAGATGCACTTCTGCGGCCCCGACCAGCTCCACGGCTACGAAGAGCGCCTGACCAGCGACATTTACCCCGCGGACTACGGTTGGGCAGTGAACTGGGATGAGCCGGACGTGCGCCCGAGCTGGTACCACAACATGTCCTCGGTGCTGCAGGCCGGGCCCTGCGTGCGCACCAACCAGCTGGATTTCGACGAGGAGGTCGTATTCAAGGCGTGCCAGTACCTCTACGACCACGTACGCGAGAACGATGGCCGGCCGTTCTGCCTGACCGTGTCCATGACGCACCCGCACGACCCGTACACCATCCCGAAACGCTACTGGGATCGCTACGAGGCTGTGGATATCCCCATGCCCCGGGCAGAATTCAGCCAGGCAGAACTCGACCCGCACTCGCAACGCCTGCTCAAGGTCTACGACCTGTGGAACAAGCCGCTGCCTGTGGACAAGATCCGCGACGCCCGCCGCGCCTACTTCGGCGCCTGCAGCTACATCGACGACAACATCGGCCAGCTGCTGCAGACCCTGGAGGAATGCAACCTGGCCGACGACACCCTGATCGTGTTCTCCGGCGACCACGGTGACATGCTGGGCGAGCGTGGCCTCTGGTACAAGATGCACTGGTTCGAGATGTCGGCACGCGTCCCGCTGCTGGTACACGCGCCCAAACGCTTCGCCGCAAACCGCATCAGCGCCTCAGTGTCGACCTGCGACCTGCTGCCGACCCTGGTCGAACTGGCCGGCGGCGCTGTGGATAAGCATCTGCACCTGGACGGCCGCTCACTGCTCGGCCACCTGCAAGGGCAGGGCGGCCACGACGAAGTGATCGGCGAATACATGGCCGAAGGTACCGTCGGCCCGCTGATGATGATTCGCCGTGGGCCGTACAAATTCGTGTACAGCGAAGACGACCCTTGCCTACTCTATGACCTGAGCCGCGACCCGCATGAGCGGGAGAACCTCACCGGCAGCCCGGACCACCAGGCGCTGCTGCAGGCATTTGTCGTGGAAGCACACCAGCGCTGGGATATCTCCAGCCTGCGCCAGCAAGTGCTGGCCAGCCAACGCCGGCGCCGCCTGGTGGCCGAGGCGCTGGCCATCGGCAAGCTGAAAAGCTGGGACCACCAACCGCTGGTGGACGCCAGCCAACAGTACATGCGCAACCATATCGATCTCGACGACCTCGAGCGCAAGGCACGTTATCCACAGCCCGCCCCCATGGATTGAGAAGAGAGGCCGCCATGCACAAGTTCTCCACCGTCGTATTCGCCCTGGCTCTTGCCACCACCACGGCCCACGCCGCCGACGGCGACGCACAATGCAGCACCGTGAAGATGGCCGACCCCGGCTGGAGCGACATCGCCTCGACCAACGCCGTCGCCCGGCTGCTGCTGGAAAGCCTGGGCTACCAGGTGAAGATCGACAGCCTGGCGGTACCGATCATCTACGGCGGCCTCAAGGACGGCCGGGTCGATGCCTTCCTCGGCAACTGGATGCCGGCGCAGCAGGGATTCCATGACAAGTTCATCGCCAATGGCGATGTGCAGCAGCTGTCACGCAACCTGGAAGGCACCGAGTTCACCCTGGCGGTGCCGGATTACGTATGGAATGCCGGGGTGAAGGACTTTGCCGACCTGCAGAAGCACGCTGACCAGTTCGACAAGAAGCTGTACGGCATCGGCTCTGGTGCGCCTGCGAACCTGTCACTGAAGGAAATCATCGACAAGAACGAATTCAACCTGGGCCAGTGGAAGCTGGTGGAGTCGAGCGAGCAGGCGATGCTGACGCAGGTGGATCGGGCGGTGAAGAAACAGCAGTTCATCACCTTCCTCGGTTGGACGCCGCACCCGATGAACGTCAAGCTGAAGATGCACTACCTGACGGGCGGGGAGAAGTGGTTTGGCAGCAAGGGCGAGGTGTACACGCTGACCCGGAAGGGTTATCCACAGGCCTGCCCGAATGCGGCGAAGCTGCTGGGCAACCTGAGTTTTACCTTGGACATGGAAAATACCATCATGGCCGAGGTTGTGGACAAGAAGATCAGCTTCGATGAGGCGGCCAAGGCTTGGGTGAAGGAGCACCCCGAGCGGCTGGAAGAGTGGCTGGCGGGAGTAACCACCAAGTCCGATGGCAATGCCCTGGAGGCCGTCAAAGCCAAGCTTTGACCTGCACCGGCCTCATCGCCGGCAAGCCGGCTCCCACAGGTACCGCACCAATCTCAGGTCTTGCGCAATTCCTGTGGGAGCTGGCTTGCCGGCGATGGGCTGCAAAGCAGCCGCAACGATATCAGCCCCGAGCCAGTTGTCGGCGGAGTTCTGCAAGAACCGGTGCGGTATCCGGCCGTACCCCACGCCAGATGAAGAAGGCCTCAGCTGCCTGTTCAGCCAGCATCCCCAAACCATCCAGCACCTTGGCCGCGCCCAGCTTCTCGGCCCACTGGCAGAACGGCGTCGGTTCCTTGCCATACATCATGTCGTAGCACACCGTGCGCCCCGCTTCGACCAGGCTGTCGGCAATCGGCGGCAACTCACCGGCCAGGCTCGCCGAGGTGGCATTGATGATCACGTCCACCGGCTCCTGCAACCAGGCAAACCCACTGGCCACCACCGGCCCCAGTTCATCGAACTCCCGCGCCAGCTGCTCGGCCTTCTCCACGGTACGGTTGGCGATCACCAGCGACTGCGGCTGGTGTGCGAGGATCGGCTCCAGCACGCCGCGCACGGCGCCACCGGCGCCGAGGATGAGGATGCGCTTGCCGGCCAGTTCAACCCCGGCA
The DNA here is from genome assembly GCF_052041945.1 of Pseudomonas sp. SMN11. Classification (NCBI taxonomy): domain Bacteria; kingdom Pseudomonadati; phylum Pseudomonadota; class Gammaproteobacteria; order Pseudomonadales; family Pseudomonadaceae; genus Pseudomonas; species Pseudomonas sp. SMN11. The sequence continues at coordinate 216,962 of NZ_JBKGGW010000006.1, read as the reverse complement.
TTCACCGTCAGGTCACGCACCAGGCCGGCGCCGTCGGTGTTGTCGCCCAGCAGCGTGCCGTCGGCCAGCTTGCTCAGCGTGTTCACCGCACCAGCCCGCTGGGCACGCGGGGTCAGGCTGTCGCACAGGCGGTAAGCTTCTTCCTTGAACGGCACGGTGACGTTGCCGCCGCTGCCCTGCTTGAAGAAGCCGCGCGCGCAATCGCTGAACTCGTCCAGCGGCGCCAGCAAGGTGGCATATTCCAGGTCCTGACCGGTCTGCTCGGCGAACAGGCGGTGAATCAGCGGCGACTTGCTGTGGCCGATGGGGTTACCGAAAACAACGTACTGGTCCATGGCGATTCCTTGTTTATCCACAGGCTTACTGGCCAAGCCAGTCGCGGTCCTGCAGGAAGTATTCGGTCAGGCGCGCTTCCTCGCTGCCGGGCGCGGCCTTCCAGTCGTAGCCCCAGCGCACTTGTGGCGGCAGCGACATGAGGATCGACTCGGTACGGCCACCAGACTGCAGGCCGAACAGGGTGCCACGGTCATAGACCAGGTTGAACTCCACGTAGCGGCCGCGGCGGTACTCCTGGAACTCGCGCTGCTGCGGGGTGAAGGGAGTGTTCTTGCGGCGCTGGACGATCGGCAGGTAGGCCTCGACGTAGGCATCACCGATGGCGCGGAGGAAGGCAAAGCAAGTGTCGAAGTCCCACTCGTTCAGGTCATCGAAGAACAGACCGCCGATGCCACGCGGCTCGCCGCGGTGCTTGAGGTGGAAGTAGCGGTCGCACCAGGCCTTGTAGCGCGGGTACACGTCAGCACCGAACGGCGCGCAGGCCTGCTCGGCCACGCGGTGCCAGTGAATGCAGTCTTCCTCGTTGCCGTAGTACGGGGTCAGGTCAAAGCCGCCACCGAACCACCAGACTGCCTCTTCACCTTCCTTTTCGGCAATGAAGAAACGCACGTTGGCGTGGGACGTCGGGACATGAGGGTTGTGCGGGTGGATCACCAGCGACACGCCCAGGGCTTCGAAGCCACGGCCTGCCAGCTCGGGGCGGTGGGCGCTGGCCGATGGCGGCAGGCCGGCGCCGAACACGTGGGAGAAGTTGACCCCGCCTTTCTCGATCAGCTTGCCATCCCCGATCACCCGCGTGCGGCCCCCGCCACCGGCTTCGCGCACCCAGGCGTCCTCGACGAAGCGGGCGCCGCCGTCTTCGGCTTCGAGGGCAGAGCAGATGCGGTCTTGCAGGTCGAGCAGGTAGGCTTTCACGGCCTCGGTGCGGCTAGTCATCGGGTCACCAGGAACGGGCAGGGAAGAATTCGCCGCGTAGCATACCACCGCCGGCGCGCGCGCCGCAGTTGACGGCGATCAAGCAAAGGCGTCCGATAGAAGGCCTTTTCCCGATCCCGACAACAGGAGTGCGAGATGGCCAAGCGTATCCAGTTCAGCCAGCACGGCGGCCCGGAAGTGCTGCAGCTTGTGGAATTCGACCCCGCCCCACCCGGGCCGCAGCAGGTGCGCGTGCGCAACCATGCGATCGGCCTGAACTTCATCGACACGTACTTCCGCAGCGGGCTGTACGCGCCGCCATCCTTGCCCTCTGGCCTGGGTACCGAGGCGGCGGGCGTGGTCGAGGCAGTGGGCGAGGGCGTGACCCGGCTGAGGGTCGGCGACCGCGTGGCCCATGCCGGCGGCCCCCTGGGCGCCTACAGCGAAGTGCATACGCTGCCGGAGGCCAACCTGGTCAAGCTGCCCGACAACATTAGCTTCGAGCAGGCGGCAGCGGTGATGCTCAAGGGGCTGACCGTGCAGTACCTGCTGAAGCAGACCTATGAGGTGAAAGCAGGCGACGTGATCCTGTTCCACGCCGCAGCGGGTGGCGTCGGTTCGCTGGCCTGCCAGTGGGCCAAGGCCCTGGGCGCCAAGCTGATCGGCACCGTCAGCTCCGCCGAGAAGGCCGAGCGGGCCAAGGCGCTGGGAGCGTGGGCGACCATCGACTACAGCCGCGAAGACGTGGCCAAGCGGGTGCTGGAGCTGACCGATGGCAAGAAGTGCCCGGTGGTGTACGACGGCGTCGGTGCCGACACCTGGCTGACCTCGCTGGACTGCCTGCAGCCGCGCGGGTTGATGGTGAGCTTCGGCAATGCCTCGGGGGCGGTGAGCGGGGTGAACCTGGGGATCCTGTCGCAGAAGGGCTCGCTGTATGTGACCCGGCCGACCCTGGCGACCTATGCCAACAATGCCGAGAACACCCAGGCCATGGCCGATGACCTGTTTGCAATGATTGGCAGTGGCAAGCTGGTTGTGGATATCCAGCAGCGGTATCCGTTGAGTGAGGCGGCGAAGGCGCAAGAAGAGTTGTCGGCGCGCAGAACTGTGGGATCGACTGTACTAATCCCCTGAGCCACACACGTTCCCTGTGGGAGCGGGCATGCCCGCGAAGCAGCCACCGCGGTGGATGGCACCGGCTTTGCCGGTGTTCGCGGGCGCGCCCGCTCCCACAGGTACTGCGTCGGCTCTGAAAGCTGCGCTATGCCTGTGAGGATCGGTTCGTCGGTGGCGGGGTCGACTCGATCCCATCGAGTATTGCCTCAACCACTCCCTCTGCCATTTCAATCGCATGCAGGTTCGACCAGAACATGCCGCGGCCTTCTTCGCGCATGTAGTCCAAGGCTTTGTAGCCGGTTTCATAGGCGCAGCGCAGGTACAGCGCTACGTGAACCAGGGCATCTTCAGCAGCAATGTTCGGGTTGACGGTAAATAATGCCTCGTGGCCGGCGTCGCAGCGGCCGAAGGAGCGAGTAGAGGTGCAGGGAAGGGGTGGATCGGGGACGATTTTCTTGATCATAGGAATTCGCCTGTTAAAGGCTGGCCCTCAATTCGTTACCACACGACTTGGGAGGCAGCTGTACGCAGGGTGGTAAACCGGACGAATCCCAAACCCGGCAGGCTCGAAAGCCTCCCGCGCACAGCCGCCATTGGCTGCCATTCAGAATTCGTACTCCGGGTTACCACACCCGATCGCCAAGTTATTCAGCGACGGATGAAGCCTAGAGGCAGAGATTCCCACTGAGAAGGTGATGGCAGGGGACGCGGGTCGTAGGATATTTCCCAAACCGCAAGCTGGACAGTCATTCCGACAAATTCAGAAAAACCTGGCTTCAGCGCAAGCGGAATGTGGCAGGGAAGCCACCAGCTTGACCGCGCAGGTTCGGAAGCGTAGCCTTTCTTCGTGAGTTTGTACTGGTGCGCCGGTTGAGTTTCAAGTTATCCGGGCGAGTGCATCCTTACCTTTTGGCCGCTTAAGCGGCCTTTATTTTTTGGGCTTGTTCCTGTCCCCTTTAGGGATGATGGAATAGAGCTCTGCTTTGGGTTTGCGTGCCGTCAGTTCAAAGATCGCTTCATCAAAGATCTCATTGCCATAGCCATCATCACGGCCAATTGTGCTGCGAAGAGCGGTCATGCGCGTTGCGCTTTTCCAGATTGATGTCGTCGCCAGTGCTGCCTTGATTTGCACAACCATGTCATCAATGGTGTATTCATCTCGAATCACCCGGCTTCTGTAGGCATGGCTGCCGATGAATACGATGCCCGGATCCTCAAGCAGCGGTAATGCCTGCGCTTCTTTCTGCCTGTTGATCGCTTCAAATTGATCTGCGGTAAACCTGCCTATCTCCACCGCTCTAACTCGGTTGTTGGACGCAAGCTGCTGCAGATTCGCCCTTATCAGATATTCGGCATTTTCGAATAGCGGCATTGTTTCGGATGCTCCCGCCGAGTTGCGACGGGAGCAAGCTAGAGGCAGGGGTTCCGGCAGGGAAGGTGATGACTTAGGACAGAGACAGTAGGAAGTTTCCCAATTGGCAAGACCGGGCAAATCAGAAATACGCCTGAAGATTGGTGGGGCCGCTTTGCGGCCCTTTCGCGACACAAGGCCGCTCCTACAGGCATAGCGCCAGGGCTGAGAGCTGCGCTGTTCTTGTAGGAGCGGCCTTGTGTCGCGAAACGAGGGCGAAGCCCTTGCCAGCGCTATCAGCCCGGACGCACGACCTCACCAGTAGCGAGGTTGCGAATCACACTCGGATTCTTCCGCCCGCCCAGCGCCCCACCGAGCACCAGGTCCAGCTGGCCATGGAAATACTGCTCCACCCGCAAGCGGGTCTTGGCCGCCGGGCGCCCGCCAGGGTTGCAGGAGGTGGAAATCAAGGGCCCGACCAAGGCACACAGCTCGCGCACCACCGGGTGATCGCTGACCCGCAGCGCCACGGTGTCATGCTGCCCGGTCACCCACTCGGGCAACAGGTCCTGGTGCGGTACCAGCCAGGTGTTCGGCCCGGGCCAGGTGCTGCCCATGCGGTCGATCCAGTCCTCGGGGAAGTCCTCGAACAGGAAGTCGAACTGACGGATGTTGTCAGCGATCAGGATCAGCCCTTTATCCACAGGCCGCGACTTCAGCGCCAGCAGGCGATACACCGCGTCCTCGTTCCAGGGGTCGCAGCCCAGGCCCCAGACCGCTTCCGTCGGGTAGGCGATCACTGCACCTGCCCGGATCTCACGTGCGGCTTGTTGCACACGAAAACTGCTCACCATTTGCGTCTCTCCGCCTTTTAACCTTGCTTGCGCGCAGTGTACTTAGCCGGCGCGGGCAAACCAACGCCCGGCGACATTGCTGACCCGCCCCTCAAGCTCCAGTTCCGTCAGCTGCGCCAGCACCTCGGCCAGCGGCCGGTCGCTAAAGTGGGCCAGGTTCTCGCTAGTCTGTGGCGCGGCATGCAGCAGGGCAAGCAGCGGATGCGCCGGTTTATCCACAACCGCTGGCGGCAGGTTCTGCCAGCCGCGCAGGCTTTCCAGAATCTGCTCCACACTCTCCACCAGCAGTGCGCCATCGCGGATCAGCTGGTGACAGCCCTTGGCTGCCGGGTGGTGGATCGACCCAGGAATCGCATATACCTCGCGGCCTTGCTCAGCCGCCAGGCGGGCGGTGATCAACGAGCCGCTGGCAAGGCTGGCCTCGACCACCAGCACGCCGAGCGACAGGCCGCTGATGATGCGATTGCGCCGCGGGAAGTTGCCCGGCAACGGCCCGGCATCGAGCGGATACTCCGACACCAGTGCACCGCCCATGTCGATCATCATCCGCGCAAGGTCGCGGTGGCGCTGTGGATAAAGTTTTTGCAAGCCTGTGCCGAGCACCCCAATCGTGCCCCCTCCCACCTCCAGCGCCGCCCGATGAGCGGCACCATCGATGCCCAGGGCCAGCCCACTGGTGATGGTGAAACCGGCCTGCGCCAGACAGCGGGAAAATGCCCTGGCCGTGTCGAGTGCCGGAGGTGTGGCACGCCTGCTGCCCACAATGGCCAACTGAGGTCGATCGAGCAGTGCCGGATTACCAGCAACGAAAAGCAGCGGTGGGGCATCGTCGATTTCCCCCAGCAACGCCGGGTAGCCGGGGCCGTCCCACATCAGTAAATGCTGGCCCGGACGCTCTAGCCAGGCCATTGCAGCCAGTGCGCCGTCACGTACTTCGGCACTGCGCCGCGCATCGACGGTGGCTTGGGGAATACCCAACGCGCGCCAGGCCGGGCCGGGTGCGCTGAGTGCTGAAGACGCACTACCAAAGGCCTCCAGCAAGGTGCGAAAACGTCGCAATCCGGTCTCGGGCAAGCGATGCAGGCGTAATCGGGCCTCCAGTTCGGCAGGTGGACAAGGCGACGAGTGGTAAGTCGGCATGGGGATCATCCTTGATCGAAACAGGGCCATCTACGTGGCACAAGCTGTGGATAAGTTTGTGGGTAACACTTTGAAAAGCTGTCCATGATTTGGCAGCTATCAAGGCTATAGAGACCCTAGCCGAGCTTTCACAGGTGCTGAAATCGCCGTTTCCCTTTATTATGTGTGCTCAGTTTTCAACCGACCGCACAGTGACTGCCTGACCTTATGGCCATCTTGAACATTCTCGAATTCCCGGACCCGCGCCTGCGCACCATTGCCAAACCGGTAACGGTGTTCGACGACGCCCTGCGTCAGCTGATCGACGACATGTTTGAAACCATGTACGAAGCCCCCGGCATCGGCCTGGCCGCCACCCAGGTCAACGTGCACCAGCAGGTCGTGGTCATGGACCTCAGCGAAGACCGCAGCGAACCGCGGGTATTCATCAACCCGACTGTCGAAGAGCTGACCCACGACATGGGACAGTACCAGGAAGGCTGCCTGTCGGTCCCGGGCTTTTACGAGAACGTCGACCGCCCGCTGCGTGTGCGGGTCAAGGCTCAGGACCGTGACGGAAAGCCGTACGAGCTGGAATGCGAAGGCCTGCTGGCGGTGTGCGTGCAGCACGAATTCGACCACCTTAACGGCAAGCTGTTCGTCGACTACCTGTCGCAGCTCAAGCGCGACCGGATCAAGAAGAAGCTGGAAAAGCAGCACCGCCAGCAAGCCTGATCCCACCTCCCAGAAGGCTTGCTCCGGCAAGCCTTTTTCTTTTTGGAAGCGAGAACTCCATGCGCATCGTCTTTGCAGGCACTCCAGAGTTTGCCGCCGAACACCTCAAGGCCCTGCTCGACAGCCCGTACGAGATCGTGGCCGTCTACACCCAGCCCGACCGCCCTGCCGGCCGTGGCCAGAAGCTCATGCCGAGCCCGGTCAAGCAGTTGGCCGTGGCCCATGACATCCCCGTGTTCCAACCGCCGACCCTGCGCAATGCCGAAGCACAGGCAGAACTGGCCGCCCTTAAGCCGGACCTGATGGTGGTGGTCGCCTACGGCCTGATCCTGCCGCAAGTGGTCCTCGACATCCCGCGCCTGGGTTGCATCAACAGCCACGCCTCCTTGTTGCCCCGCTGGCGCGGTGCGGCGCCGATCCAGCGCGCCGTGGAAGCCGGCGATGCCGAGAGCGGCGTGACGGTGATGCGCATGGAAGCTGGCCTGGATACCGGGCCGATGCTGCTCAAGGTGGTCACCCCGATCATCGCCGACGATACCGGCGGCAGCCTGCATGACCGCCTCGCCGAAATGGGCCCGCCGGCGGTCGTCCAGGCCATCGCCGGCCTGGCGGACGGTTCGCTGCAGGGTGAGGTCCAGGATGATGCCCTGGCCACCTATGCTCACAAGCTGAACAAGGACGAAGCCCGCATCGACTGGAGCCGCCCGGCCGTCGAACTGGAACGCCTGATCCGCGCCTTCAACCCTTGGCCGGTGTGCCATAGCACGCTCGATAGCGAGAGCGTGAAGGTGCTGGCTGCCAACGTGTCCACAGGTAAAGGCGCCCCGGGCGAGATCCTCTCCGCCAGCAGGGACGGCCTCGTCGTCGCCTGCGGTGACCAGGCGCTGAGCCTGACCCGCCTGCAGCTGCCTGGCGGCAAGGCACTGAACTTCAGCGACCTGTTCAACAGCCGCCGTGAGAAATTCGCCGCCGGCAAGGTACTGGGCCAATGAACCCACGCCTCGCCGCCGCCCGTGCCCTTGCCGCTGTGCTCAGCGGCAAGGCCTCGCTGAACAGCTCGCTGCCCGCACAGCTGGACAAGGTCGAAGAACGCGACCGGGGCCTGACCCAGGACCTGGCGTTCGGAACTGCCCGCTGGCAGCCACGCCTGGATCTGCTGGCCGCGCAGCTGCTGCAGAAGCCGTTCAAGGCTGCCGATGCCGATGTGCAGGCACTGCTGCTGGTCGGCCTGTACCAGCTGTTCTACACCCGTATTCCGGCCCACGCCGCCATCGGCGAGACCGTCGGCTGCGCAGACAAGCTGAAAAAGCCCTGGGCCAAAGGTCTGCTCAACGCCGTGCTGCGCCGCGCCCAGCGCGAGGGTGAGGAACTGCTCGCCGGCATGGAGCGCGACCCGGTGGTGCGCACCGCCCACCCGCGCTGGTTGCAGAAGTCGCTAAAAGCCTTCTGGCCCGAGCAGTGGGAAGCCATCTGCGCCGCCAACAATGCCCACCCGCCGATGATCCTGCGGGTCAACCGCCGCCACCACAGCCGCGACGCCTACCTGGCACTGCTGGCAGAGGCCGGCGTCGGCGCCAGCGCCTGCCAATACAGCCGTGACGGCATCGTCCTCGCCGAGGCTTGCGACGTTCGCGGCCTGCCAGGCTTCGCTGAAGGCTGGGTCAGCGTGCAGGACGAAGCCGCGCAGCTGTCCGCCGACCTGCTCGAACTGGCCCCGGGCCAACGCGTGCTCGACGCCTGCTGCGCCCCCGGCGGCAAGACCTGCCACCTGCTCGAAGCCGAACCCGGCCTGGCCCAAATGACAGCCATCGACCTCGAAGCCAAGCGCCTGACCCGGGTGCGCGAAAACCTCGACCGCCTGCAACTGAATGCCGAGCTGATCGCCTGCGATGCCCGTGACACCGCCAGCTGGTGGGACGGCAAGCCGTTCCAGCGCATCCTGCTCGATGCGCCGTGCTCCGCCACTGGCGTGATCCGCCGCCACCCGGACATCAAGCTGACCCGCCAGGCCGAGGACATTCCGGCCCTGGCCACGTTGCAAGGCGAACTGCTCGATGCCCTTTGGCCGACCCTGGAAGTGGGCGGCATGCTGCTATACGCCACCTGCTCCAGCCTGCCGACCGAGAACACCGAAGTGATCGATGCCTTCCTCGCTCGCACCCCGGGCGCCCGCGAGCTGGACCTGGCCACCGAAGCCGGCCTGCGCCAGCCCCACGGCCGCCAGCTGCTGGCCCAGGAGGGCGGCCACGACGGGTTCTACTATGCCAAGCTGATCAAGATCGCCGCCTCGCGCGGGTAAGCACAAAGGTTAGGGAGTAGCGGATGAAGATCATCATCCTCGGCGCAGGGCAGGTAGGCGGTACGCTGGCGGAACACTTGGCCAGCGAAGCCAACGACATCACCGTGGTCGATACCGATGGCGACCGCCTGCGCGACCTCGGCGACCGTCTGGACATCCGTACCGTGCAGGGTCGCGGCTCGCTGCCGACGGTGCTGCGCCAGGCCGGAGCCGACGACGCCGACATGCTGGTAGCGGTAACCAACAGCGACGAGACCAACATGGTCGCCTGCCAGGTGGCCTATTCGCTGTTCCACACTCCGACCAAGATCGCCCGGGTACGCGAGTCTTCGTACCTGACCCGTGAAGAGCTGTTCGACAACGACCATATCCCGGTCGATGTGCTGATCAGCCCGGAGCAGGTGGTGACCAACTACATCAAGCGCCTGATCGAACACCCAGGCTCGCTGCAGGTGATCGACTTTGCCGAGGGCAAGGCCCAACTGGTGGCGGTGAAGGCCTATTACGGTGGCCCGCTGGTGGGCCAGCAGCTGCGCCAGATCCGCGCGCACATGCCCAACGTCGATACCCGCGTGGCGGCGATCTTCCGCCGCGACCGGCCAATCACCCCGCGGGGCGACACGGTGATCGAAGCCGATGATGAAGTGTTCTTCATCGCCGCGAAGAAGGACATCCGCGCCGTGATGGGCGAGCTGCGCCGCATCGACGAGACCAACAAGCGCATTGTCATCGCCGGCGGCGGGCAGATCGGCGAGCGCTTGGCCGAAGCCATCGAGAGCCGCTACCAGGTGAAGATCATCGAGATGAGCGCGGCCCGCTGCCGGCACCTCTCCGATACCCTGGAAAGCACCGTGGTGCTGCAGGGCAGCGCCTCGGACAAGGACCTGATGCTCGAAGAGAACATTGCCGACGCCGACATCTTCCTGGCCCTGACCAACGACGACGAAGCCAACATCATGTCGTCGCTGCTGGCCAAGCGCCTTGGCGCGGGCAAGGTCATGACCATCATCAACAACCCGGCCTATGTCGACCTGGTGCAGGGCGGCGACATCGACATCGCCATCAGCCCGCAGCTGGCCACCATCGGAACCTTGCTGGCGCATGTGCGCCGTGGCGATATCGTCAGCGTGCACTCGTTGCGCCGCGGCGCGGCCGAGGCCATCGAGGCGGTGGCGCATGGTGATTCGAAGTCGAGCAAGGTGGTCGGCAAGGCAGTGGAAAACATTGCCTTGCCACCGGGCACCACCATCGGCGCGATCATCCGCGACGAGGAGGTGTTGATCGCCCACGACGACACGGTGATCGAGTCGGGCGACCACGTGATCCTGTTCGTTGTGGATAAAAAGCACATTCGCGATGTGGAGAAGCTGTTCCACGTCGGCTTGAGTTTCTTCTAGGAGAAGACGGCATGCGTGAATCGCTGGAGAAAATGCTGGCCAAGGGTGTGGATAACCCACTGCTGAGGTTCGGGCTGGGCAAGGCCTGGCTGGATGAGGGCAATGGTGCCGAGGCGGCGGTGCACCTAGCGCGGTGTGTGGAGCAGGATCCGAAGTACTCGGCGGCCTGGAAGCTGTTGGGGAAGGCGTATCAGCTGGTCGGTGACCTGCCGGCGGCGCGCAAGGCCTGGGAGGACGGGATCGTTGCGGCCCAGGACCATGGGGATAAGCAGGCCGAGAAAGAGATGACTGTGTTCCTGAAGAAGCTCAATAAAATTTGATATCGCTGGGGCTGCTTTGCAGCCCTTTCGCGACGCAAGGCCGCTCCTACAGTTGACCGCGATGCCCTGTAGGAGCGGCCTTGTGTCGCGAAAGGGGCACAAAGTGCCCCCAGGGTCTCAATACCAGCGCGGCTCGCCAGCCGGGCGCTTCTTGAAGCGCTTCATGCTCCACATGTACTGGCTCGGGTACTCGCGCACATAACGCTCGACCACCTTGCTCATGGCCGCCGCCGACACGTTCACGTCGGTGCTGTACATCTCTTCCGGCGCAGCTTCCAGGAACACCTTGAAGCCCGAACCGTCCGGCAGCCGCAGCGCGTGCAGGAACACCCCCACCGCCTTGCCTCCCGCCAGCATGTTCGGCACGAACTTGCTGGTCAGCGCCTGCGTGCCCAGGAACGGCACGAAAACCCCCGCCGATTCCGCCGGCTCCGGGTCGGCTGGAATACCCACCTGCCCACCGCGACGCACTTCCTTGATCACGCTGAGGATGCCTTCCTTGGTCGAAGGCGCCACGCGGTTGCCCATCTGCACCCGCTGCTCGCGCAGCAGGTCGTCCACTGCCTTGAGCTTAGGCGGGCGGTAGAAGATGATCGGTTTGCACTGGTTGCAGTAAAAGTGGTTGAGCACTTCCCAGTTGCCCAGGTGGCTGGTGATGCCAACCACACCCTTGCCCGAGGCCAGGGCCTGCTCCAGCACTTCCAGGCCGTGCACTTCCTTGACCAGATCCAGCGAACGCTGCGGCGGCCAGATCCAGGCACAGGCGCTTTCGACGAAGGATTTACCGATATCCTTCAGTGCTCGGCCAACCAGTTGCTCGCGTTCGACCGGATCCATCTCCGGGAAGCACTTGGCCAGGTTGATGCGCACGACATTGCGCGAGCCGTTGGGGACTTTCCACATCAGCCAGCCGATACCGGCGCCGACGCGCTGCACAGCGCCCCAGGGCAGCTTGGCAAACAGACGCAGCACCCCGACCATCAGGGCGCCCTTGAACTTTTCCACAGGCAATTCCTTATTTCAGCAAGGCGCGCATTGTAACCCCTCAGCGCAACAAGGCGGCGTAGCGATCGCAATCGGTGGTGTGGTCCATGACCATACCGGTGGCCTGCATGAAGGCGTAGCAGATGGTCGGGCCGACGAAGGTGAATCCAGCTTTCTGCAGGGCCTTGCTCATGGCCTTGGCTTCGTCGGTGACCGCCGGCACGTCGCCACGGCCCTGGAAGTGGTTGATCTTCGGCTCGCCGCCCACGAACGACCACAGCCACTCAACGGGGTTATCCACAGCCAACCAGGCCTGCGCGTTACGCCGGGCAGCCTTGAGCTTGAGGCGATTGCGGATGATGCCGGCGTCGAGCATCAGCTCCTCGATCCGTTCGTCGCTCATGGCTGCCAGTTTCACGGGGTCGAAGCCATGCATCACCTCGCGATAACGCTCGCGTTTGCGCAAAACGGTGATCCACGAAAGCCCCGCCTGGAACCCTTCGAGCAAAAGCATCTCGAACAGCAACGCCGGGTCACGCTGTGGCGTTCCCCATTCCTGGTCGTGGTAGGCCTGGTACAACGGATCGTCGGTACACCAAAAGCAGCGTGGCATAAGGCTCCAATGAGTAGAGGGCGAGGCGAATCAGGTTATACTCCCGCTCTTTACATCCGCATCCCCAGATACAGGTGAATTTCGTGAGCCAGCCTACGCCAGCCGTGCGTACCTTCCAAGACCTGATCCTCGCCCTGCAAAACTACTGGGCAGCTCAAGGTTGTGTGGTGCTTCAGCCCTACGATATGGAAGTAGGCGCCGGCACTTTCCACACCGCTACATTCCTGCGCGCCGTGGGTCCAGAAACCTGGAACGCCGCCTATGTGCAGCCTAGCCGTCGCCCTGCCGACGGGCGGTATGGCGAAAACCCCAACCGCCTGCAGCACTACTACCAGTTCCAGGTGGTCCTGAAGCCGAACCCGGCCAACTTCCAGGAGCTCTACCTCGGCTCGCTGAAAGCCATCGGCCTGGACCCGCTGGTCCACGACATCCGCTTCGTCGAAGACAACTGGGAGTCGCCGACCCTGGGCGCCTGGGGCCTGGGCTGGGAAATCTGGCTGAATGGCATGGAAGTCACCCAGTTCACCTACTTCCAGCAGGTGGGTGGCATCGAGTGCTACCCGGTCACCGGTGAAATCACCTACGGCCTCGAGCGCCTGGCCATGTACATCCAGGGCGTCGACTCGGTCTACGACCTGGTGTGGGCCGACGGCCCGTTCGGCAAGGTCACCTACGGCGACGTGTTCCACCAGAACGAGGTTGAGCAGTCGACCTACAACTTCGAGCACGCCAACGTCGAGAAGCTGTTCGAACTGTTCGACTTCTATGAAAGCGAAGCCAACCGCCTGATCAAGCTGGAGCTGCCGCTGCCGACTTATGAAATGGTCCTGAAGGCCTCGCACACCTTCAACCTGCTGGATGCCCGCCGCGCCATCTCGGTAACCGAGCGCCAGCGTTACATCCTGCGCGTACGTACCCTGGCCCGGGACGTGGCGCAAAGCTATCTGCAAGCCCGCGCACGCCTGGGCTTCCCGATGGCCACCCCTGAACTGCGTGACGAAGTGTTGGCGAAGCTGGAGGCTGCACAATGAGTGCTCAAGATTTCCTGGTAGAACTGGGCACCGAAGAGCTGCCACCGAAAGCCCTGGCCAGCCTTGGCGACGCCTTCCTGGCCGGCATCGAGAAGGGCCTTCAGGCCGCTGGCCTGAACTACACCGGCAAGCAGGTTTATGCAGCGCCACGCCGTTTGGCCGTGCTGATCCGCCAGCTCGACGTGCAGCAGCCTGACCGCAGCATCAACATCGACGGCCCGCCCATGCAGGCTGCCTTCAAAGACGGCGAGCCGACCCAGGCTGCCCTGGGCTTCGCCAAGAAGTGCGGCGTGGAGCTGGCCGAAATCGACCAGAGCGGCGCCAAGCTGCGCTTCTCCCAGCACATCCCGGGCAAGGCCACCGCCAGCCTGCTGCCGACCATCGTCGAGGATTCACTCAACGACCTGCCGATCCCCAAGCGCATGCGCTGGGCCGCCAGCCGTGAAGAATTCGTGCGCCCGACCCAGTGGCTGGTGATGCTGCTCGGCGACCTGGTGGTCGATTGCACCATCCTGTCGCAGGAGGCCGGCCGTGAATCCCGTGGCCACCGCTTCCACCACCCGGAGAATGTGGTCATCACCACCCCGGCCAACTATGTCGAAGACCTGCGCAAGGCCTACGTGCTGGCCGACTTCGCCGAGCGTCGCGAGCTGATCAGCAAGCGCACCGCCGAGCTGGCCATGCAGCAGGAAGGCAGCGCCATCGTGCCACCGGCGCTGCTGGACGAAGTGACTGCCCTGGTCGAATGGCCGGTGCCGCTGGTGTGCTCGTTCGAGGAGCGCTTCCTCGAAGTACCACAGGAAGCCCTGATCACCACCATGCAGGACAACCAGAAGTACTTCTGCCTGCTGGACAGCGAAGGCAAGCTGCTGCCGCGCTTCATCACCGTGGCCAACGTCGAGAGCCGTGACCCCAAGCAGATCGTGCAGGGTAACGAGAAGGTCGTGCGCCCGCGCCTGACCGACGCCGAGTTCTTCTTCAAGCAGGACAAGAAGCAGCCGCTGGAAACCTTCAACGAGCGCCTGAAGAACGTGGTGTTCCAGGCCCAGCTGGGCACTGTCTACGACAAGGCCGAACGCGTTTCCAAGCTGGCAGCCTTCATCGCTCCGCTGATCGGCGGCGACGCCCAGCGTGCCGGGCGTGCCGGCCTGCTGTCGAAATGCGACCTGGCTACCGAGATGGTCGGCGAATTCCCTGAAATGCAGGGTGTTGCCGGCTACTACTACGCGCTCAACGACGGTGAGCCGGAAGACGTTGCCCTGGCCCTGAACGAGCAGTACATGCCGCGCGGTGCTGGCGCCGAGCTGCCGCAGACCCTCACCGGTGCTGCCGTGGCCATCGCTGACAAGCTCGACACCCTGGTCGGCATCTTCGGCATCGGCATGCTGCCCACCGGCAGCAAAGATCCGTATGCCCTGCGTCGTGCCGCCCTGGGCGTGCTGCGCATCCTGATCGAGAAGCAGCTGGACCTGGACCTGAGCGCTGCGGTCGAGTTCGCGGTCAAGCAGTTCGGTGCCAAGGTCAAGGCCGCAGGCCTGGGCGAGCAGGTGCTGGAGTTCATCTTCGATCGCCTGCGCGCTCGCTACGAGGACGAAGGCATCGACGTTGCCACCTACCTGTCGGTACGTGCCCTGAAGCCGGCTTCTGCCCTGGACTTCGACCAGCGCGTGCAGGCCGTGCAGGCCTTCCGCAAGCTGCCGGAAGCCGAAGCTCTGGCCGCGGTGAACAAGCGCGTGTCGAACCTGCTGAGCAAGGCCGAAGGCGCTATCGCCGACCAGGTCGAGCCAAAGTACTTCGATAACGCCAACGAGTTCTCCCTGTACTCGGCCATCCAGCAGGCCGACCAGGCCGTGCAACCGATGGCAGCCGCCCGTCAGTACAGCGAATCGCTGGCCCGCCTGGCGGCCCTGCGTGACCCGGTCGACGCCTTCTTCGAGGCGGTGATGGTCAACGCCGAAGACGCCAAGGTCCGTGCCAACCGTTATGCCCTGCTCAGCCGCCTGCGCGGCCTGTTCCTGGGCGTGGCCGACATTTCGCTGCTGGGGTAAGCCTTGAAACTGCTGATTCTCGATCGTGACGGGGTGATCAATTTTGACTCCGACGCCTACATCAAGACGCTGGAAGAGTGGATCCCGATCCCTGGCTCGGTCGAGGCCATCGCGCAGTTGAGCAAGGCGGGCTGGACGGTGGCAGTTGCCACCAACCAGTCCGGCATCGCCCGTGGCTATTACTCGCTGACAACCCTCGAGGCCATGCACGCGCGCCTGCGCGCGCTGGTGGCCGAGCAGGGCGGCGAGGTAGGCCACATCGTGTATTGCCCCCACGGGCCGGACGAAGGCTGCGATTGCCGCAAGCCCAAGCCTGGCATGCTGCGGGCGATCGCCGAGCATTACCAGGTGGGCCTTGAAGGCATCTGGTTCGTCGGCGACAGCAAAGGTGACCTGGAGGCCGCCCTGGCCGTCGGTGCACAACCCGTGTTGGTGAAAACCGGCAAGGGGGAGCGGACCCTGGAAAAAGGCGTCCCGGAAACTACACTGATTTTCGACGATCTGGCAGCCATCGCCAGAGAAATTATTTAAACAACAATGCGCCCTCGGGCGCATTTTTCCCAGGCGGGCACGCCCCGCAACGGTACTTGCCACTATGTCGATCCTGCAGGCGATCAGAATCTTTCTTTTTTACCTGCTGCTGGGCACCAGTTCGCTGCTGTGGTGCTCGCTGAGCTTCTTCGTCGCGCCGTTCTTGTCGTTCCCCAAACGCTACAAGTTCATCAACGTGTACTGGTGCCGTTGCGCACTGTTCCTGGTGCGCACCATCCTCGGTATCAACTACAAGGTCACCGGTGCCGAGAACGTGCCAGATGAACCCTGCGTGATCCTGTCCAACCACCAGAGCACCTGGGAAACTTTCTTCCTTTCCCAGTACTTCTCGCCGCTGAGCCAGGTGCTCAAGCGCGAGCTGCTGTATGTGCCGTTCTTTGGGTGGGCCATGGCCATGCTGAGGCCGATCGCGATCAACCGCGACAACCCCAAGGAAGCCCTGCGCCAAGTGGCCAGCAAGGGTGACGAGTTGCTCAAGCAGAAAACCTGGGTGCTGATTTTCCCGGAAGGTACCCGTGTGCCGTTCGGTACCGTGGGCAAATTCTCCCGGGGCGGTACCGCGCTGGCCGTGAACGCCGGGTTGCCAGTGCTGCCGATTGCCCACAACGCTGGCAAGTTCTGGCCCAAGACGGGCTGGGGCAAGCGCTCGGGCACCATCGAGGTAGTGATCGGCAAGCCGATGTACGCCGAAGGCAGCGGGCCACGGGCCATTGCCGAACTCAACGACCGTGCTGCAGCGTGGAACGAAGCGACCCAGCGGGCCATGGGCTCGCTGCCGCCAGTGGACGAAAAACCGCAGGAGCAGATGGCCTGACGATCTGTGGATAACTTGTGAACAGTTTTTTCGTAAAGCGCCTGAATATGAAGCTAAGTATATGAATTAGCTATTTATTTCTCGCTGTGACATTTTTCTGAAAAACGTGCATAAGTTTTTTCGAGGCATAAGAAAACCGGCTTTTACAGCCGGTTTTTTTATGGCGAGGTGATAGCGTCAGACTTTGTCGATATCCACGTCCTTGGTTTCTTTCAGGCAGAAGATCCCCACCACCAGGCTGATGCCGGTCACCAGCACCGGGTACCATAGCCCGTAGAAGATATCCCCGGTATACACCACCAGCGCGAACGACACCGTTGGCAGGAAGCCGCCGAACCAGCCGTTGCCGATGTGGTAGGGCAGCGACATCGAGGTGTAGCGGATGCGGGTCGGGAACAGCTCGACCATCACCGCCGCCAGCGGCCCATAGGTCATGGTTGCGATCAGGATCATTGCCACGATCAGCACCACTACCATCACCTGGTTGACCTGCCCCGGGTCTGCCTTGGCCGGGTAACCCGCCTGATCGATCGCCGTGCGCATGGCTGCTTCATCGAAGCCATTGATGGTCTTGTCGCCAATGTTCACCACCACATCACTGCCTGCCACGTTCACCGAGCTGTACGGCAGGCCCTGCTTGACCAGAAAAGTCTTGACCTTGTCGCACGGGCTGTCGAAACGCGCCTTGCCAACCGGGTCGAACTGGAAGGTACAGCCCTGCGGGTCTGCGGTGACCACGATCGGCGCCTGACGGCTGGCCGCGTCGATCTGCGGGTTGGCGTAATGGCTCAGGGCCTTGAACATCGGGAAGTACAGCACGGTGGCCAGCAGCAGGCCGAGCATCAGGATCGGCTTGCGCCCAATGCGATCGGACAGCCACCCAAAGAACACGAAGAACGGCGCACCGATAACCACGCTGATGATCAGCAAGGTGTTGGCCTGGGCCGGGTCCATCTTGAGCATCTGGGTCATGAAAAACAGCACATAGAACTGCGCCGTGTAGAAGGTCACGGCTTGACCGGCATTGATACTGAACAGCGCGGTGAGCACGACCTTCAGGTTGGGCCAGGAGGTAAACGACTCGCGGATTGGCGACTTGCTGACCTTGCCCTGGGCCTTCATTTTCACGAAGGCCGGCGACTCGTGCATGCTCATGCGGATCCAGGTGGAGATCGCCAACAGGATGATCGACAGCAGGAACGGCAGGCGCCAGCCCCAGGTTTCGAACTGATCACCACTGATGTAGCGGCTGCCTAGTACCACCAGCAATGACAGCAGCAGGCCCAGGGTAGCAGTGGACTGAATGAAACCGGTGTGGAAGCCACGCTTGCCGGGTGGCGCGTGCTCGGCCACGTAGGTGGCAGCACCACCGTATTCACCGCCCAGTGCCAGCCCCTGGAGCATGCGCAGGATCACAAGGATGATCGGTGCCGCGATACCGATACTGGCGTAGGTAGGCAGCAGGCCGACAGCGAACGTCGACAAGCCCATCAGCACGATGGTCACAAGGAAGGTGTACTTGCGCCCGATCATGTCGCCCAGGCGGCCGAACACCAACGCTCCGAACGGCCGCACCAGGAAGCCGGCGGCAAAGGCCATGAGGGCGAAGATGAAGGCCGTGGTGTCATTCACCCCGGCGAAGAACTGCTTGCTGATGACGGCAGCCAGCGCCCCATAGAGAAAAAAGTCATACCACTCGAACACCGTCCCGAGGGATGACGCGAAAATGATCTTGCGTTCTTCACGACGGCTGGAGGTACTCGCCGTCGCACCCTGCTCTTGGATGTAATCCGACATCGTTGCTGTCCTCGGCCCGCAGGCCACAGTGATTATTCTTGTTGTTCCACTGTCGGCAGCTTGTGACCGCGAGCTGCCGGTGTTGCACGCTCCCGGGTCAGGGGGTCGGTACTGCGTCTTCGTTCAGGTAGGTCTGGGTAGCCGCTCCTTTGAGGATCAGTTGCGCCGCCTTCTCGGCGATCATCAGGGTGGGGGAACAGGTATTTCCGGAGGTGATCTGCGGCATGATCGAGGCATCGGCGACACGCAAGCCAGGGACGCCGTGCACGCGCAGCTGGTTATCCACAACGTCCAGCTCACCGTTGCCCATGCGGCAGGTGCCGACCGGGTGGAAGATGGTGGTGCCGATCTTGCCGGCCGCGTCGAACAGTTCTTCCTCGGTTTGCAGGGACGGGCCTGGCAGATATTCCTGAGGATCGAAAGCGGCGAGGGCAGGGGCCTGGACGATGCGCCGGGTCATGCGGATGGCATCGGCGGCAACGCGCAGGTCCTGAGGGTCACTCAAGTAGTTGGGATCGATCAGCGGTGTGCTGTTCATGTTCGCGCTGCGGATATCGATGCGCCCACGGCTGGCCGGGCGCAGATTGCACACTGAGGCGGTGAAGGCCGGAAACTGGTGCAGCGGTTCGCCGAAGCGCTCCAGTGACAGCGGCTGCACGTGGTACTGCAGGTTGGCCGTGGCCTGCTCCGGGCTCGACCGGACGAAGGCACCCAGCTGGCTCGGCGCCATGGCCAGCGGGCCCCTGCGGTCGTAGAGATAGCGCAGGCCCATGCCCAGCTTGCCCCACAGGCTGTTGGCCATCTGGTTGAGCGTGCGGGTGTTGCGGATCTGATAGATCAGCCGCAGTTGCAGATGATCCTGCAGGTTGCCGCCGACGCCTGGCATGTCGTGACGCACACCGATACCCAGGCTTTCGAGCAGCTTGCGCGGGCCGATGCCGGAACGCTGGAGAATGCCGGGCGACCCCACGGCGCCCGCACAGAGGATGATCTCGCGATGTGCAGCAAACTCGTGCCAGGCACCTTGCCACTGCGCCTTGACCGCACGGGCACGGGTATTGTTCAACAGCACCTGGTCAACCTCCACGCCGGTGAGCACGGTGAGATTGGGGCGGTCCTTGATCGGCCGCAGAAAGGCCTTGGAAGCGTTCCAGCGCACACCGCTGCGCTGATTGACCTGAAAGTATCCACAGCCCTGATTGTCGCCAGTATTGAAGTCGTCGACCTTGCCGATGCCACTTTGCTCCGCGGCGTCACGGAAGGCATCGAGAATCGGCCAGCTGTAGCGCTGGCGCTCGACCCGCCATTCACCCTCACTGCCATGGTGTTCGCTGGCGCCAGCAAAGTGGTTCTCGCTGGCCTTGAACAACGGCAGCACATCCTTCCAGGCCCAGCCCTCGTTGCCTTGCTCGGCCCAATTGTCGTAATCGGCGGCCTGGCCACGCATGTAGATCATGCCGTTGATGGACGAACAACCACCGAGCACCTTGCCCCGTGGATATCCCAAGGTGCGACCGAGCAGGCCGGGCTGTGCCTCGGTCTTGAAGCACCAGTCGGTGCGAGGGTTGCCGATGCAGTAGAGGTAACCGACGGGAATGTGAATCCAGGGATAGTTATCGCGGCCACCGGCTTCGAGCAGCAGGACGCGGCTGGAAGGGTCGGCGGACAAACGATTGGCCAGCAGGCAGCCGGCGGGACCAGCGCCTACGACCACGTAGTCGAAGACAGAATCGGCTGATGGCATGTGCAACCTCGCGCCTGATTATTATTCTTGTCCCGATCCATCTTAGTGAGTAATTTCGCCAAGGAAACACGAGATTTCACGCAGCCGTTGTGCGTTTTAGCACAGCCCTAAGGATCAACATGTTCGACTGGAACGATCTGCGGTTTTTCCTCGAGTTGCAGCGCAGCGGCCGCCTGCTAACGGCAGCCAAGCGCCTCAATACCACCCACAGCACGGTCGCCAGGCATATCGAAAGCATCGAGAAGAGCCTGGGCACGCCACTGTTCGTGCAGCACGCCCAGGGCTATGAACTGACCCCGTCGGGCCAGGCGCTGCTCAAACACGCCGAAGCCATGGAGAACGTTGCCCTGCTGGCGCAGGAAGAAATCACCCAGGCCATCACCCCGCTGGGCAAGATTCGCCTGGGCGTCACCGAAGGCATCGGTATCATGTTCTTCACCCCGCGCATGAGCGAGCTGTTCGCCCGCTATCCGGGGCTGGAAGTGGAACTGGTGGCGGTACCGCGCTTCGTCAGCATCCTCAACCGCGAGGCGGAGATCAGCATTCATCTGGAGCGGCCCAACGCCGACCTGCTGATCACCCGCAAGCTCACCGACTACCGCCTGGCGCTTTATGCCAGCCAGGAGTACCTCGACCGGGCGCCCCCTCTGCGCAACCGCGAAGACCTGGCCCGGCACAGCTGGATCGGCTACGTCGATGACCTGCTGTTCAGCCAGGAGCTGCTTTTTCTCAACAGCTTCTGCCGCGCGCCGAACGTGGCCTTCCGCAGCACCAGTGTGATCGCCCAGCAAACCGCCGCACGCGCAGGGCTGGGAATCGCCGTGCTGCCCAACTACATGGCTCGCCACGACCCGACGCTAGTGCGCGTGCTGCCCAGCGAGACCATCCAGCGCAGCTACTGGATCTGTACCCGCCGCGAGTTGCACAAGTCGGTGCGCCTGCGGGTGGTGTGGGACTACCTGCTGGCGCTGTGCGCGGCGGAACAGGACGAGCTGCTAGCCGAATAGCGCCTTGCCGGCCAGCAGCACGGCCGCCAGCCAACCGGCAACAGCGAACATCTGCTGCAGGCGAGGCCCGGCGATCTTTGCCGCCAGTGGTCGGGCCAGTAACAGGCCGATCACCGCACCGATGGCAAAGGGTGCGGCGATCCGCCAGTGCATCACCCCGGCCAGGCTGGCGCTGACCACGCTCCCCGTGGAAACCAGCGCGATGACGGCCAGGGAGGTCGAGACGATGCTCTTCATGCGCAGGTTGGTGTAGCGGTTCAAGGCGGGGATGATCACAAAGCCGCCGCCGACCCCCAGCAGGCCGGAGAGCAAGCCGGACATGGCGCCGGTAAACGCCAGGGCGCGCGCGCAAGGTAACGTCCAACGCAAGCGCCCCTGCAATGGGTTCAGCACGCAGGGCTCGATGTAGCGATGGGCTTCGCTGCCTTCGCCGCGCAGCTCTTTGGCCGCCTTGCGCCAGATGCGCAGGCAGGCGTAGATCAGCACGGCAGCGAACACCAGCGCCAAGGGCGTATTGGGCAAGCGGTGGGCCAGCATCAGGCCGAACGGCGCCGCCGCAATGCCGATCAAGGCGATGAAGAGGGCAGCGCGATAACGCACCAGCCCTTCACGCAAGCCGAGTACCGCCCCCACCGCCGCAGCAAGCCCCACGGCGAGCAGCCCGATGGGGGCCGCTTCGACCATAGACAGGCCCAACCCGAACACCAGCAGTGGCACCGCCAGGATGCCACCACCAGCGCCGGTCAGCGCCAGCACTGCACCGATGATCGCGCCCAGTCCAGCGCCCAACAGTTGGTGTTCGATCACTGTGCGACCTCGGTTTCCAGCGGTCGCGGGCGCGCCAGCCACTCACGGCCTTTGAGCATCCCTTGCCAGTACAACGGCGGCAGCACCCGTGCCTTGAGCAGCCAGGCCAGGCGTGTCGGCTGGCGCCCATCGAGCAGCCAGCGAGGGAAGCTCGGTGCGACCTTGCCGCCATAGGTGAACTCGGCCAGGACGATCTTGCCGCGCTCGACGGTCAGTGGGCAGGAACCATAGCCGTCGTATTGGGCCAGGGTAGGGAGGCGGCCCAGCGCTACAAGCACATTGTTGGCGACCACTGGCGCCTGCTTGCGCGCAGCCGCAGCAGTCTTGGCATTGCTGGTGTTGGCCACATCGCCCAGGGCGTGGACGTTTCCGAATTGACGGTGGCGCAAGGTATGCGGGTCGACGTCGACCCAGCCGGCTGCATCGGCCAAGGGGCTCTGGCGGATGAAGTCCGGGGCAACCTGCGGCGGCACCACGTGCAGCATGTCGAAGGCTTCGGTACGGGTTTCACTACTGCCGTCGGGCAGCGTACGAACGAAGGTGGCACGCTGGTTGGGCCCGTCTACGGCCACCAGGCGATGGCTGTAATTGAGGTTCACGCCGTACTTGTCGATGTAGGCCATCAAGGCTGGCACATAATCGGGAACGCCGAACAGCACGGTACCGGCATTGAAGAAACTGGCTTTCACATCACCCAGCCGGCCACTGCGCAGCCAATGGTCACAGGACAGGTACAGTGCCTTTTGCGGCGCGCCAGCGCACTTGATCGGCATCGGCGGCTGGGTGAACAGGGCACGCCCTTGCTTGAGCTTTTGCACCAACTCCCAAGTGTAAGGTGCGAGGTCATAGCGGTAGTTGGAGGTGACACCGTTGCGGCCAAGGGTTTCGCTGAGCCCGTCGATTGCGTCCCAGTCGAGCTTGAGGCCGGGGCAGACTACCAACTGTTCATAACTGATGGCGCGGCCTCCCTCCAGAGTGACCAGTTGGGCAGATGGGTCGAAGCCCTGGACGCGCGCCTTGATCCAGCGTACGCCACGCGTGATGGCCGAGGCCATGGTGCGGGCGGTGCTCGGCGCACTGAAGACGCCGGCGCCGACCATGGTCCAGCCTGGCTGATAGTAGTGCACGTCGGCAGGGTCGATCAGGGCGATGTCCAGTGACGGGTCACGGGCGATCAGGCTGGAAGCAGTGGCGATACCGGCGGCACCGGCACCGACGATGACCACCTTGTGGTGGTCGGCATTGGCAGGCATGGCAGTCAATCCTGGAATTTCTGGTAATGGGGCAAGGCGGTCAAAGCTTGTTTAGCGGGATCTTCAGGTAGCTCACGCCGTTTTCTTCAGGCTCGGGGAGCTGGCCGCTGCGCATGTTCACCTGCACCGATGGCAGGATAAGCACGGGCATGTCGAGGGTCTTGTCGCGGGCTTCGCGCATGGCCACGAAGCTTTCCTCGTCGATACCTTGGTGGATGTGGACATTGCTGACGCGCTGCTCGGCAACCGTGGTGACGTACTGCATCTCGCGCCCGCCTGGCAGGTAGTCGTGGCACATGAACAATTGGGTCTGGTCGGGGAATGCCAGCAATCGGCGGATCGAGCGGTATAGCGTCCGCGCATCAGCGCCGGGGAAGTCGCAGCGAGCGGTGCCGTAATCAGGCATGAACAAGGTATCGCCGACGAACACCGCCGTCTCGCCAGCATCCACAACCATGTAGCTGATGCAGGCCGGCGTATGACCGGGGGTATGCAGGGCACGAGCATGCAAGTTGCCGATGCTGAAGCCTTCCTCGTCTTCGAACAGCACATCGAACTGGCTGCCATCGCGCGCGAAGCCAGGCTCGGCGTTGAACAGAGTGCCGAAGACTTTCTGCACCTGAGTAATGTGCGCACCGATGGCGGTATGGCCGCCGAGCTTGCCCTTCAGATAAGCCGCCGCCGAGAGGTGGTCGGCGTGCACGTGGGTTTCCAGCACCCACTGCACCTTGGCGTTCAGTTCAGCCACGCGCTCGATCAGGCGATCCGCCGAAGCAGTGCTGGTGCGCCCGGACTTGGGGTCGTAGTCCAGCACGCTGTCGATCAATGCGCACTGAAGGGTTTCACGATCCATCACCAGGTAGCTGATGGTCGAGGTCGCCTTGTCATAGAAGGCGTCCACGTGAAGGTTGTTGCCGATGATCATCACGTTCTCCAAATTTTCTGCCTCGCCTTGTACAGGCGTAGGCAGTGGATGGAGATTTATCAAGATGCATGCCAGGCACTTTCAGACACGAGGAGCAGCAAAACCGGCACCAAATTTAAGTAAATGCCGAAAGTGGCAGCGCTAATGGCAGTCGACTGACAGCCAATGGCAGTGTTTGGCAGTCCTTGTTACCCTGCGCCAGGTTATCCAATCGGTGTCGACATGCCTGAATCTCAACCACTCATACTAGCTCTGGTTTCCTACCTTGAGCACGATGCCCTGCCTACCATTGTGCTGGACACCGACTACAACATCCTCGCGGCCAACGCGGCTTATCGCCGGCAGTTCGGTCGACACGAGCAGGCCCCTCTGGGTGAGAAGTGCCATCGTGTGTCGCATCACTACGCAGTCCCCTGTGACCAGGCCGGTGAGCACTGCCCGATGCGCAAGGCGTGGGACAGCAAAGTGCCGGAGCGTGTGCTGCACATTCATCACACACCGCGAGGCCCTGAGCATGTGGATGTCGAGCTGCGGCCGATCCTAGATGAGCAGGGCAGGGTGGTGGCCTTCGTCGAGCGCCTTACCAGTATCACCCTGGCCTCCGCGCAACCTCAAGAACAAGGGTTGGTCGGGCGAGCACCTGCTTTCAAGAGCGCGTTAGCCAGCCTTCAACGTGCAGCACCCGCACAAATCCCTGTACTGCTTCAGGGCGAGTCGGGTACCGGCAAGGAGCTTTTCGCCCGCGCTATTCACATCGGCAGCCCACGGGCTAATGGGCCGCTGGTCGTCGTCGACTGCACTGGCCTGACCGAGTCGCTGTTCGAGAGCGAGCTGTTCGGCTACGAGAAAGGCGCTTTCACCGGCGCCAACCAGCGCAAGATCGGTTTGGCTGAAGCAGCTCATGGTGGCACGTTGTTCCTCGATGAAATCGGCGAGGTGCCTTTGGCAATGCAGGTCAAACTGCTGCGCCTGATCGAATCCGGTAGCTTCCGCCCGGTTGGTAGCCTGCGTACCGTGCATTCGGATTTCCGCCTGGTATCGGCAACCCATAAACCGCTGAAGACGATGGTGGCAGAGGGTACTTTCCGTGAAGATCTGTATTACCGCATCAGTGGCTTCCCGATACGCCTGCCGGCTTTGCGCGAGCGTGTGGAGGATTTGCCATTGCTGGCCGAGAGCCTGCTTCAGCGCATGGCAGGCAAACCGACACCCAGTCTGACCGAGGAAGCGCTGAAGCAACTCACGCTGCATGCCTTCCCCGGGAACATTCGCGAGTTGCGCAACATCCTGGAAAGGGCTCGGCTGTTTGCCGATGACGGGCTGATCCGGCCTGAGCATCTGCCGGAAGATGTTGGGCCACAAAAGCCATCCGGCGTGAGCAGAGGACGAAACGACCTCGGTGATCTCGCGCAAGCACTGGAGCAGTTTCAAGGGTCACGCAGCGAGCTGGCTCGCCACCTTGGCCTGAGTGAGCGAACGTTGTATCGCCGCTTGAAAGCGTTGGGTTTGTAGTAGCCCACCAACCTTTACCTGACCTTTACCTCTGCCCTTACATTATGTGGAAAAGTCTGTGGTCTGATCAGTTAACCGCACCAGGCAGCCCGTATTACCTGCCGGGCGTTAACAGGCAGAGGATCCATAAATGAAGAAAGCCCTAACCGTACTCTGCGCCGCGCTTGTGCTGAGCACCCCCCTGGCCAGCTTTGCTCAACCGGGCCCGGGCCGCTACGACGATGGCCCATCCCATCAGGGCCACCCGCCACACGGCCAACCCGAGCGACATGATCGCCATGACAACGGTCGCTACCCGGCCTACCACAACCCGAACTTCCGCCCCGAAGCGGGCATGCCGATGCCACACCAGCAGTGGCATCGAGGCTATGTGGTGGAACCGCGTTATCGAGCCGACCGCTACTGGGTGACCGACTGGCGCGCGCGACATCTGTACGCACCACCACGCGATCACCGCTGGTTGTACGTGAACGGTGACTACGTGCTGGTGGCGATTGCAACTGGCGTGGTCGTCAGCGTCCTCTCCGGTTATTGATTCCGACAGCCACAAAAAAGCCCGCATCAGCGGGCTTTCTTGTTTCTGCCGAACTTAATGCTCAGGGTTCTCAGAAAACATGGGTTCCACGTGGAACATCGCGTGTTGTGCTGGGGGCGTGTGGGATCACAAAAAAGGTGACATTGGATGCTCAGAGAGCTGGGAGCAACCGTCACTTCCTCTGTGAATCAACCCTATGAAAATCACAAAAAAGTCGAGAATCGCCTACCGTTCTCTCAGAAAACTTGAACGTATCTCCATCCAGAGACGGAATGGGTGGGCCGTTTCAACGATTGTCACACTAGGATAGCTAGCTTGTTTTCGACCGCGGTATACAAATCCACATCACTCTCCGGGGTTTTGATAGAAATGATCAGGCTGTAACGAGCAGGGAGCGCGTATCGGTTGAGATTAGGCCGGGTTCTCCACCAACCCATTCCAGGAAACACAGCCAGCAAGCCACGGCTTGCGAGATCAGCAGCAGTGCCTTTCCAAATGTCTTGGTGAATGGACCCTTTGTGCCTGTATTGCCCCCCGAGAAGCCAATCTGGATCCTTCGGTGCCATGCCTTCATTCACCTGCTCAGCCGCCGCATTTACGCGCCCCACAAAATCATCAGGCCCTTCCAAGGGCCGCTTAACATCGAATCGTAGGCGGTGCGATGGATAGTGATATTTGGACGCGGAGCCACGAGCAGAGGGATTCGGCTCGACAAAGTACGAAAGGGTGACCTTCATCTCCACCTCTGCACCTTGCAGAGCTTCAAGCTCATCCTTTGGCCAAGGGATGTTGTGGAGGTTCATTTCCTTCGTATCGATCTTCCCCTTGCCTTTCTTATAAGGGTAGAGCTGGTCCTCCACCACCAAGGTGAGAGAGTTGCCCGCACTCCAAAGAGCGCGCTCAAGACTCGGTTCTCCCCAGCCGGCATGTCGAATGAGGTTTACGTAGTCCGATTTCACTGGGCGAGCAGGAAGATAAGCGTCACGCATAGCTTCCGACCATTCTGCTGAGTGAACAATCAGGGCGCGGACTGTCTCTGGACGTAAGGCCGGATACTGAACCAGAATTTGGGCCGCCATACGAGAGCACAATGCCGACGCCGCGCTCGTAGCGTTAAAGGTACAGAATCGTCTTGCCTCGAACTCATTCTTGGCGGTGAGCAGATTAAGGCTCGCCATCCCTGCGGCGCCATACCGGTCCTTGGCAGCATTGCCCCCCTCAAAAACCACGTCTGGTTTCAATGGCCAGGCACTGTCCCAGGTAGCAGAGGTTGTGGTGAAGGGGCTGAGCCCACCTTCTTGCGCTATTGGATCATAGGCCGTGGGTCTCGTGTCCGTTTTGCGGGTACAGGCACCCACTGTCAGAGCGTTCCAAGCCTGCCCCGGATCATGGATCAAGTTGGTGCTCAAGCTCGCGGGGTAAAGCATCCACGCGTTATTGTCTCGAATGTTCCCGGCCGATTGGATAAACAACCTGGGGAACTCACCTTCGTTGTCGGCATCCGCAGCCAGACTATCCAGCTTTGAAGACCAGGAGGATGGGCGACCTCGGTCACGGTAGTCCTCGGCGCTAACTGCTGAATTAAAGACCCTGGATCGATCCGCGTGGCTAATTTCTGGTCGCGCCACCCCTTCAGCAAACAACGATGCATGAAGCAGTGCGTTCCCCTCGTTCGCCCCATGGCTTGGAAGAAGCTTAACCGACTCAAGCCGATGTTGAATGCTCACACGTTCAAGTGATGATAAGCAGTCGGTAAGATCGCCATAGGCTGCAAGGGCTGCCATACCGGTGCCGTGGTTCTCGTCATCGTGCTTACCCCAAAGAGGATTGACGGTGTGAGTATCCTCATCCTCCATCAGTGGACTGAGCAAGGGGTGGGCGCGATTGACCCCAGAATCCAGCAAACAAATCCTGGGAGCGCGATGATTGACCGCTGGGAAATCTGTTCTCGCAACCAATTCATCCAGCCATTCGATTTGCTCTTCATTGGCCAAGTCATCGAAGCTGTCCGCGGTTTCTTTGGCTCGACGAAGCTCTGCGACACAATTGAGCCCCATCACCGATTGCGAAAATTGGCGCTGAGAACCTTTCATCAGCACCACAGTTCGTTCGGGAAAATCAGCTCGCGCTTCGCTGACTACGCATCCACTACCTTCGACGATCTTGGTGAAGTCGCTAATAACGGCCTGGCGCGCACCTCGTACCGGAAGCCACACCTCCCACCAAAACTCTTTTGATTTGTCGTTCGGCAGCAAATCTGGATCGTCTGTCCATAACGCTTCCAGCTCGGCGTTGCGAATCGATTCGATCGTGTTGATTAGGTTACGGTGGTCTCGGGCATTACCGTTCTTGTCCTTCTTTTCCTGAAGGTACTCCGTAACGATCTTCTCAAAGTGATCGAGCTTGCCATCGGGGACGAAGACGTTGGCAATGGTCTGGTCTCCCTCTTGGCGTACGCTGAGGAGTTCGATTTTCTTGCGCTCATCACCAAGGCTCTGGAATGCCATTTCCACATCGGGTTGACCGATGAACTGGATTTGCAAGCCCAAGCCGCTTTCAACATCTATCCCCTGTTGAAAGTTCTTAGCTGCTTCGGCCATTGGCTTCAATGCGTGCAGTTGATGCTGAAGTGACGCACCATGCTGGTGCCTTGGCAAATCTGGGATCTGCGGTTTTACCCCTCCCTTAGGGGCATGCGCAGTGAAGTCTTTCGGCTTAGAATTTTTTGGCAGTATTAAGTGTTCACGCTTTGCGTTTCTTTTGTCCGGCATGGCTCGCTGCTACGTTGTTTTGCCAATTTCTGGCTGAGCAGTTGGCGGTCCATCAATGCCTTGCCCAGCGTCTGTCCTTTGACGCGTTCTTCATCGTGCATAACGGCATCTTTGATAGCGTCATCCACCGCCCGCCGGATTTCGGCATAGCTCAAACCAGCAGCCTTTTCCCCAATGGCCTTGGATGAAAAAGGCTTAGGCGCGAAATGTCCAAGCCGCGAACGAATAAGACTCGATGCTTGTTCAGCAGTCGGTAAGTGATACTCGATGACGTCATCGAAACGACGAAATAAGGCGTAGTCAAGGATCTCGGGGTGATTAGTCGCGGCAATGATTAGGCTATTTGACTGGTCTTCTTCGATCATCATCAAAAAGCTATTTAGTACCCGGCGTATCTCGCCAACATCGTTTGGCATTCCACGCTGGGAACCAATTGCGTCGAACTCATCAAAAAAATAGACACCACGGACTTCAGCTATGGCATCAAAAACCTGCCTCAGCTTCGCCGCAGTTTCACCCATAAACTTGGTAATAAGCGTGTCCAAACGGACAAGAAAGAGCGGTACCCCGAGCTCACCAGCAAGAGCGGATGCAGTCATGGATTTACCCGTTCCTGGGGGGCCTACTAACAGCACCTTCCTGCGAGGAGAAAGCCCATGCTCTCGTAGACGAGAAAACATTCGTTGCTCTTTCAGCACTCGTTGCAACTGAGCTGATGCTGCTTCGTCGAGAACCATCTCAACGAAACGATCTTTTGGATAGGTAACGCTCAGCAAGCCCGCCATTTCGCCGCGAGGCTTGGCAAGGGGAGTGGGACTATTGCGTCGACCTTCAAGACTCACGCTGCTTTTAGCAGCATCGATCATGTCGCGCAGATCGGTCGCGAGCTTGCCATGGCCCGATTTAGCTTCGCGTGCGGCAACCTGCATCGCTACGGAATAGAACTGACTGTCATCCCGTTCGATGTGAGATTTCACGAGCGCTTTGAGCTGTTCGGCGCTGGCCATTTCTGTTACCTGATCTCTGCAAAAAATGCCCAATCCGTGGCTATTGCGACGACGCGGTGCTCAGGATAGGAGGGAATCAATGACTCGCATCCTGCTCGTCAAAGCAGGATTACGTTATGCCACCATGGTAGCAGTTAGAGGCAAGGGAGACGACTCTAATCCTATGAGCGGTGTCCTGATTTGGGGTAGGGAGATCGCCTCAATGAGAGCTCGATCGATGCTCAGGAGCATCAGAGTGATGCGTCGGCATGGTGGTCATTTTGAGGTCGACTATGCTGACCAGTTGCCCTCAAATCTAATCACGAGGTCGTCCATGCCCCCCCTAATCTCCTGGCACGATTTAGAGATGAAGTCCTCCTGACCGGGCCTGAAAGCTCCCTACTCAGAAACCTATTGCAGTTCTGGCTTGGGGAGCTTCAGGACCATCTGGAGAGATATTTCAAAGCCCTAAACTCGGATTCAGATGCTGAAGAGAAGGACCTCGACATCTCCCTGCCACTCGCAGCGATCATCCATATCCTGTTCGCGAAAATGGTGGTGAACCGATTTCTGAGAGCTTTGAAAAGCTCTATGAGTATTTCCAAGACTACCGGCTCGAACTGGCCCTAGAAGAGATCAACCCAAGACTAATGTGGCGGCCGAGCCTGCAACCATTGAGACCATCTTCACCAACCGAGATGTCCTGGTCGAACGAAACCCTCCCCTCCAGTAGGCCCCTACAGAAATGACATCTGGCGGATACGCCGGTGATGCCTATACGTTGGGATTCGAATGATAGTCATTGATGGAATGTATTCTGACTGCTACCGAGATCAGAGAATGAAAGAAATCGGTGCGCCGATGTTCGATGTAATCGCATTGTCGCTTCCGCGGGGATTGGGGTTTGGCGATAACCCGCCAGTTGGCGCATGGCTCAGTGAGGACGGAATTTCTTGTGCAGCTCTAACCCGAAATGTCCATTCTGGCTGCTTCGGAATAATCACCTTACGGCGTCGTGTCGATAGCGTATGGGTCTCCCTCAGGCGCAGTGAATCTCTCGCTGGTGAGTCCGAAGCCCGCAATTCAATCAGGCTCTTTCTCGATACCCCAGCCCATCCGCTTCCACTCCCTTCAGGCGAACGACGACGTGCTCCTCTAAGTAGAATGGGAAAGGGCACACCAAGCAAGGTGTTCAAATCACTATTTGATCCCAGCCGACGCATTGGTGCCTGGGTGCTGAATCAGCTGTATCTTGCACTGCCGTCCCCAGACAGAAATTGGGTCCCCGATTGCCAGACTGCGAATTTTCACACCTGCCTTTGGGAGGCTCACCTGTTAGCGATTTTTCGCGAACAGGGACTCTTGGTCACCCAACCTAAAGAATCACCCGATTTTCACATCGAGAATAGGCTGGGAGGTGAAGCCTGGGTTGAAGCAGTGACAGCCAACCCGGAAGAACGGTATGAGCATTTTGGCGCCTCGCCTGTCCTCCCACCCGCTGACCAACGCGAGCGCTTCTTAGGATCTGCTGCAGAAAGGTTTGCGAAGACCATCCAAAACAAATTGGACAAGCGTTACGAAGCCCTACCGCACGTGGAGGGTCAGCCGAACATTCTGGCCTTAGCCGATTTCCATGAGCCCAGTTCAATGCTGTGGAGCAGGGAGTCGCTCATCAGCTACCTCTATGGATTTTCAGTTCACTCATCAGCGCATAGTGGAACGCACCTGATAACTGTGCAGGAAGAGACATCTCTGCTATCAGGGCGCCCCAACGGCCTATTTACGCTAAGGGAAAATGCCCATCTTTCAGCGGTCATTTTCACCAATGCCTGCACAGTACCAAAGCTCAGCCGAGTGCCTATCTCAGGTGGAGCTCATCTAGGCGGGTACCGATACTTGCGGTTTGGTGAGATTTTCGACCGTTCTCCAGGTGCATCACGAGGTATCCCATTTTTGTTGGACGTAGCGTCCAGCGACTACGGTCAGCTCTGGCCGCAGTATGGCTACGAGCCGTGGTCTGCTGAAGTTGAGGTCTTCCATAACCCTATGGCACGACATCCGGAGCCTAATGAGCTGATACCAGAAGTCACTCATTGGAGAGAAGTAAACGGAAAAGTCGAGTGCGAGTCTTTCTTTGATATATCCATACTCCGATCTAGGACACTCGTCCTCAGTGCTAACGCTAAGGTTCCGTCACTCGATGAGTTACTGACAGCATCCAGTCCTCCAGGGCTCTGACGGCGACGGGGTGGCCGCATCTTTGCCACGCAGGTAGATGAAAATTTCTCAGCAAGCTACCCAGCCAGGGAAGGACATGAGATCTCCTGCGCAATTCAGAACCGTTGAGACCTGATGTCGGAAGACAAGGTCAAGGCTATCAAGAACCTACGCCTTAGCGCCAAGGTGGCCATGGTGGGTGACGGCGTGAATGACGCCCCTGCCATCGCCAATTCGAGCGTTGGCATCGCAATGGGGGCTGCCGGATCAGATGTCGCCCTAGAAACCGCTGATATCGCGGTTATGGCTGACGACTTCAGGCAACTCCCATTTGCGGTGGGGCTGAGCCGTCACACGCGATCGATCATCCGCCAGAACCTGTTCGTCAGCCTGGGGATTGTGGCCATTTTGGTTCCGTCTACCATCATGGGCTTGAGCATTGGTGCCGCTGTTGCGATCCATGAGGGCTCCACACTGCTGGTCGTCTTCAACGCCTTGCGGTTGTTGGCCTACCGCAGAAGCACCTGACCCCTGAGCTTCAATCATGAAGCTAAGCAGGGAAATGACCTGAAGTAGAAGTACGGTCGTGCGCGATCAGCGCACGACCCGTACTTTTCTCTCACTCGTCGATCCCGATTCGCTTGAGGCTTTCAAGGGCCTTTCCACACTCAGGTGAGCCGTGCCGTAAGCCGCAGGCCAACGCAGCTTTGAGGCTCATGACACCGGCTACGAAACCGACTTGATTGCCGACCCCATGTCCGTTCGCAAATCCCTGATCATACGCAATCTCCACAAGTGCATTGATCGCCGCCAGGGTGTCTTGTTTGTTGGTACTGTTCTGCATATCTACTCCGTAAGCATTCAGCTCATATCGCTCGGTTAGGTGGCGGTGCCTTCAGGTTTGGGGTGAGCGAATCCCGCTCCCATAGCCAATCCCTAACGGAGGGCACAGCCCGCCACCATAAGGAAAATCAGCTATTGAGAGCAGGTGACTCGTTTTGGTCACCCGTGCTGCTCGCCTCACCGCATTGGCATTGAGTGGGTACATCCGGATAGTCGCTGTGATTCTCAATGAATAGCGTTCGGCAGGTTTCGCACCCATAGATCCGGGGCAGAGATTTAAGGCCGCTCGGCAGCACGTCGCTCAAAGGCTCGTTGTGCCAAGGAGCCCCGTCAAGGATCCTGGAGCGCAGGATGTTTCCAAGTCGCCAGGTATCACTTTGTGCGCGCCAGGACCACATCGGCGCAGAAAGCGAATACTGGATGAAGGTCTCTTGTGACTGCTTGGAGAGCGGGTACTTAGGGCGGGTCCAGCCGGAATCGATGATGCTGAACCCCATGCCCATTTCTGCGCTCGGATGGGTCTGTTCACCAAAGAAACGGTCATGCGTCGCTGGAGCCGTCGCATGATGGTCAGTCGGTGGGAATACCCACAGATAACACTCATCTCGGTTGACCATGCTGATGAGCTCGCTTGGCCCCCGCATAGGGGAATTTGCAGCCAGGGCGAAGCGATCCTTCCACGACATTTTGGGAGGCGGCGCAATACCAGCGGCGATGGCCAATGTGGCAGTCTTGGGGACGAAGCGATCGCCTAGCTCGTTCAGATCCAGATTCTTGCAGAGGGCCTTGAAGGCCTTTTTGCGAGTCTTCGAGGTGAAGGAGGGGTCAAGGAGCAGGCGAACCTGGTTCACGCCGATTCCCGCGGTTCGTAGCACCTCGATGACTTCTTCAGCCACACCGACTGCTTGAAGATCGGTCAATCCTAAGCACGTTTTCGCCCGCTCAACCGCCGCGTAGAGGTTGTACTGCCGTGTCTCGTTGTCACGACAGACTTGGATTGGCAGCTTGTCTTGGGTGGCAACTTGCGGTGCAACGGAGCCGATGGCCGCGTGTAACAGCTGGTGGATGTGCTGATGAGAGTACGGACGGCCAGTAGCCGAGAAAGAGGCGTGCAGCTGAGCAGCGAGAGGTTGAAGCAGCTTTTTTGCAGACATGACTATCCCCTAATGAGCGACGTTGGGGTAGCTGCGCTTGTAGGGCCGTTAGACGCGAAGCAGGACGTCGAATCAGGTTCAATCATGAGTAGGAGTCAGGTTTGGTTTGCTTGCACGGCCACCATGCAAAACCTGACGCGGCAATCAAAACAGATTCGCCGAGTTTTGGCAAGAGAGGTCACCAGGTGAGCGAGAGCAGGTAGGAGGAGCACGCTCCAAGCTTGATCACGTCAGAAAACAGGAAAGTCGGAAGCACATTGAGCGCTTCCGGCTTTCTCACGTCAGACTGATGGGAGTGATCAGAAGACGTATTGCAGGCGGGTCACGATGGCATTGCCGCTGTCGTCGCCCATGCGATTGCCATTGGTGCCGGCATTGCCGCCGCCATTGGTATCTATGCCGCGAACGCCCAGACGAGAACGAATCCGGGTTTCGACCGCGCTGTTTTTGAGGTCGCGGTAAGCGTACTGAGCACCGATGTGCAGGACGTTGCCATCACTGTGCAGCGGGGCGAACCCGGAGCTGGAAAAACGCAACGTCATCAGCTTCTCGAATGTGAGATCTTGCGGCACCGCCACTGCGGTTTCGCTGCAATGCATGTTTCTGGACGTCGGCAAGGATGAGTACAAGGACGGCTTAGCCAAGAGCCGAGAAGGGCTACTTGAGGTGCTTCAGCGCGCAGGCATCAGCGTCATGTGGACTGTCAATAACTCGGGATGCAAAGGAGTCTGTGACCGGGTACCGGGACAGCTGGAACGATCCGAAGCCGACGGTACCTGGGGAATGTTTCAAGATACAGATCGAACCGTTTGCAACCTGCAACCTGTTCAAGCGCGGTCACAGATTGCGCCTTGAGATTGCCGGCAGCAATCTCAAGGTTCGACGTTAACCCCAACAGCGGTGAGCCGGAAGGCTGCGCGAACAAAAAAAGGACTGCTCGAAATACCGTACACGTGGGGGCTAAGCGGCCCTCCAGGGTTCAGCTAACGGTCGTCCAAGCGCCAGCTGGTAGCTGATAGTGGTAGAGCGGCATCGCTTGGCAGCAGTTCCTGACAGCTGCCGAGCGCTGTCCCTGTAAACTAGTTTTTTTACTTGTTAACCACTGTAGTTAACAGGTAAAAAATAGGTTTACACGATGCTTACCTCTACGCGTTCGACTCCAGCAAATCGCCTAGCTCTTCACGGGCCATATCCACTCGGTCCATCCTGCGATAGGGATGATCAACGGGCATTCGGATGAGGCTCTCGAACCAGACCGGATCGAATTTGAGCACCTCCTTGTGGATGTGCTCAGGCTCGCCTTTGCGAAGCTGGGACACTACAAACTCCATGCTCTCAACCAGGCCGGACTCCTCGTTATCCTTAGAGATCCGGTGGCGTATGAAACTCATCTTGAGGTCGAAGTAGGGGCCCTTCATCCCAGGAAGGCTCTTCGCCTCCAGCCGGCCTTTGGTGCTGATTTCCGCCCCTGGCACTTGAGACTCTATCGCTTCCACAAGCTCAGCATTTCCACCTATCTTCTGGCCAAACAGCCGAGTGGCGTCCGACATATAGGCGAAGATCCATGGCACGTTGCGTAGCGTCGCACCGGTATAGAGGTAGCCGCGCTCCCCTTTGTAACGCTGCAGCATGCCTCGCAATACTTTCTCCGACAGCACCACCTGGATCTCCTTCTCCAGGATGTAAACCACGCGGTCAAATTGTTCTATCAAAAGCCTGAGAATTTTCCGCGGTACGCCGTCAAACCCGGTTTTTCGGTCGGTCTTCTTGTGCTGACGGGGCTGGAAGTACGGGCAATCGTTACGGGCCTCTCCATCAAATGGAGCGATACCGCGAATGCTCTTCGTCGCGTGCTTTCCGAAGGGATTTTTTACGTTTGGGGGTAACTCATACAGCCCAACCAGCTGGACAGGGTTGTCGCATGCCGGGCACACCGCGAACTGAGCCAGCTTACCCGCGCTTCCGGGCTGATACCACGGCTCCCTGCGGAAGGTCTCAGCCTCGAACCGATCCTTGTCGATGGTTTTGCTTTCAGTGTCTTCAATGCGGAGCTTGTACACATCCATCTTTGCCAAAACCGTATCAATAGAAGGTTTATTGATCGTACCCAGCGAAGTTCGGTATCAGGAAGGCCTATCTGCCTCTTAGTCGGTCACCCAGAGGTGAAAAGCCTTGCCAGAAGCATGGGATTACCCCGTAAGGAGTCTGTGGGGTCCAGAAACAATTAACCCCCTGGTGCGCAGTGCAGGTCAGGGACCTGCCGGAGGCGTGGGGGCTATTCTTAGAGCCACATTATCATCCGCATCGGGACCGATCAATTGGCATCGGCGTCGGTGGGATCAGTTGGTCAGCCAGGACTCAACTACCTCAGAGCCATATTCGATTTTCCAGGCCTTTAGCGTGCGCTGATTGCCGCCTTTGGTCTCAACGATCTCCCCGCTGTGTGGGTTCTTGTAGATCTTCACCTCACGTGCTTTCCGAGTGGCCTTTGGAGCAAAAGCTGCAGAGGCCAAAGGCTGCGGATCGAGGATCTGGATCACCTGACGCAGGCCGTAGCCGTATTCGTTGAGTAGGCTTCGGAGCTTCGTTTCGAACTCCATTTCCTGCTTCAGAGCAGAGTCATTTTTCAGCGCTTCCAGCTCAGCCAGCTGGGTTGCGAGCTGTTGTTCGAGCAAGCGGAATTCTGCGAGACGGGACATGAGATTCATCCAAGATGATGGCCTTTGATTTTACAATCAAGATAGTGAGGATGCTAAGCATCTTGATGCCTGCTCACGAGCTCCATCATCCGAAAGTCTGAGCGACCTCAGTAGAACCACCATCGATAAGAGATTTATTCTTGGCTTCACGCCATCTGTCAGTAGCCCCTGGAAGACTCAGCTTGGTCCATTTCTAAGCGTCGGATAGTCGTATAGTAGTGGCGACCCAAATAAAAACCCCGCCAAAAGGCGGGGTCTGAAGCTTAATGCTCAAGGCGATCCAGCATGTCCAGCACTCCACTGAACAGGCGACCGGCGCTGTAGATGCCGGTGATAGCTCTCAAACCACGCCAAAGTTGGCGCATAGAAAGGGGCAATCCCATAGGGGAGGGTCCTTGGTTTGGAGGAGCCCTAGGCCCGACCACCTCTCCGGGTTTGGTGGTCGGTTACTAAAGAAATGTCGAGTCGCTTTAGTACCCAGAAATTCCGTTGGTGGTCCCACTTTCCCGGCCGCAGAGAGTTTCCAATTCTCAAACGGTGAAGGGGCCAGCGATAGACAGCTACCGCACGTCATCTTTTACCACTGATCGGTTCACCCACCTATAGCGGTATTGTTTGTTTCTTAAGGGTAAGCCTCATTTTTCCGACGAACGGTAATTAGAGTTTACCGATATCGGTAATACCAACCCAACACACCCAATACAGCGCCGTATGCGGACAGAAATTCTGCCATCATGCGGCCAATTTACGGCTAAACCGTTAATAACACTCGTTTTTGGCGATTCTGCGCTGATCTGCGCAGATTTCGGATGATGCTTCGTGAAACGTCGTGAAACGCGATTAAGCTATCTGAAACGCTCGTTACTCAAAATTGAGTAACCGAACGGGTTCCGTAGGAGCATTTACTTACCATGTCAGCATCGCTATATTCAGCTCGTCGAGTCGCTTTAGTACTGTTAAACAGAACGATTTCTCCAAAAATCGCTTCTGCCGAATTAGCCGCCCTCCAAGGCGGCTTTTTCATGCCTGCCGTTTACCGCAGCCACAGCGGAGAGAATACCATGCCAGCTAGCACCATCAGCGGCGTGGATCATCGACTCTCAGAGAATCTGTTTGCCAGGGGGATGCACGCTGTCTGCCCTGATCATCGGACTGATTTTACCGCAGGATCAATCACCAATCCGCGCAAACCATCAGCCCAGTCCCCCCTCAGAAGCTGTCCTTCAATCGGTCTGATCGCACGGCCGATCAGAGAAGCTGTACGGCAGATCCTTCTCGCTGAAGCCAGAGGAGGGTTCAAACTGCCGTAAGGGTAGCCGCCCCTGATCTGCCTCAGCCCTCGGGGGCAGTCATAATCACTGGCGAACTCACTACCAATTGCGCGGCGGCGGGGATAACTCCCACCACTTTAGTCTTATGCTCGGCACCTCCCAACCATACCGGAGGGCACCAGGAGCGCAATGAGGTTGGGAGATGGCTCCGACTACCGGTTCCTTCGTTGCTCTAGCTAGTCTGGACAACAGGGTCTAGAAACGGTGTGAGCTACCATCCTCATCTTTGGAGTAGGTGCCATAACTGACATGCACCTCTTGAACCTCCGCCTTAATCTCGACGGCTTTGATCGCATGAACGGTAATCGCTTTGAGGTCGAGTCGAAGAGCAGGCTCACGGTTACGTGCGTAATAGGTTTCCCAATCCCACTTAAAAACATTAGGAAGCACCCGCGATGACGTCGCGGCGGATTCAGCTGGCTTGTCCACCTGCAGCCAATAGGATGGATACGACCTTCCCGTGTCGTAGTCGAAGTCTTCGACCTCAGCAGAAAATCGAGTATCTGTCGGGAAGTCCAAGGCTTCCACGAGGGAAGCCTTATGGAAGAGCACTACGTTTACCCCTACGCCATCCTGGACTGAAGGGAAGATGATTCCATCGATGGAAGGCGCCTGTACTGTCGACAGATAATCAGCGACAGCTTGAGTGATTAGGTATGCGTGATCTTGCTCATTCGGCATCACAGGCAATACCAGTCGGCGGCTTAAACTGCGCAAAAAGCCGTACCTTTCCAGCTCTGCGCCGTAGTCAGGATCGAAATAGCTTCCATGGCATCTGAGTCGCTCCAAGGTTCTTAGGTCCAGAAGCTGCAGGCTGCGGACGATGTCGAATTTTGCTACGACGACTTTGCTGCCGACGACAGGACGAACCTCGGCAAGGGCTGACTTTTCCTCTCTCGCACCATAAAACACCGAGACACCTGATGAGTTCATCCGGTTTGCTCTAGCAGTCCGTCCTGGGGGAGGCCCCAAAGCCTCCACAGGTCGCTGGAGCGCATCCTGGAGAGATTCAGCAGATTGAAACTCCCTCGCTCGGTACAACCCATCGATCTCGCAACCCGGACCAGCTTTGACGATTGCCAGATCTCGTGAGAAGGAGCGAGCCGTGTCCAAGCCTGAGAAGACGGACTGAAATAGCTCTAGGACCTCTTGATTGAAAAGCCTGCTTTCATGCTTGAGGCTGTGCTCAAGGCGGTTCCAGCGCTCTACCCACGCTGAAGTCGAGGCCGTTTTTAACTCATAGTGGGATTCGGAAGAAAACTCACACTCACCATCGTAGCCATCTCCTGGACTGTACCGATCGTGCTTTTCGCTCAGGATGCTTTGCACATCCTCGGCGATCTCTTCATCACATTCCAAGATCTCGCCAATGACCTCCACAACCGGCTCGCCTGTTCGGTCCCAGTCGTATTCACTTTCTTTATCACGCAGCATTGCATACTCATAGGCAGTCGGCTCATCAGCTGTGCGCTCGAAGTGCGTCTCGAAAGCCTTCTCCACCAATTCCGACAGGCTCAAGACATCCATCCTAGGAACCTTACGCTTACTGCAGTAAGAGCAAGTGCCGGCGCGTTGCTGCTGAATCATGTTTTGTAAATATGATTCTTGAACACAGTCGGAACACACCCACTTCGACGCATCTTGCTCACTCTTATCCATGACCCAACCTCAAGGAGTAGAAACCATTTTGGTCTGTATTTTGCAAACCTGGGAGCTCTGGGAGAACTATTTCCAGCTGTCGAGCTGACCCCGCGATAACGAAGGTGAGTGAGCAACGTCTGTTTTATAGGAACTCCTTGCCCAGCTTTGCGATGACACAGTGATGAATGCCAAGCGACTAGCCCGCGTGGGCCGAGCATCATCCTAGTGCTCGCCGCCAGTGATCATCAAGCGCTCCGTGATCTCCATTTCACCCAAGATGTCCGCTCCTCGTCCACCAGTGCGTCTGTCATAAGATGGTCCGAAGAGGCGACGAAAAAGCAAGACTGAGCCTGTAATCAAAGTATCTACAGCATATTGAGCGTCAAGCAGTCACTTACTCACG
This sequence comes from Pseudomonas sp. SMN11, assembly GCF_052041945.1. Lineage (NCBI taxonomy): Bacteria > Pseudomonadati > Pseudomonadota > Gammaproteobacteria > Pseudomonadales > Pseudomonadaceae > Pseudomonas > Pseudomonas sp. SMN11. The sequence continues at coordinate 176,853 of NZ_JBKGGW010000006.1, read as the reverse complement.
TTCAACCGCTGCGCGAAGGCCGTTCCAAGAGGTCAACAAGCTCCCAAGCTGCATCAGAATTTTCGTACCGCTTAATCATCCCCCAGCCTGCGATGAACTCGCACTGTACATACCCTCAGTACTCATTAACGGCAACATCGATTTCAAATGATATCGAACGGGGCTAGCATTCGACGACAAGGTCAAGGCACAATGCCATCCTCATCGTTGTGATATAAAGGTTTACTACTAAAATGAAGCTAGAGTCAAAAGATCCAATAATTAGGACCATAATTTCTCAAGTAGAAGAAAACGAGATTGATTTAGAGCCAGACTTCCAAAGAGGCGAAGTTTGGAACACCGCAAAAAAACAGATGCTCATTGATACAATTTTAAGAAACTGGCAAATGCCACCTGTTTTTGTGGTATCTAGTGAAAACGGTTTAGACAAAGCTGTTTTAGACGGCCATCAACGACTAACTTCAGTCATGGACTTTTACAACAACAAATATAAAATCGATGGACTTATCCAACCATCTAGCACCGAGATTGAGAGCTTACACAACCTCTACTACAAAGATCTTCCCGAACAAGTAAAGAAAAGGTTTCAAAATTACTCAATCAGAATGTTCGATATAACCGACTATAACGAATCGGAACCATTTGAATTATTTTTCCGACTAAATCAAAGCGTAAAACTAACTTCAGCCGAAAGAAGAAATACTTTTTACGGAAAAGTTCGAGAGCAGGTCAAGAAACTTGTTTTATTAATGGAGGACCTAAATTATAGTCGAGACACTATTGGCTTTTCTAATACTCGCCTTTCGTATCACGACGTGATCGTTCGAGTAATGTTAGCGCTAGAGACAAAATCATTATCTCGTAAAATGACTGATGCGGAAATCACTGATCGGTACCGGTCACATATTTCGTTTAGCCACGACATCGAATCAAGAATTGCAACGTCATTGGAGCTACTAATAAATGCAATCCATAGAACAGGTAAGTTAAAACTAAGCAAACCTTCTTTATTTTCAATCATTGAATTTATATCTGAACACTCGCACAGTTTTACTCACGTTGAAGTAGAAGCATTCCTTAATAAATACAAGAGTGCACTCTCTTTAAGAGAACAAATACTCAGCACTTCTTCAGTTTTGGATGCATGGCTCCTAAAAGAATATACCTATCGCTTAAGCACCAGCGTCAACGATTCAAAATCCTTAATCATCCGAAGATTCTTCTTATATTACACAGCTTTCAACGCACAAGTTCTACCAGGTACCATGAACAAGGATATTCATGAAACCATTAGTGAGTTGAGCTACAAGCTAAGCGAACTACAAACAGACGAGGCATACGATATTTTAATTAACAATCACTGGGGTTCTATCGCATGAAATTGGCATCACTAGGTGACATGCGAAGAAAATTAGTCTTTGCGAACCCCAATGAAGGCGCGACGCGTGCTTTATGTACATCCGATGGAAGAGAACTAAAGTTTCACTTGATAAATACCTTTTGCGGGCTGAATGGATCTGGAAAAACTAGGCTTTTGAAGTCCATAGAAACCACTGAGATAATCTCTACAGTAGACGGATTCGAAATACACAAATTCGACCCAAAATCGATTTATATTAGTCCAGCTGAATTAGTATCGCAGAGCATAAGAAAAACAATTCAACTTAAGTCACAAGGAAGCTTTGACGAGCTGATTCAGGCGTTCGAGCCCTTCGATTTCACCCAAATTCTGATAGATAGAGTCAATTATATAATTCACTCGAATTTTAAAAAAATATCTATTTTGACTTTAGAAAATACAGAGGGTCAGCATGCAAACGAGGAAGCAACCTTTCAGTACATTTTAGCTGAGAAGAACGATGTAACCTGGGACACTCTCAATCTCTCTCACGGAGAAATCTACGCGATACTTATCGTTTGGATTATGGCAACCACTGAAGATTTCAACGTTTTTCTAATTGACGAGCCTGAAACCTTTCTCAGTCCTCTTGCCCAAACGAGACTTTCACATGTTTTCATCGAGTTCTCCGCAAGCTCGAAAAAAAACAACATTCAAGTCATTACTGCCACCCACTCTCCATACATACTAGATGCGATTGGATACAATCACTCATTCACAGTGAGTAAGAGTGGAGGTAAGCTGAGTATTGAACGAGCGAACAAATCGATTCTTAACAACATCGGCATAACGCACGAGCAAAAAAAAATCTTGCTCGTTGAAGATGCTAAGGCGAAATTTGTTTTAGAGTCTATTCTTGATAATTTTCTTCCTGCATGGAAACATGACACCATCGTGTTTTGTTGTAAGAATGGGGAGTCTGACCTTTCTGAAATATATAGTCGCATCATCGACAAGGGCGATAGCAAGATACTCCTAATTTATGATGCCGATATTAATAAAAAAGGAATTACATTTAATGAGGATGAAAAAAAATACTCATTAACCCTCCCTGGAAAAGAAGCGCCCGAAGAAGATTTAATTGAAGCTGTAAGTTCATCCCTAGCAGAATTTATTGACGCCTTCCCTGAGCGCTTTAAGAGAAAAATCCAAGACAGCCTAGAATCTGTTAACGGAACTAATCATCATGACTACTTTGTAGAGCTATCCAAAAGATCAGGCGTCAAAGAATACTTGATTCTTGAGTGCGCATTCCAAGTGTGGCTCAACAAACATAGTGAGGCATGCGCCTCCCTAATAGAGAAGATCCAGTCTTAGCCATTTTTACTAGCGGCATTAAAAACTGGCATTTTTTCAACAGAAACCGATGCTCAAGTCCCAAACTGGGACTTGAGGATTATCAACATAGGTCCATTGGCATCCTTCTCACAGCCTGAGTTGCTAGGCGTGGACAGACGCCTGCGCGGCATCTGGGTCACTGCCGTGAGTGGTCCTCCACACAAGGTAGTCAATCAATTTCTTGCTTCGCGACCATACGTATTGTCGACAGGAAGCATTCACCATTGTCGGGCCGGCAACAGGTCTGAACCTAATGTCCCATAGAAGCCTGAGTGAGTCTCTAGGGGACATTCCCAAGTAAGCTGCAATCTCAGGGCCAAGGATGTACCTCTGCCTGAACGTTTCAATCGCCTTCGGAGTGACTCGGTGCTGAGTGCACCGGCCAATTTTCGCAGGATTACTTTTTAGCAGTCCCAAACGGACGCAAGCGTAGGCGACTTCCTCCTTGACCCCCAGTATCACTGCTGCTTGGGGAACCGATAATCCGGAGAATTTCAAATCGCTTCCTCGAAAACGTTCCTCCATCCACAGAGAGAGATCAGCTGAATTCACTAACAACTGACCCAAGGCCGCCGACTCATCCTCATCGCTACGATAGGCCTGTAGGGCACCGGACTTGATTGCTTGAAGTAATTCGACGAGACCTCCCCCTGCAGGTAAATAGTGTTTGGCAATGAAACTGATCGTCACCAGCCCCGATTCAGCTACCAGATCGACAACATCCGGCATCAACTCATCAAGTGAATCTCTAGCCACCAACCATGGGCTGCGACCCACTTGGTGGTCTCCAAAGAATTCAAGAAGGCCGGCCGAGAGGAGTTGGCGGACGCGCGTCATGCTGAGACCTAGTATCTTAGAAGCCCCGTTCAACGTAACCGCCGCGTGTCTGTGATAAGACACCTCTTGAAGCTGTCCAAGGTGGACGACTCTAAGTAACCGCGAACCTCTCTTTTCCTCCCGGTGGTCAATGAGCCCGCGCAGGCAAAGATTCACCACTGCGGCTCTCGATAACCCCTGGTGGCTGAGGTACCGATTCCGGTTCGACAACGGTGCCGCCCATTCGTCAAGTAAGTAAGACTCAAATTCGTCTCGGACAAAGCTGAAGCAAGGAGCACTCAAGCTATGATGGATATCTCGGTAGATGGGACCAAAAGCGCTTGTCACCTTCCACTCGCCGGAACTGGAATGGTTGTGCTTGAGGTCGCCGAGAAACTTTCTGAATGCGGTGGGCCACTCCATGAGTATCCTGCCTGCAGCATCTGCCAACGTCCTAGGGACACTCATCGAGGACATATCCGGGACTTTAAGTTGCATCAATGTTTGAGCTCGTGTGCGCCGGACAGCGAAACGCGCCGCGAGCTCATGCAGATCGTTGAAGGGTAGCCCTGACAGTCCGCCAGCATCCGACAAAGGCGGTGAGTAGAACGCTTTCTCCAACGCCGAGGACAACCACTGGCACGGTTCGCTAGCAAACCGTGTGCATTCCTCAGGACCATGGCCACCAAGCGGCAACCCGCATGCTTTGCATCTATTATCGAGCATCGAGTTACGACAGGTTTTCGCGCTGCAATGCGGGCAGCAGTCTAAGAGTTCGGTTCGGTGGGAAGTACACGAGGTGACCAAAGTGATTTCCCAAGCCTCCCTCCAATAGCCTCCCTCAACCAGGCACTGCGCGCAAAACCTGGTACTGCGCACTGACCAAATTTTAAAAGGCCTGGTTATGGGTGAACGCAGCTCGACTGCTGCCTCAGACCAACTCCGCGGTGTATCAACATGGTGAATCCACTCGTTAACATCAGAGTCGTCCGCCTGCTTGAAAGCTTTGAGCGCGTCGATACCGGTGAGTCCGTTAGCCCGGGCAAGCCGTTGCAAATAGCCTGAGAGACTTTCGTCATGATGAGGTCGAGGGTTGATTAGAAGACCAAACATTTCTGCACATCCATGAAATCAGAAACAAAAAATCAGAAAAGTAGGGCTGGGCTAGACCCAGCCCTCATCGTTAGCACTAGCCCTCCTCAAACCTCGCGAACGGCTCTTGCTTCCCAATCAGTGGCTGGAAATTGAAGCTCGCACTAAAGGGGTTCCGCTCCCCTGTAGCATTGCTCCACACCTCATCCTCAAAGGCCTCTGCTAGCACTGGCAACTCAATGCCAGCAAGGCCCCTGTAGTGCACAAGCCAAACGGCTCGATCCAGGATCTTCATCAGATAGTCAATCAAGCCATAAGTGGCCAGGTGGAAACGCTTAATCATTGTTGGCTCAGTGAAGCTCAAGGTCTGAACTGGCAGTTCACCCTGGATTGCCTGAAGAAGCATCACGAAGTGGATTGAGGAATTAGCGGACAAAGTGAATCGGTCATAATCCACTGTGGCTGAGAACCTGCGACGCAGCTGCTCGTTCGCAGTCAGAAGTCCTTCGGTACGCTTCAGACCAAGCAGAACGAACGTGATATTGGTCTCGTTCATCAGGCTCTTGATCCAATCTGCTGCCTCATATGCGCCGTCGCGACGATAGTCGACCAAGTGCTGTACCTCATCGAGAGCCACCACCTCCACGCCGAGGTTCTTCAGAAGGAGGACCACACGGGCGAATTTCACTTCAGCCGAATGTCCCCGGGCTGTTGCGAATGGATCGTTCAGCGCTGTCAGCATCGCTGCCGCCAGATTCTTCTTGGTTGGAGATGAAGGTATCTCGACATACAAAACAGTGCGTTTCTCAGAATCAATGCTGCCGCTTTCATCTAATGATCGGATGTACTCCAGGATCAATGTGCTTTTGCCTACGCCACTGGGCCCTTTGATGAGCAATCCATTACTTGCGCCGGTTCGCCGACTATCCCTGTGAACCTCGCTTAGGCGGGTCAACGCTCGTACCGCCTGAGGACTATGGATGAACCGATGTCGTAGCGAGAAGGTGAGCTCTTGCGAGTCAATGGGATTCATGGCTTATTACTCCCAGCAGGAGGACGCACTGAAATCTTGAATGCAGCAGCGGGCGGTATGTGAACAATTGAATCGTCCGTCCATTCCATTTCGCCGAGCACTGTAGAGGGAGGCGCGATCTCGCTCATGCGGCCTTCCTTATCAATTTTGGCCCGGGCAGCTGCCCGTCGCAGTCTGCGACTTTGCGAAAGGCGAGCCTCTTCTGCATCCTCCATGATTTCCTGATAGCACTGGTGGGTAGCTTCGAAGCTGGGTTGCTCACCGTATTTTTCCCGCAGCGCTTTTTCTGCAGCCCTCCACAGCTCTCGGCTCTTGCCAACCATGCGCTCATCTTTCGCTAGCACTTGGAAAAACAAGTTTCTGAAGCGATCGTGCACCCAAACATGTCCGGCCTCGTCGCGATAACGAACATTGACCTTCTCACCATCTGCCAGCCGCATCCGCAGTTCAGCGAGCTCCGCAGAGTGATAGAACAACCTCCCGACCTCGACTCCATAATGATGAACCCTCACCGAGCTGCGCCTGGCCAGAATGCATTCCAAAGAATCTAAATCGACGGGGAGAGCGATGATGTGATTCGCCTCACTGGTCGCCCAGACCTGGGCAGGGGTCCGCATTGCTAGTCCGCGGTGCGGCGTCTGGTGATAACCATCCACGATCCATTTCACCAGCACCGCTTCCAGCTGGGGCAACGTGAAGCAAGCATTCTTCTCTGAGTCGTAGTCTCCCCGTTGCTGAATATTCGAGAAGGTGGTTCCAGGTAGGTTATGAATCAGCCCCAGGTTCTGGGTACTGAAAAAACGTTCCACCGCTCCTTTTTTCTGAGGAGCCCTGGAAGCTGGGTACATAATCTCAATACCCAGTTCATTGAACCCCATGATGAGATCACCAGCGTGAAATTCAGCTGCATTGTCCGGAACGATCCGGGTCGGTAAGCCTCGGGCCCACCATTCATTCCGCACCTTAGGAAAGCGCGTTAGCAGCTCGGCTTTGGGACGAATAGCGCGCTCGATGACCCGAAGTACGGTCTCTGTATTCGGCGCCGAAAGGTGAAGCAGATAGCCCATCACCATTCGGGAGAATCGATCCATGACAATCGTCAGGTAGGGGCGACCGATACAAAGCCCGGTGGTTTCATCCACCAGCTGCACGTCTAATTGAGTGTGATCAATCTCCCACCGCTCCAAAATCTCGTGAACGCGCAGCATACCTATGGCCGTTCGGTGTTTTTGCTTGGCAGCGTGTTTCCCCAGCCTAGCTTCATCAACCAAGTAAGGATCCAGGGCTGCGACATACCTACGGACAGTCATCCCGGATGGAATCCTGAGCTGATTGCAAGGCAATCGGGATAAGTTTTCCTCCTCTACTTTGGCTTTGAACTGAGCCACGACCTTACTTACCCCAGGCAGCACGTCCTTGAGGTAGCTGTCGTTGATCACTCCATCGAGTATCACCTTGAGCTCTCCCTGGATCGCAGGAGCCCGGCCTTTTTTGGCATGCTGAGGGATAAGCTTTGTGACATTGTCGCCTATGTATTTGGAGGCCCAACGTCGAATCGTTGATATGGAAGGTGCGCAGGCATCCCCAATTTTCTTGGCGATTTTCTTAATAACTTCAGTCATGTCTTCTTCACTCGGCAGCTTGTTTTTACCGCGCTCAGTTAAGGCGTTCAGGTACTCGCGCCGGCGCAAGGCTTCGCCCCTGTGCTTTTCGGGGAAGCATGAAATGTCTGGAGGGATGTTCCGGACATACGGAACCCTTCCGAGGTAAGGCTGATCAGCAGTGACCTCAATCTCACGCCTCTCGTAGCCCTCGTAAAACTCTTTCTCGGACAGCGTCGTGGGTTCACCGAGCTCATCGAAAAAGAGCAACCTTCTGTCGATGAGCCTCTTCTCAAGGACCATCAGGATGCCACGCACAATGACGACCAATTTCACCCTAAGAGAAAAGGTCTGCATGACGGTGCCCTCCCTGAAGGAAGATCGGGGAGTCAGTGTCGAGGGGCTTATTGAGTTCGATACCCACAATGCCCAACCCAAGCAGACGCCAACCTGGCCTCTCACCCACAGCTAACAAAAGATCGGAAACAGTCTTGGGGACCTGGTCATTGAGGACAGTGAGCACCTCCTCAAGCTTCTCAGCCGAAAGCACTGGACCACGCCGGTGAGACATCAAGTGACGAAGGTTGCTAGCAAGGGGCTCTTCTTCAATCAGCTTGTCAGTGACTACCGAAAAGTTACGGCCGGTAGATATGAAATGGCGTTCAGCTGTTTCCAGCCGATCTCTAACTCTGGCTATGTTTAGGCGTTCTTCCGGCTTCACCTCAAACCACCAGTCCCGGCCATCTGAGAGGAAAACTCGTACGTCGGGGTAGTATTTGAAATACCCCTGAGCTGAGGGAACACGCTCCTCACTGGGCTGAACGACGTAGCTGATGACCGCAGGCGACAGCTCAAGAAGCCGAAAAAAAGCACCCTCCAGCTGGGATTCCCAGGGCACAGGCTTTTGATTTTTTAGCGATGGAAAATCCCCGCGGTAGTGGTTAGACCGACGTGTGACTACCTTTCTCACCGTCATGAAACACCTCCAAAAGTCTCGAAACGAGCGCCGTCGCTGCGCCAAAAAGCAGAGGCGCAGGGCAGGCTAAGGGAGGCCTTTCGACAGGCAACACTGTGCCGTCGAGTGGCCTCGCTAAGGTCGAAAAGATGGGAGAGGATTGACAGGGGCTTCGAAAAAGCAGACATTGCGGGTTCTCAAGTCGCAAGTCCGCTTCGCTAAGCGCGGTCAGAACCTCTCGGTTTTGGTCGCGTTTTTCTACATTTGGGCCTCCATTTTCTGCTGGAATGGTCTGGATTTAATGACTAATCAGAATTTCCAGAGATCGCCTTGATCTCTTTCTTTCTAAACAAGACGCTTGTCTCCGCACCAGCAGTTTCGATTTAATCTTAGGTTTTTGCTTCAACTGTCTGATTGGCGTAGGCATCCAATCTGGAAGCTAGAAAATGCGGTCATAGATCTTATTCCAACACTCCATTGAAATCTACATTTAATCCAACTAGTCAATTTGGTGTTTCTTACAGCTTCCTGTTATCTGTATTAAATTAATACAAGCAGATTTAATTAATCTGCTGCTTATAATTCGGTGCATTATTAAAGACTTGCTGGATTCGATACTCCAATCCTGATTCATGCCAAGCCCTTCGGGCTGATTTTCCTTTCCAGCATCCATACGCACGCGGCCAGGCTCCGAACAGCCGGGGGGCAGAGTGCCCACAGGAATTTGAAGCAAAAAAAGCCCGCAAGTGCGGGCTTGATGGTGACCGGCGGAGACCCAGATTTGGGCCCGGCCGGTCATCTATCTGTGAAAGCGTGCAGCTTTTTTGTGAACCTACAGGGCGATCAGAAGTCCAGGTTCGATACCGACAGCGCATTGCTTTCGATGAAGTCACGGCGTGGCTCCACCGCGTCGCCCATCAGAGTATTGAAGATCTGGTCGGCGGCAATCGCGTCTTCGATGGTGACCTTGAGCATGCGGCGGACGGTTGGGTCCATGGTGGTTTCCCACAGCTGCTCCGGGTTCATCTCACCCAGACCTTTGTATCGCTGGATGGTGTGGCGCTTGGTGCTTTCGTTCATCAGCCAGTCGAGGGCTTCCTTGAACTCGATGATTGCCTTGCGACGTTCACCGCGCTGCACGTAGGCACCTTCGCCGAGCAGGGTAGACAGCTTGGCACCCAGGGTCACCACTGAGCGGTAGTCGTTGCTGCCGAAGAAGTCGCGGTTGAAGGTGACGTAGCTGGCCAGACCGTGGGAGGTAACTTCCACTTCCGGCAGCCAGACATTGCGCTCCTTGTCTTCGCGCAGGCTGGCCTGATAAACCAGGCCCGACTTCTGGCTGTTGCTCAGACGCTCCTGGAACTTCACCAGCCAGGCTTGCATCACGGCGTGGTCGCCCAGTTGCTCGAGAGTGATTTCCGGCAGGTAAATGAAGTGCTCGGTGATGTCTTCCGGGTACAGGCGGGAGAGGCGCTTGAGCGTCTTCATCACGGCGCGGAATTCATTCACCAGGGTTTCCAATTGTACGCCGGAAACGGCAGGCGCCGATTCGTCCAGATGCAGGCTGGCATCTTCCAGGGCCGATTGGGTCATGTATTCTTCCATGGCCTCGTCGTCCTTGATGTACTGCTCCTGCTTGCCTTTCTTGACCTTGTACAGCGGCGGCTGGGCGATGTAGATGTAGCCGCGCTCGACCAGCTCCGGCAGCTGACGGAAGAAGAAGGTCAGCAGCAGGGTACGGATGTGCGAACCGTCGACGTCAGCATCGGTCATGATGATGATGTTGTGATAACGCAGCTTGTCGATGTTGTACTCTTCGCGGCCGATACCGCAGCCCAAAGCAGTGATGAGCGTGCCCACTTCCTGGGACGAGATCATCTTGTCGAAGCGCGCTTTCTCGACGTTGAGGATCTTGCCCTTCAGCGGCAGGATCGCCTGGGTGCGACGGTTACGGCCTTGCTTGGCCGAGCCACCTGCGGAGTCACCCTCCACCAGGTACAGTTCGGAAAGAGCAGGGTCCTTCTCCTGACAGTCGGCCAGTTTGCCCGGCAGGCCGGCGATATCCAACGCGCCTTTACGGCGAGTCATTTCACGGGCTTTACGTGCCGCTTCACGAGCACGGGCAGCGTCGATCATCTTGCCGACCACGGCCTTGGCTTCGTTCGGGTTTTCCAGCAGGAAGTCGGCGAAGTACTTGTTCATCTCTTGTTCCACGGCGGTTTTCACCTCCGAGGAGACCAGCTTGTCCTTGGTCTGCGAGCTGAACTTCGGATCCGGCACCTTCACCGAAATGATCGCAGTCAGGCCTTCACGGGCATCGTCGCCGGTGGTGGCAACCTTGTTCTTCTTGGCCAGACCTTCCTGCTCGATGTAGCTGTTCAGGCTACGGGTCAACGAGGAGCGGAAACCGACCAGGTGAGTACCGCCGTCACGCTGCGGAATGTTGTTGGTGAAGCACAGCAGGTTTTCGTTGAAGCTGTCGTTCCACTGCAGGGCAATTTCGACACCCACGCCGTCTTCACGCTGGATGTTGAAGTGGAAGACCTGCGAGTTGACCGGGGTCTTGTTGGTGTTGAGGTATTCAACGAATGCCTTCAATCCACCTTCGTATTTGAAGAACTCTTCCTTGCCCGAACGCTCGTCCTTTAGCAGGATGCCGACGCCCGAGTTGAGGAACGACAGCTCGCGAATCCGCTTGGCCAGGATGTCCCAGCTGAAGTGGATGTTCTTGAAGGTTTCAGCCGAAGGCTTGAAGTGGATGTGAGTACCGGTAGTTTCGCTGTCACCGACAACGGCCATCGGTGCCTGTGGAACACCATGAACGTAGGTCTGTTCCCAGATTTTGCCGCTGCGGCGAACGGTCAGCACCAGCTTCTCGGAGAGGGCGTTCACTACCGAAACACCTACACCGTGCAGACCGCCGGATACTTTGTAGGAGTTGTCGTCGAACTTACCGCCAGCGTGCAGCACGGTCATGATGACCTCGGCTGCGGAAACGCCTTCTTCTTTATGCACGTCGACCGGAATGCCGCGACCGTTGTCGCGCACACTGATGGATTCGTCCGTGTGGATGATGACGGTGATGTCATCGCAGTGACCGGCGAGGGCTTCGTCGATCGAGTTGTCGACCACCTCGAAGACCATGTGGTGCAGGCCGCTACCATCATCGGTGTCGCCAATGTACATGCCGGGACGCTTGCGTACGGCATCCAAACCTTTCAGCACCTTGATGCTGGAGGAGTCGTACGTTTGATTTTCGCTCATGCCTTCACTCCCGATGGTCGTGGGTCTGGGTGATACGGCCTTGTTCCACGTGGAACAAGGCAACTGGCGTTTCCGTCTGCCAGCCTTCCCTCAGTAATTCGTGATCTACACAGGTGATGAACACCTGGCAGCGTAATTCTTCAAGCAAGCGGCACAGCGCGCGGCGATGCTGGTCATCCAGCTCGGACGGCAGGTCGTCAACAAGATAAATACAGTGGCCGCGGCGAGCCTGACTGACGAGATGGCCCTGGGCAATGCGCAGTGCGCAAACCACCAGCTTTTGCTGACCACGCGACAAGATGTCGGCCGCGTTATTGGCAGCCAGGCGAAGACGCAGATCAGCACGCTGCGGGCCGGCCTGGGTATGGCCCATCTGCTGATCGCGAAGGAGAGAGGAGGCGAGTACTTCTTGCAGTTCCCGGTCCTTGTCCCAGCCTCGGTAGTAGCTCAGGGTCAACCCGTCCAGCTCGACCAGCTCACTCAGGGTTTGCTCGAAGACGGGCTTCAAGGCCTTGATGTAGTTGCGACGGTATTCATCTATTTCCGCGCTGGCCAGGCATAACTCCCGGTCCCAGGCGGCTTGCGAAGCTGGGTCAAGTGTACCATGCCGCAACCACGAGTTCCGCTGCCGCAGCGCCTTCTGCAGACGTTGCCAGGCTGGCAGGAACCGAGGTTCCACGTGAAACACTCCCCAATCGAGAAACTGCCGGCGGATTTTCGGTGCGCCTTCCAGCAACCTAAAACTGTCTGGGTTGATCAGCTGCAACGGTAGCAGTTCAGCCAGCTGAGCGGCGCTCTTGGCATTCTGCCCGTCGATGCGGATAGTGAATTCGCCCGCCCGCTCCCTGGAGACGCCCAGGTTACTGGTACCACCTTCAGCCAACTGAACTTCGCCAAACACGGTGCAAGCAGGCTGCTCATACTGAATGACCGGGTTCAAGCGAGTACTGCGGAATGACCGGGCGAGGCCAAGCAGGTGCACGGCTTCGAGCACACTGGTCTTGCCGCTGCCGTTTGCGCCGTAGAGGATATTGATGCGGGGGGAAGGTGAGAGAGTCACCGGGTGCAGATTGCGCACCGCGGTGACCATGATACGTCGAAGGGACATTTCGCCTGCTACAGATTACAGGCGCATCGGCATGACAACGTAGGAAGAATCGTCATTGCCAGCTTCCTGCAGCAGGGCACTGCTGTTGGAGTCAGACAGAATCAGACGAACTTGCTCGGTAGTCATCACGCCCAGCACGTCCAGCAGGTAGCTGACGTTGAAGCCAATCTCCAGTGAGCTACCTTCGTAGTCCACGCTGATCTCTTCTTCCGCTTCTTCCTGCTCAGGGTTGTTGGCCTGGATTTTAAGTTGGCCGGCGGCCAACTGCAGGCGAATACCGCGGTATTTCTCGTTGGAAAGAATCGCGGTACGGCTGAACGCTTCGCGCAGCGCCTGGCGGTCACCGACGACCAGCTTGTCACCACCTTTCGGCAATACACGCTCGTAGTCCGGGAACTTGCCGTCGACCAGTTTGGAGGTGAAGGTGAACTCACCAGTGGTCGCTCGGATGTGGTGCTGACCGAGCACGATGCTAACCATGCCTTCCGGATCAGTGAGCAGGCGCGCCAGCTCAAGAATACCTTTACGAGGAACGATGACCTGATGGCGGTCATCCTGCTCGATCGCTGCGCTCATCGAGCACAGCGCCAGGCGGTGACCATCCGTGGAAACCGCACGCAGGGTGTTGCGCGACACTTCCAGCAGCATGCCGTTGAGGTAGTAACGCACGTCCTGCTGGGCCATGGCAAAGCTGGTGCGCTCGATCAGGCGGCGCAGTTTGCTCTGCTCCAGATTGCAGGTCAGCGAACCCGGGCCTTCTTCAACGGTAGGGAAATCGTTGGCAGGCAGGGTCGACAAAGTGAAACGACTACGGCCGGCTTTGACCAGGAGCTTCTGCTCATCGACCTTGATATCGATCAGAACGTCGTTCGGCAGGCTCTTGCAGATGTCCATCAGCTTGCGCGCCGGGACAGTGATCTCGCCTGGCTCGGCCGGCTCTTCCAGTTGCACGCGGCCAACCAGTTCGACTTCCAGGTCGGTACCGGTCAACGACAGCTGCTGGCCTTGCACGACCAACAGGACGTTGGACAGCACCGGCAAGGTCTGGCGGCGCTCGACGACACCGGCGACCAGTTGCAGGGGTTTCAACAGGGCTTCGCGTTGAATGGTGAAATGCATGGTCTAGTCCCTTGCCTTCAATTAGCTGCGCTGGCGACCATCACGTCGTCAGCGTCCGCAGCAGGTTCTTGTAGTCCTCGCGGATGTCCGCGTCGGATTCCTTCAATTCGTTGATCTTGCGGCAGGCGTGCAGCACGGTGGTGTGGTCGCGGCCGCCAAACATGTCACCGATTTCCGGCAGACTGTGGTTGGTCAGTTCCTTCGACAGTGCCATGGCTACCTGACGCGGGCGCGCAACGGAGCGCGAACGGCGTTTGGACAACAGATCGGCGATCTTGATCTTGTAGTACTCGGCCACGGTGCGCTGGATGTTATCCACACTCACCAGCTTGTCCTGAAGCGCCAGCAGGTCCTTCAACGACTCGCGAATCAGCTCGATGGTGATGTCACGGCCCATGAAGTGCGAGTGAGCGATCACCCGCTTCAGGGCGCCTTCGAGTTCACGTACGTTGGAGCGAATGCGCTGGGCAATGAAGAACGCAGCATCATGCGGCAGTTCGACCTTGGCCTGGTCGGCCTTCTTCATCAGGATCGCCACGCGGGTTTCCAGTTCGGGCGGCTCGACAGCCACCGTCAGACCCCAGCCGAAGCGCGACTTCAGGCGCTCTTCCAGGCCTTCGATCTCCTTCGGGTAACGGTCGCTGGTGAGAATCACCTGCTGGCCGCCCTCGAGCAAGGCGTTGAAGGTGTGGAAGAACTCTTCCTGGGAACGCTCTTTACGGGCGAAGAACTGGATGTCGTCGATCAGCAGCGCATCGACCGAACGGTAGAAACGCTTGAATTCATTGATTGCGTTGAGCTGCAGCGCCTTGACCATGTCCGCGACGAAGCGCTCGGAATGCAGGTACACGACCTTGGCATTCGGGTTCTTCTTCAGCAGGTGGTTACCCACAGCATGCATCAGGTGGGTCTTACCCAGGCCCACGCCACCATAAAGGAACAGCGGGTTGTAACCATGCTTGGGGTTGTCGGCGACCTGCCAGGCCGCAGCGCGGGCCAGCTGGTTCGACTTACCTTCGACAAAGGTCTCGAAGGTAAAGGTGCGGTTCAGATAGCTGGTGTGCTTGAGCGCGCCTTCCACCTGGACCGTGCGTTGCTCGGTACGGCTGCCAGCAACGGGAGCCGAACCGCTGTCGCCCATGCCATCGAAGCTGTCACGCGAAGCCGACTCAGCAGTGTCATTCACCTGCACCGGTTCGGCTACTGGCGCTTGAACCGGCTCGGCAACCGCGGCGGCCGCAGGCGCAGCGGCCTGTTGGGTCTGGCTGTGTGCAAGCGAAGCCGCGACTGCAGCACTGACGGGGGCATTGGGTGCAGCGCGTGGCGCAGAGCTGCGACGGCTGCCTATTAACAAGGAAAGGGCTGGCGCCATGCCGCTGCCGTTTTCACCCAACAGTTCGAGCAGACGGCCAAGGTACTTTTCATTCACCCAATCGAGCACGAAACGGTTAGGCGCATAGACGCGCAACTCGTCGCCTTCGGCTTCGACCTGTAGCGGACGGATCCAGGTGTTGAATTGCTGGGCAGGCAGTTCATCGCGCAGAAGCTCCACGCACTGCTGCCAAAGTTCCACTGACACGGATATCCCCTGAGTTGAAAGCCGGATGAGGCAAAACAAACCGCCATTGTACCGGTCGAGCGATCAGTTATCCACATGTGGAAACATTCTGAGCCATGACAAAACAGCCATTTAGCGGCAAAAACGTCTTCCAACCTCTGTGAATAAGGCCTGTTGATAACTAGCCATGAGGGCTATGCACAACCACGAGGTCAACCCTGTTGATAACTCTGCTGTGGATAACGAGACCTTCTATCCACAGGCTTTCCGCACGTCCGACACAAGCGCAGCACGTGTTACCGACAACGTTATAAATCTCTGTACAGCACGTAATTAAAGGCCTGCATTACGTTATCCACAGAAAGTTATCCACCTAAGATTTATAAGTTCTTCAGAAAAGCTTTTTATATGTCTCTTCTTTTTTTCATTTTGTCGTCCGCCTGCCTGGATGAGCAACCCTCCCTGGCATCCAGCCGTCAGGGCGCCTTCTATAAGGAAAGGCTGGTTGGAAATTGACCTATGGGCTTGCTTTCTCTAGAATCGCCGATCTCTTAAAAAGGGGGCCATTCCGGCCCGTAGTCGACAAACCAGGTAACAACGCCATGAAACGTACTTTCCAACCAAGCACCATCAAGCGCGCTCGCACCCACGGCTTCCGTGCCCGTATGGCTACCAAGAACGGCCGCGCTGTTCTGTCGCGTCGTCGTGCCAAAGGCCGTAAGCGTCTGGCCATTTGATTTTTCGGCACAGGTGGTGAGTCAGGACTTCAGTCGGGAAAAGCGACTGCTTACACCCCGGCACTTCAAAGCGGTCTTCGACTCCCCAACCGGCAAGGTTCCAGGGAAAAACCTGCTGATCCTTGCTCGCGAGAACGGCCTGGATCACCCGCGCCTCGGCCTGGTGATCGGCAAGAAGAGCGTCAAGCTCGCCGTTCAACGCAACCGCCTCAAGCGCTTGATGCGCGATTCCTTCCGGCTCAACCAGCAAATGCTGGGTGGCCTGGATATAGTGATCGTCGCGCGCAAGGGATTGGGTGAGATAGAAAACCCGGAATTGCACCAACACTTTGGCAAGCTCTGGAAACGCCTGGCGCGCAGCCGGCCAACTCCAGCGGCAAACGCCGATTCCGCAGGGGTAGACAGTCAAAATGCGTAAACTGGCCCTCGTTCCGATCCAGTTTTACCGTTACGCCATCAGTCCCCTGATGGCCAACCACTGTCGTTTCTACCCCAGTTGCTCCTGTTACGCTCTTGAAGCCATTGAGAACCATGGTCTCTTGCGTGGCGGGTGGCTAGCCGTTCGTCGCCTGGGGCGTTGTCATCCGTGGAACGACGGCGGTTTCGATCCCGTTCCCCCCGCTCCTTCCTCCCGTACTTCTTCGATAGCCGAGTAATCATGGATATTAAACGCACGATCCTGATCGTCGCCCTGGCAATCGTGTCCTACGTCATGGTCCTCAAGTGGAACGAGGACTACGGCCAGGCTGCCCTGCCGACTCAGAATACTGCTGCCAGCACTGTTGCCCCGGCCTTGCCCGATGGCGTGCCGGCCGGTACCGCCAGCGCCGATGTGCCTAGCGCCAATGCCGAATCCAGCCCTGCCGAACTGGCTCCGGCCGCGGTCAGCAAGGATCTGATCCGGATCAAGACCGATGTCCTGGAACTGGCTATCGATCCGGTCGGTGGTGACATCGTCCAGCTGAACCTGCCGAAATACCCACGCCGTCAGGACCATCCGGACATTCCGTTCCAGCTGTTCGACAACGGCGGCGAGCGTGTCTACCTGGCACAAAGCGGCCTGACCGGCGCCAACGGCCCGGATGCCCGTTCGTCGGGTCGCCCGCTGTACGCTGCCGAGCAGAAGAGCTACCAGCTGGCTGATGGCCAGGACCAACTGGTCGTCGACCTCAAGTTCAGCGACAACGGCGTCAACTACATCAAGCGCTTCAGCTTCAAGCGCGGTGAGTACGACCTGACCGTCAGCTACCTGATCGACAACCAGAGCGGCCAGGCCTGGAACGGCAACATGTTTGCCCAGCTCAAGCGTGACGCCAGTTCCGATCCATCGTCGAGCACCGCCACCGGCACCGCGACCTACCTGGGCGCCGCCATGTGGACAGCTTCCGAGCCTTACAAAAAGGTCTCGATGAAGGATATCGACAAAGGTAGTTTGAAAGAAAATGTGTCGGGCGGCTGGGTTGCCTGGCTGCAGCACTACTTCGTGACCGCGTGGATTCCGGCCAAATCGGACAACAATGTTGTCCAGACCCGCAAGGACAGCCAGGGCAACTACATCATCGGCTATACCGGCCCGGCCCTCAGCGTTCCTGCTGGCGGCAAGGTTGAAACTAGCGCCATGCTGTATGCCGGTCCGAAGATCCAGTCCAAGCTGAAAGAGTTGTCCCCAGGCCTGGAACTGACCGTCGACTACGGCTTCCTGTGGTTCATCGCCCAGCCGATCTTCTGGCTGTTGCAACATATCCACAGCCTGCTGGGCAACTGGGGCTGGTCGATCATCGTGCTGACCATGCTCATCAAGGGCCTGTTCTTCCCGCTGTCGGCTGCCAGCTACCGCTCGATGGCGCGCATGCGTGCCGTGGCACCGAAGCTCGCCGCACTGAAGGAACGCTTCGGTGACGATCGCCAGAAGATGTCCCAGGCGATGATGGAGCTGTACAAGAAAGAGAAGATCAACCCGCTGGGCGGCTGCTTGCCGATCCTGGTGCAGATGCCGGTGTTCCTGTCCCTGTACTGGGTACTGCTGGAAAGCGTCGAGATGCGCCAGGCTCCGTGGATGCTGTGGATCACTGACCTGTCGATCAAGGATCCGTTCTTCATCCTGCCGATCATCATGGGTGCCACCATGTTCATCCAGCAGCGTCTGAACCCGACTCCGCCAGATCCGATGCAGGCCAAGGTGATGAAAATGATGCCGATCATCTTCACCTTCTTCTTCCTGTGGTTCCCGGCTGGTCTGGTGCTGTACTGGGTTGTGAACAACTGCCTATCGATCACCCAGCAGTGGTACATCACCCGCCGTATCGAAGCAGCCACCAAAAAAGCTGCTGCTTGACGGGCTACTGCGCTAGCCTGTGAATAAAAACGCCCCTTCGGGGGCGTTTTTGCTATCTGTCGTTTTTGTCGTAGAGGCTTTCGAGCATGAACACTGTGCGTGAAACCATCGTCGCCATCGCCACTGCCCAGGGCCGCGGAGGTGTCGGTATCGTGAGGTTGTCAGGGCCATTGGCGAGCAGGGCGGGGCAGCTGATTACCGGCCGAACGCTGACGCCACGCCACGCCCACTACGGGCCATTCCGCGACGAGGATGGCCTGGTGCTGGATGAAGGCATCGCGCTGTACTTCCCAGGCCCCAACTCGTTCACGGGTGAGGATGTACTCGAGCTGCAGGGGCATGGCGGCCCTGTGGTCCTGGATATGCTGCTGCAGCGGTGTCTTCAAGTTGGCTGCCGTCTGGCGCGTCCGGGCGAGTTCAGCGAGCGTGCGTTTCTCAACGACAAGCTCGACCTGGCCCAGGCCGAAGCCATTGCCGACCTGATTGAAGCGAGCTCCAGCCAGGCTGCGCGCAATGCCTTGCGCTCGCTGCAGGGGGAGTTCTCCAAGCGTGTGCACAGCCTGACGGAGGCGTTGATTGCCCTGCGCATCTACGTCGAGGCCGCGATCGACTTTCCTGAAGAGGAAATCGACTTCCTTGCCGATGGCCATGTGTTGTCGATGCTCGATGCGGTACGCAGCGAGTTATCCACCGTGCAGCGAGAGGCCGGGCAGGGCGCCTTGCTGCGTGATGGCATGACGGTGGTCATCGCCGGCCGGCCAAATGCCGGCAAATCGAGCCTGCTGAACCAGCTGGCGGGGCGTGAGGCGGCAATCGTTACCGACATCGCCGGCACCACCCGGGACATCCTGCGCGAACATATCCACATCGATGGCATGCCACTGCATGTGGTCGATACCGCCGGCCTGCGGGATACCGACGACCATGTGGAAAAGATCGGCGTGGAACGCGCGCTGAAGGCCATTGGCGAGGCCGACCGAGTGCTGCTGGTGGTCGACTCCACCGCCCCCGAGGCCAGTGACCCGTTTGCCCTGTGGCCTGAGTTTCTCGACCAGCGGCCAGACCCGGGCAAGGTCACTCTGATTCGCAACAAGGCCGATCTCAGCGGTGAGCGGGTAGGCCTGGAACAATGCGACGACGGCCACGTGACCATCACCCTGAGCGCCAAAGGGGACGATCAGGGGCTACAACTGCTGCGCGATCACCTCAAGGCCTGCATGGGTTATGAACAGACCGCCGAGAGCGGTTTCAGCGCCCGCCGGCGCCACCTGGATGCCTTGCGCCAGGCCAGTTCGCACCTGGAGCATGGTCGCGCACAGTTGACCCTGGCTGGCGCGGGTGAACTGCTGGCCGAGGACTTGCGTCAGGCGCAGCAGGCGCTGGGTGAAATCACCGGTGCGTTCAGTTCCGATGACCTGCTGGGGCGGATTTTCTCCAGTTTCTGCATCGGCAAGTAATCCACAGCTGGCTAAAACCAAGGCCGCTCCTCCGGGAGCGGCTTTTTTTTGCCTGCAATTTATCCACTCGTCGGATCTTTCAAATACCAACCCCCACCCCTGTAGGAGAGGCTTTAGCCGCGAAGAGGCCTGCTCAGGCATACGGAAATCCATCCACAGATACAAAAAGCTCCTTAGGAGCCCTGTGGAAAACCCGCCTTCAGCTCCGTTGATAAGCAGGCTTTTTTTCTGAGGAAAAATCCGCCTGTGGGTAAACAGGCATTTAATCCACAGGCTAAAGGACGTTATCCAAACCCCTCATGGTGGGTAAGCCACAGGGTTCAATTCCTCTGTACACCATGTATGTATTGGCCTAGAGAACCTTATCCACAGAGAAGTCTGTGCATAAGAATAAACATAAAAACAAAGCTTTTTTAAATTTCTTCTCTTTGATTTCTGTTGTCTGCCATTCATCCACAGACTGGTCAAAATTTGCTCAGACGGTTCCTTTAGAGGGGGTGAAGTCCCTATACTTGTCCGCTTACCTTCTCTATTCGCAAAAACAGGCACGAGGTGCGTGGTGGATTTCCCTTCCCGTTTTGAAGTGATCGTCATCGGCGGCGGCCATGCCGGTACCGAGGCTGCGCTTGCGTCAGCACGCATGGGTGTGAAAACCCTGCTGTTGACCCATAACGTGGAAACCCTCGGTCACATGAGTTGCAACCCCGCCATTGGCGGTATCGGTAAAAGCCATCTGGTCAAAGAGATCGATGCACTCGGCGGCGCCATGGCGCTGGCCACCGACAAGAGCGGCATCCAGTTCCGCATCCTGAATAACCGCAAGGGCCCGGCCGTACGCGCCACCCGTGCGCAAGCCGACCGCGCCATCTACAAGGCGGTGGTACGCGAGATCCTGGAAAACCAGCCAAACCTGTGGATATTCCAGCAGTCCTGTGATGACCTGATCGTCGAACAGGACCAGGTCAAAGGCGTAGTGACCCAGATGGGTCTGCGCTTCTTCGCCGAATCCGTGGTGCTGACCACCGGTACTTTCCTCGGTGGCCTTATCCACATCGGTCTGCAGAACCATTCCGGTGGACGCGCCGGCGACCCGCCATCGATTGCTCTGGCTCACCGCATGCGTGAACTGCCACTGCGCGTCGGCCGGCTGAAAACCGGTACTCCTCCGCGTATCGATGGGCGTTCCGTAGACTTTTCGGTCATGACCGAGCAGCCTGGCGACACGCCGATCCCGGTGATGTCGTTCATGGGCAATGCCGAGATGCACCCGCGCCAGGTGAGCTGCTGGATTACCCATACCAACGCCCGCACCCACGAGATCATTGCCTCGAACCTTGACCGTTCGCCGATGTACTCTGGGGTGATCGAAGGTGTCGGCCCGCGCTATTGCCCGTCGATCGAAGACAAGATCCACCGCTTCGCCGACAAGGAAAGCCACCAGGTGTTCATCGAGCCGGAAGGCCTGACCACCCACGAGCTGTACCCCAACGGTATTTCCACTTCGCTGCCGTTCGATGTGCAGCTGGAGCTGGTGCGCTCGATCCGCGGTATGGAAAACGCCCATATCGTTCGCCCGGGCTACGCCATCGAGTACGACTACTTCGACCCGCGTGACCTGAAGTACAGCCTCGAGACCAAAGTCATCGGTGGCCTTTTCTTCGCCGGCCAGATCAACGGCACCACCGGCTACGAAGAAGCCGGCGCCCAAGGCCTGCTGGCCGGGACCAACGCCGCGTTGCGTGCGCAAGGCCGCGAAAGCTGGTGCCCGCGTCGCGACGAGGCGTACATCGGCGTACTGGTCGACGACCTGATTACCCTGGGTACTCAGGAGCCGTACCGCATGTTCACTTCGCGCGCCGAATACCGGCTGATCCTGCGCGAAGACAACGCCGACCTGCGCCTGACCGAGAAAGGTCGCGAGCTCGGCCTGATCGACGACGATCGCTGGGCAGCATTCTGCGCCAAGCGCGACGGCATCGAACGTGAAGAACAGCGTCTGAAGTCGACTTGGGTGCGCCCGAACACCGAGCAAGGCCAAGCCATTGTGGATAAGTTCGGTACCCCGTTGGCTCACGAGTACAGCCTGCTCAACCTGCTGGCCCGTCCAGAGATCGACTATGCCGGGCTGATCGAAGCGACCGGCGGTGCGGAAATCGATCCACAGGTTGCCGAACAGGTCGAAATCAAGACCAAGTACGCCGGTTACATCGACCGTCAGCAGGACGAGATCGCCCGCCTGCGCGCCAGCGAAGACACCCGTCTGCCTGTGGATATCGACTACACCACGATTTCCGGACTGTCGAAGGAAATCCAAAGCAAGCTTGGCCAGACCCGTCCGGAGACCCTGGGCCAGGCTTCGCGCATCCCTGGCGTTACTCCGGCGGCGATTTCCCTGTTGCTGATTCATCTGAAAAAACGCGGCGCTGGCCGCGAATTGGAGCAAAGCGCTTGAGTTCCCTGGTCACCCCGCAACATGCCGAAGAGTTGTCCACAGGCGCGCGCCAGCTCGGTGTCGAGCTGAGCGCCGAGCAGCACGAGAAGCTGCTGGGCTACCTGGCCCTGTTGATCAAATGGAACAAAGCCTACAACCTCACTGCCGTGCGCGACCCGGACGAGATGGTTTCCCGCCATCTGCTCGACAGCCTCAGCGTCATGTCGTTTATCCACAGCGAGCGTGACAACTGGCTGGATGTTGGCAGCGGCGGTGGCATGCCCGGCATTCCTTTGGCTATCCTGCATCCGCGCAAGCAGGTGACGGTGCTGGACGCCAATGGCAAGAAGACGCGCTTCCTGACCCAGGTGAAGATGGAACTGAAACTGGACAACCTCACGGTTATCCACAGCCGGGTCGAAGCCTTCCAGCCGTCGCTACCGTTCAGCGGAATCATCTCCCGCGCCTTCAGCAGCATGGAGAACTTCACCAACTGGACCCGCCATCTGGGCGACACCGGGACGCAATGGCTTGCAATGAAGGGGCTGCATCCTGCCGATGAACTGGTAGCATTGCCCGCAGACTTCACAGTGGAAAGCGAGCAGGCCCTGACCGTTCCAGGTTGCCAGGGCCAGCGCCATCTGCTGATACTGCGCCGCAAGGCTTGATTGGGAACACACGCAACAATGGCTAAGGTATTCGCAATCGCGAACCAGAAAGGTGGTGTCGGCAAGACCACCACCTGTATCAACCTCGCAGCATCGCTGGCCGCGACCAAGCGTCGTGTGCTGCTGATCGACCTCGATCCGCAGGGCAACGCGACCATGGGCAGCGGTGTGGACAAACACGAACTCGAGCATTCGGTCTATGACCTGCTGATCGGGGAATGCGACCTTGCCCAGGCCATGCACTATTCCGAGCATGGCGCCTACCAGCTGCTGCCGGCCAACCGCGACCTGACCGCCGCGGAAGTGGTGCTGCTGGAAATGCAGGTCAAGGAGAGTCGCCTGCGCAACGCGCTGGCGCCGATCCGCGAAAACTACGATTTCATCCTCATCGATTGCCCGCCGTCGCTGTCCATGCTGACGCTCAACGCGCTGGTCGCCTCCGATGGCGTGATCATCCCGATGCAGTGCGAGTACTACGCACTGGAAGGTCTCAGCGACCTTGTGGATAACATCAAGCGCATCGCAGCGCGGTTGAACCCGCAGCTGAAGATCGAAGGCCTGCTGCGGACCATGTACGACCCGCGCCTGAGCCTGAACAACGATGTGTCGGCGCAGCTCAAGGAACACTTCGGCGAGCAACTGTACGACACGGTCATTCCGCGCAACATCCGCCTGGCCGAGGCACCGAGCTTCGGCATGCCGGCGCTGGCCTACGACAAGCAATCGCGTGGCGCACTGGCCTATCTGGCCCTGGCCGGGGAACTGGTACGCCGTCAACGCCGTCAATCTCGCACTGCACAAACAACTTAAGGAATCCGCATGGCCGTTAAGAAACGGGGTCTCGGACGTGGGTTGGATGCACTGCTCAGTGGTCCTTCCGTCAGCGCGCTCGAAGAGCAGGCTGTGACGATCGACCAGAAAGAACTGCAACACCTGCCCGTCGAACTGATCCAGCGCGGCAAGTACCAGCCGCGCCGCGACATGGACCCCGAGGCACTCGAAGAACTCGCGCACTCGATTCGCAACCACGGTGTGATGCAGCCGATCGTGGTTCGCCCGATCGACGGTAGCCGCTATGAGATCATTGCCGGTGAGCGCCGCTGGCGCGCCACCCAGCAGGCCGGTCTCGACACCATCCCGGCGATGGTGCGCGAAGTGCCGGATGAAGCCGCCATCGCCATGGCGCTGATCGAGAACATCCAGCGCGAGGACCTCAACCCGCTGGAAGAAGCCCTGGCCCTGCAGCGCCTGCAGCAGGAGTTCGAGCTGACCCAGCAACAGGTGGCCGATGCCGTGGGCAAGTCGCGGGTAACCGTGGCCAACCTGCTGCGCCTGATCTCGCTGCCCGAGGCGATCAAGACCATGCTCGCCCACGGCGATCTGGAAATGGGCCACGCCCGCGCCTTGCTCGGCCTCGAGGAAGATCGTCAGGAAGAGGGGGCGCGTCATGTTGTCGCACGCGGCCTCACCGTGCGCCAAACCGAGGCACTGGTCCGTCAGTGGCTCAATGGCAAGCCTGATCCGGTCGAACCGAGCAAACCTGATCCGGACATCGCGCGCCTTGAACAGCGGCTCGCAGAGCGCCTGGGCTCTGCCGTGCAGATACGCCACGGCAACAAGGGCAAAGGCCAATTGGTTATTCGCTACAACTCGCTTGACGAGTTGCAAGGCGTGCTTGCTCACATCCGCTGAAACAATTCCCGTTGTAGCGAACAGTCGGAAATCACTACCGAAGAGTTGAATAGGGGTTAATCCACCCCTATACTCTGCGCGCATTTTGTCGGCACAAATTATGCCAAGTCATAGCTGACTTGTTGGTCGACTTCCGAGGAGCAGTTGTGATGGAAATCCGCACGCCAAACCGCCTGCCTTTCCATCGCTGGGCGGTTTTTCCGGTACTGCTGGCTCAATTCGTCGTACTACTGCTGGCAACTTTGGTGTTGTGGCAGTGGAAAGGGGCGGTCAGTGGATATTCAGGCCTTTGCGGAGGTTTGATTGCCTGGCTGCCCAATGTGTATTTCGCCTGGAAGGCTTTTCGCTTCAGCGGAGCTCGGGCGGCACAAGCTATCGTCAAGTCGTTTTACGCGGGCGAAGCAGGCAAGATGATTTTGACGGCAGTGCTCTTTGCACTGACCTTCGCAGGAGTGAAGCCACTGGCGCCGTTAGCAGTATTCGGCGTCTTCGTGTTGACCCTTTTGGTCAGCTGGTTCGCGCCCCTGCTGATGAATAAAAGACTTTCGAGACCTTAGGGCGTTTGAGGCAACCATGGCAGCAGAAACCGCTTCGGGCTATATCCAGCACCACTTGCAGAACCTGACCTACGGTCAACTACCAGACGGCAGCTGGGGCTTTGCCCATTCGGCTGCAGAAGCCAAGGCAATGGGCTTCTGGGCGTTCCACCTGGACACCCTGGGTTGGTCCGTCGCGCTGGGTCTGATCTTCCTGTTCATCTTCCGCATGGCGGCCAAGAAGGCGACTTCCGGCCAACCAGGCGGCCTGCAGAACTTCGTTGAAGTGCTGGTGGACTTCGTCAACGGCAGCGTGAAGGACTCCTTCCACGGCCGCAGCCCGGTAATTGCTCCGCTGGCGCTGACCATCTTCGTCTGGGTGTTCCTGATGAACGCCATCGACCTGGTACCGGTCGACTGGATTCCTCAGCTCGCCATGCTGATCTCCGGTGATCCGCACATTCCGTTCCGCGCCGTGTCGACCACCGACCCGAACGCGACCCTGGCCATGGCCTTCAGCGTGTTCGCCCTGATCATCTTCTACAGCATCAAGGTCAAGGGCCTGGGCGGCTTCATTGGTGAGCTCACCCTGCACCCGTTCGGCAGCAAGAACATCTTCGTTCAGATCCTGCTGATCCCGGTGAACTTCCTGCTGGAATTCGTCACCCTGATCGCCAAGCCGATCTCGCTGGCACTGCGTCTTTTCGGCAACATGTACGCCGGCGAGCTGGTGTTCATCCTGATCGCCGTGATGTTCGGCGCCGGCATCCTCTGGCTGAGCGGCCTGGGTATCGTGCTGCAGTGGGCGTGGGCTGTGTTCCACATCCTGATCATCACGCTGCAAGCTTTCATCTTCATGATGCTGACCATCGTCTACCTGTCGATGGCTCATGAAGATAACCATTAAGACCGCCTGGCGTGTCTTGTAGCCTTCCCCGCTCGTTTGGGGGGAGGGCTTTAAAAGTCCGCAAGGGCAGCTGTACCAAACGATTTGTTTTACCGCTTCAACTTAAAAACCTAACCAATACGACGTAAAAGTCGGGAGGAAAGATGGAAACTGTAGTTGGTCTGACCGCTATCGCTGTTGCTCTGCTGATCGGCCTGGGTGCTCTGGGTACCGCCATTGGTTTCGGCCTGCTGGGCGGCAAATTCCTGGAAGGCGCTGCTCGTCAGCCTGAAATGGTTCCAATGCTGCAGGTCAAAATGTTCATCGTTGCCGGTCTGCTCGACGCCGTAACCATGATCGGTGTTGGTATCGCTCTGTTCTTCACCTTCGCGAATCCGTTCGTTGGTCAGATCGCCGGCTAATCACTCGTAACCACGAGTTGATGGCTGTGATGAATTAAGACCGAGCGAGGTGTTGGCGTGAACATTAATGCAACCCTGATTGGCCAATCCGTTGCCTTCCTGATTTTTGTACTCTTCTGCATGAAGTACGTATGGCCTCCGGTCATCACTGCTCTGCAAGAGCGTCAAAAGAAGATTGCCGACGGCTTGGACGCTGCCAACCGCGCAGCTCGCGACCTGGAGCTGGCCCAAGAGAAAGTGGGTCAGCAACTGCGTGAAGCTAAAGCACAGGCAGCCGAAATCATTGAGCAAAGCAAGAAACGCGCTGCTCAGCTTGTCGAGGAAGCCCGTGACCAGGCCCGCGTCGAAGCTGACCGTGTGAAGGCTCAGGCTCTGGCCGAGATCGAACAGGAACTGAACAGCGCTAAAGACGCCCTGCGTGCCCAAGTGGGTGCCCTGGCTGTTGGCGGTGCTGAAAAGATCCTTGGCGCCACAATCGATCAAAACGCGCATGCGGAGCTGGTTAACAAACTGGCCGCTGAAATTTAAGCGAGGGCGATCATGGCAGAACTGACCACGTTGGCCCGACCTTACGCTAAGGCTGCCTTTGAGCATGCCCAGGCCCATCAGCAACTGGCCAATTGGTCAGCCATGCTCGGCCTGGCTGCTGCGGTGTCGCAAGACGACACCATGCAGCGCCTGCTCAAGGCCCCGCGACTGACGAGCGCAGAAAAGGCCGCCACGTTCATTGACGTGTGCGGTGACAAGTTCAATGCACAGGCACAGAATTTCATTCATGTTGCCGCGGAAAACGACCGTCTCCTGCTTCTGCCGGAGATTGCCGCCCTGTTCGACCTGTACAAGGCCGAGCAAGAGAAATCCGTGGACGTGGAAGTCACCAGTGCCTTCGCGTTGAACCAAGAACAGCAAGACAAACTCGCCAAGGTTCTCAGTGCACGGCTAGGCCAGGAAGTTCGCCTGCACGCGTCGGAGGATGCCAGCCTGATTGGCGGCGTCGTCATCCGCGCTGGTGACCTGGTAATCGATGGCTCTGTTCGCGGCAAGATCGCGAAACTGGCCGAAGCATTGAAATCTTGAGTTTGAAGGGGCAGCAGAGCAATGCAGCAACTCAATCCTTCCGAAATTAGTGAAATCATCAAGGGCCGCATCGACAACCTCGATGTGAGCTCCCAAGCCCGCAACGAAGGTACCGTTGTTTCGGTATCCGACGGTATCGTGCGGATCCACGGTCTGGCCGACGTCATGTACGGCGAAATGATCGAGTTCCCTGGCAGCGTATTCGGCATGGCCCTGAACCTGGAGCAAGACTCCGTAGGTGCAGTGATCCTGGGTGCCTATGACACCCTCGCCGAAGGCATGAGCGCCAAGTGCACCGGCCGCATCCTGGAAGTTCCGGTTGGTAAGGAACTGCTGGGTCGCGTCGTTGACGCACTGGGCAACCCGATCGACGGCAAAGGTCCTCTGGGCAACACTCAGACCGACGCGGTCGAGAAAGTAGCTCCAGGCGTGATCTGGCGTAAGTCGGTAGACCAGCCTGTACAGACTGGCTACAAGTCCGTCGACGCCATGATCCCTGTCGGCCGTGGCCAGCGCGAGCTGATCATCGGTGACCGTCAGATCGGCAAGACCGCCATGGCCATCGACGCCATCATCAACCAGAAAGACTCCGGTATTTTCTGTGTTTATGTTGCTGTCGGCCAGAAGCGTTCCACCGTTGCCAACATCGTTCGCAAGCTGGAAGAAGCCGGCGCCCTGGCCAACACCATCGTGGTCGTTGCCAGTGCTTCGGAATCCGCCGCACTGCAGTTCCTGGCGCCATACGCCGGCTGCACCATGGGCGAGTTCTTCCGTGACCGCGGTGAAGACGCCCTGATCGTTTACGATGACCTGTCCAAGCAGGCCGTTGCCTACCGTCAGATCTCCCTGCTGCTGCGCCGTCCACCAGGACGTGAAGCGTACCCAGGCGACGTGTTCTATCTCCACTCCCGTCTGCTGGAGCGTGCATCGCGCGTTTCGGAAGAGTACGTCGAGAAGTTCACCAACGGCGCAGTCACTGGCAAGACCGGTTCCCTGACCGCCCTGCCGATCATCGAAACCCAGGCTGGCGACGTTTCCGCGTTCGTTCCGACCAACGTGATTTCCATCACCGACGGTCAGATCTTCCTGGAATCGGCCATGTTCAACTCGGGCATCCGCCCTGCAGTGAACGCCGGTGTTTCGGTGTCCCGCGTAGGTGGTGCCGCTCAGACCAAGATCATCAAGAAGCTGTCCGGTGGTATTCGTACCGCTCTGGCTCAGTACCGTGAACTGGCTGCATTCGCCCAGTTCGCTTCCGATCTGGACGAAGCGACCCGCAAGCAGCTGGAGCATGGTCAGCGCGTAACCGAGCTGATGAAGCAGAAGCAGTACGCGCCAATGTCGATCGCCGACATGGCCCTGTCGCTGTACGCCGCTGAGCGTGGTTTCCTGACTGACGTAGAAGTCTCCAAGATCGGCAGCTTCGAGCAAGCACTGATCGCCTTCTTCAACCGCGATCACGCCGAACTGATGGCGAAGATCAACGTGAAGGGTGACTTCAACGACGAAATCGACGCTGGCCTGAAAGCCGGTATCGAGAAGTTCAAGGCCACCCAGACCTGGTAAGCCGCAGCGGGGGCCCAGGCCCCCGCTTGCTAACCTGATAGGTGATACATGGCAGGCGCAAAAGAGATTCGCAGTAAGATTGCGAGCATCAAAAGCACGCAAAAAATTACCAGCGCCATGGAGAAAGTGGCGGTCAGCAAGATGCGCAAGGCACAAATGCGCATGGCTGCTAGCCGTCCTTACGCGGAGCGTATCCGCCAGGTGATCGGTCATCTGGCCAACGCCAACCCGGAATACCGCCACCCGTTCATGATCGAGCGCCCTGTAAAGCGCGCCGGTTATATCGTGGTGAGCAGTGACCGTGGTCTGTGCGGTGGCTTGAACACCAACCTGTTCAAGGCCCTGGTCAAGGACATGAACGAAAACCGCGAACAGGGCGTTGAAATCGACCTGTGCGTGATCGGCAGCAAGGGTGCGACTTTCTTCCGCATCTTTGGCGGCAACGTCGTAGCCGCGATCAGCCACCTGGGCGAAGAGCCATCGATCAACGATCTGATCGGCTCCGTCAAAGTGATGCTGGACGCCTACCTGGACGGCCGTATCGATCGCCTTTCGGTGGTTTCGAACAAGTTCATCAACACCATGACCCAAAAACCGACGGTCGAGCAATTGGTACCGTTGGTGGCAACCCCGGATCAGGATCTCAAGCATCACTGGGATTACCTGTACGAACCCGACGCAAAAGAGCTGCTGGACGGCTTGATGGTGCGTTACGTGGAGTCGCAGGTATACCAGGCGGTGGTCGAGAACAACGCTGCTGAACAAGCGGCCCGGATGATCGCCATGAAGAACGCCACAGACAACGCCGGTGATTTGATCAAAGAGCTGCAGTTGATCTACAACAAGGCGCGTCAGGCTGCGATCACCCAGGAGATCTCGGAAATCGTCGGCGGCGCTGCCGCGGTTTAACGGTTCAAAAATTCAGAGGATCCAGCTATGAGTAGCGGACGTATCGTTCAAATCATCGGCGCCGTCATCGACGTGGAATTCCCACGTGACGTCGTACCGAGTGTTTACAACGCGCTGAAAGTACAAGGCGCGGAAACCACCCTCGAAGTTCAGCAGCAGCTGGGCGACGGCGTGGTTCGTACCATTGCGATGGGCTCGACCGAAGGCCTGAAGCGCGGTCTGGATGTCGTTGACACCGGTGCTGCCATTTCCGTTCCAGTTGGTAAGGCCACTCTGGGCCGTATCATGGACGTACTGGGCAACCCGATCGACGAAGCCGGTCCGATCGGCGAAGAAGAGCGTCGCGGTATCCACCAGCCAGCGCCTTCGTTCGCTGACCAGGCAGGCGGCAACGACCTGCTGGAAACCGGCATCAAGGTTATCGACCTGGTTTGCCCGTTCGCCAAGGGTGGTAAAGTTGGTCTGTTCGGTGGTGCCGGTGTCGGCAAGACCGTAAACATGATGGAACTGATCCGTAACATCGCCATGGAACACAGCGGTTACTCCGTGTTCGCTGGTGTGGGTGAGCGTACTCGTGAGGGTAACGACTTCTACCACGAGATGAAGGACTCCAACGTTCTCGACAAAGTAGCGCTGGTCTACGGTCAGATGAACGAGCCACCAGGAAACCGTCTGCGCGTAGCGCTGACCGGCCTGACCATGGCTGAGAAGTTCCGTGACGAAGGTAACGACGTTCTGCTGTTCGTCGACAACATCTATCGTTACACCCTGGCCGGTACTGAAGTATCCGCACTGCTGGGCCGTATGCCTTCCGCAGTAGGTTACCAGCCGACCCTGGCCGAAGAGATGGGCGTTCTGCAAGAGCGTATCACTTCGACCAAAGAAGGTTCGATCACCTCCGTTCAGGCCGTATACGTACCTGCGGACGACCTGACCGACCCGTCGCCAGCGACCACCTTCGCCCACTTGGACGCCACCGTCGTTCTGTCCCGTGACATCGCCTCCCTGGGTATCTACCCAGCGGTCGACCCACTGGACTCGACTTCGCGCCAGCTGGACCCGAACGTGATCGGCAACGAACACTACGACACTGCTCGTGGCGTTCAGTATGTTCTGCAGCGCTACAAAGAGCTGAAGGACATCATCGCGATCCTGGGTATGGACGAACTGTCCGAAAGCGACAAGCAACTGGTAGCCCGCGCTCGTAAGATCCAGCGCTTCCTGTCGCAGCCGTTCTTCGTGGCCGAAGTCTTCACCGGTTCGCCAGGCAAGTACGTTTCCCTGAAAGACACCATCGCTGGCTTCAGCGGCATCCTCAAAGGTGACTACGACCACCTGCCAGAACAAGCGTTCTACATGGTCGGCAGCATCGACGAAGCGATCGAGAAAGCCAAGAAACTGTAATCCCGGCGCCCCGCAAGGGGCGCTAATCAGGTTGAGGCAAGCAGATGGCTATGACAGTCCATTGCGATATCGTCAGCGCGGAAGGAGAAATTTTCTCCGGCCTGGTCGAGATGGTAGTAGCGCACGGCAACCTGGGCGATCTTGGTATCGCTCCAGGCCACGCCCCGCTGATCACCAATCTCAAGCCGGGTCCGATCACGCTGACCAAGCAAGGTGGCGATCGTGAGGTGTTCTACATCTCCGGTGGTTTCCTCGAAGTGCAGCCGAACATGGTCAAGGTTCTTGCCGACACCGTGCAGCGCGCTGCCGACCTGGACGAAGCTCAGGCTCAGGAAGCCCTCAAGGCTGCTGAGAACGCCCTGAATGCGAAAAGTGCGGACTTCGACTATGGTGCTGCTGCCGCACGCCTGGCCGAGGCTGCAGCTCAGCTGCGTACCGTCCAGCAAATGCGCAAAGGCAAGTAATCCGGTTCAGGCCGCATACTTCCGTTGCGATTGAGTTAAAGGGTAGCCTCGGCTACCCTTTTTCTTTTTCTGAATTCCCCTCTTCGGTCATCACTGACCGCCCAGGATCGGTACCCAGCCAATGTCCCTCGATATCGTCATTCTCGCCGCAGGCCAAGGTACTCGCATGCGCTCGGCGCTGCCCAAGGTGTTGCACCCGGTTGCCGGTAATTCCATGCTCGGCCACGTTATCCACAGCGCGCGCCAGCTTCAGCCCCAAGGCATTCACGTGGTCATCGGCCACGGTGCGGAGCTGGTACGTGAGCGCCTGGCAGCCGATGACCTGAATTTCGTCATGCAGGACAAGCAGCTGGGTACCGGCCATGCCGTTGCGCAGGCATTGCCGGCGATCACCTCTGACACGGTGCTGGTGCTTTATGGCGATGTACCGCTGATCGAAGTGGAAACCCTGCAGCGCCTGTTGGCCAAGGTCAGCGACAAGCAGCTGGGCCTGCTCACCGTGACCCTGCAGGACCCGACCGGCTATGGCCGCATCGTGCGTAATGGCGAAGGCCAGGTGACCGCCATCGTCGAGCACAAGGACGCCAGCGAAGCACAGAAGGCGATCAAGGAAGGCAACACTGGCATCCTGGCCATGCCGGCCGCGCGCCTGGCTGACTGGATGGGTCGCTTGTCGAACAACAATGCTCAGGGCGAGTACTACCTCACTGACGTCATCGCCATGGCGGTGGCCGACGGGTTGGTGGTCGCTACCGAACAGCCGCACGACCCGATGGAAGTGCAGGGCGCCAATGACCGTCGCCAGCTGTCGGAACTCGAGCGTCATTACCAGCTGCGCGAAGGCCGCCGGCTGATGGCCCAGGGTGTCACCCTGCGCGACCCTGCGCGCTTCGATGTACGTGGCCAAGTGACCGTTGGTCGCGACGTGCTGATCGATATCAATGTGATCCTCGAAGGCAAGGTGGTCATCGAGGACGACGTGCAGATCGGCCCTAACTGCGTGATCAAGGACAGTACCCTTCGCAAGGGCGCGATCATCAAGGCCAACACTCACCTCGACGGCGCGGTGATGGGCGAGGGTAGCGATGCAGGCCCGTTCGCCCGCCTGCGCCCGGGCAGCGTGCTGGAAGCCAAGGCCCATGTGGGTAACTTCGTCGAACTGAAAAACGCCCATCTGGGGGAAGGCGCCAAGGCCGGTCATTTGACCTATCTGGGCGATGCCGAGATCGGTGCGCGCACCAATATCGGTGCCGGTACCATCACCTGCAACTACGATGGCGCCAACAAGTTCAAGACCGTGATGGGGGAGGACGTGTTCATCGGCTCCAACAACTCCCTCGTGGCGCCTGTGGAAATCAAGGCTGGAGCGACTACAGCTGCCGGTTCGACGATCACTCAGGCCGTCGAAGCGGGTGATTTGGCGGTGGCGCGTGCACGCCAGCGCAACATCTCGGGCTGGAAGCGGCCGGAGAAGATCAAGAAAAGCTGAGTTATACACAGCTGTTTTGAAAGCCGACTTATGTGAATAAGTCGGCTTTTTTATTGGCCATACAGGAGGCGGGTGGTCAGGAAAATTTATCCACACCTTGACGAGCCGGCCTTCTTAGGTTTTGATTGCAATCATTATCTTTCGAATCGAAACTTAAACGCCCATGTCGAAACGTAACACCCCCCAGCGGCGCCATAACATACTGGCCCTGCTCAGTGAGCAGGGCGAAGTGAGCGTGGATGCCTTGGCCAAGCGTTTCGAAACGTCAGAAGTGACCATTCGCAAGGACCTTGCCGCGCTGGAAGCAAACGGCCTGCTGCTGCGCCGCTACGGCGGTGCTGTACCAGTACCGCAGGAGATGCTCAGTGAACCTGCGCAACCGGTCTCTGCCTACAAGAAGGCTATCGCCCGTGCTGCGGTTGGGCGTATCCGCGAGCATGCGCGGATCATCATCGACAGCGGCAGCACTACCGCCGCCATGATCCCGGAACTGGGCCGTCAGCCCGGCTTGGTAGTAATGACCAACTCGTTGAATGTGGCCCGCGCCATCAGCGAGGTTGAGCACGAACCGGTGCTGCTGATGACTGGGGGTACCTGGGACCCGCATTCGGAGTCGTTCCAGGGCCAGGTCGCCGAGCAGGTACTACGCTCTTACGATTTCGACCAGCTGTTCATCGGTGCCGATGGCATCGATCTGCAGCGCGGCACTACCACCTTCAATGAGTTGCTTGGCTTGAGCCGAGTGATGGCCGAGGTGGCCCGCGAAGTGATCGTGATGGTCGAGTCCGACAAGGTTGGGCGCAAGATCCCCAATCTCGAGCTGCCCTGGGGCAGCGTGCACACCCTTATTACAGACGAACGCCTGCCCGCAGCGGCACGCGAACAGATTCATGCCCGCGGCATCAACCTGATCTGCGCCGCGATCAGCCAGGAGCAATAACCATGTGTGGAATCGTTGGTGCCGTAGCCGAGCGCAACATCACTGCCATTCTTATCGAAGGCCTCAAGCGTCTTGAGTATCGCGGGTACGACAGTGCCGGCCTGGCCGTTTACACCCAGCAGGGCGAATTGCAACGCCGCCGCCGCATCGGCAAGGTCGCCGAGCTGCAAGCCGCTGTTGCTGCCGAGCCGCTGAACGGTCAGTTGGGCATCGCCCATACCCGTTGGGCCACCCACGGTGCACCGACTGAAGGCAACGCCCACCCACACTTCTCTGGTAACGAAGTGGCGGTGGTGCACAACGGCATCATCGAGAACCATGAAGAGCTGCGTGAAGAGCTCAAAGGCTTGGGTTACGTCTTCACCTCGCAGACCGATACCGAAGTCATCGTGCATCTGATCCACCACACCCTGAAGACCATTCCGGACCTGGCCGATGCGCTGAAATCCGCCGTCAAGCGCCTGCACGGTGCCTATGGCCTGGCGCTGATCAGCGTGAAACAGCCTGATCGCCTGGTCGCCGCGCGCAGTGGTAGCCCACTGGTGATCGGCTTGGGCCATGGCGAGAACTTCCTGGCTTCCGACCAACTGGCCCTGCGCCAGGTCACCGACCGCTTCATGTACCTGGAAGAGGGCGATATCGCCGAGATCCGCCGTGATCAGGTGAAGATCTGGGACCAAGCCGGCCAGCCGGTGGTGCGTGAAACCGTGCAGTACCACGAAGGTGCGGAAGCCGCCGACAAGGGCGCCTATCGTCACTTCATGCTCAAGGAGATCCACGAGCAGCCGACCGTGGTCCAGCGCACCCTGGAAGGCCGCCTAGGCAAGGACCACGTGATGGTCCAGGCTTTCGGCCCTCAGGCTGCCGAGCTGTTCGCCAAAGTGCGCAACGTGCAGATCGTCGCCTGTGGTACCAGCTACCACGCCGGCATGGTGGCTCGTTACTGGCTGGAAAGCCTGGCTGGCATTCCTTGCCAGGTCGAAGTGGCCAGCGAGTTCCGTTATCGCAAGGTGGTGGTGCAGCCAGACACCCTGTTCGTCTCGATCTCCCAGTCCGGTGAAACTGCC
Source organism: Pseudomonas sp. SMN11 (assembly GCF_052041945.1). Classification (NCBI taxonomy): domain Bacteria; kingdom Pseudomonadati; phylum Pseudomonadota; class Gammaproteobacteria; order Pseudomonadales; family Pseudomonadaceae; genus Pseudomonas; species Pseudomonas sp. SMN11. The sequence continues at coordinate 141,490 of NZ_JBKGGW010000006.1, read as the reverse complement.
GACACCCTGGCCGCCCTGCGCAACGCCAAGGAACTGGGCTTCCTCGGTAGCTTGGCCATCTGCAACGTCGGCATCAGCTCGCTGGTACGCGAGTCCGACCTGACGTTGCTGACCCTGGCCGGCCCGGAGATTGGCGTGGCTTCGACCAAGGCCTTCACCACTCAGCTGGTTTCGCTGATGCTGCTGACCCTGGCCCTGGGCCAGGTGCGTGGCACCCTCGAAGCGGGCGTCGAAGCCGGGCTGGTGGAAGAGCTGCGCCGCCTGCCAGCGCGCCTGGGTGAGGCCCTGGCGATGGACAGCACCGTGGAGAAAACCGCCGAGCTGTTCGCCGACAAGCATCACACCCTGTTCCTCGGCCGTGGTGCGCAGTACCCGGTGGCGATGGAAGGTGCGCTGAAGCTCAAGGAAATTTCCTATATCCACGCCGAAGCCTACCCGGCCGGTGAGCTCAAGCACGGCCCGCTGGCGCTAGTGGATAACGACATGCCAGTGGTGACCGTGGCGCCGAACAACGAACTGCTGGAGAAGCTCAAGTCCAACCTGCAGGAAGTGCGTGCCCGCGGTGGTGAGCTGGTGGTGTTCGCCGACGAGAATGCCGGCATGACTAACGGCGAAGGCACTCACGTGATCAAGGTGCCGCATATCGTCGACGAGCTGGCGCCGATCCTCTACACCATCCCGCTGCAGTTGCTGTCGTACTACGTGGCAGTGCTCAAAGGTACTGACGTCGACCAGCCACGTAACCTGGCGAAGTCGGTGACTGTGGAGTAAGCGAGTCGACAGTCGATGATGAAGGTGTTTTTGATTAATAAAGGTTGTCACAAAACAATAAAGGTTGTCACAACGTAATAAAGGTTGTCACAAGGCTGGCCCCGACCGCACATCAGGCCGGAGCCAGGCCTTGGAGATTTGGGTGACAATCCTCTACGCACCGCTGTGACTGTTGTCCTGGCTGAGCCCGCTCGCTGGCATGTCCTCTTTACACGACACACCAGCCTCGTTCCGTTCGAGTGGGTCGCCCAATCATGAGCGACTTGAACATGGCATCTGCGCCCGTAGCTCCGGTCAAGGCTGCCCACCGCCAGCTGATGACCCAATCAAAAATAGATAAAAAAATTAAATCAGGCCGTGGAAGTGGAGTGAGAGATTCCTATAAACCATGGATCAAGGTGTGGGAAATCAAATCAAAGGGTGTCTCCCATATGATTGCGGGAGTTAAGATTTTCCGCACTCATCACCTGCTGTCCAATGCGGAGCGAGATTACCTCACTGTACTTGAGCACGACGCCTCGATCATTGATATCCGAGAGCAGTACCCCCTGCTTACACAGGCTGAGACTCAAGCAATTGCCTCAAGCATAAATTGTCGTCACCCTGTATATCCTGGGACGCAGATACCTGTCGTTATGACGACGGACTTTCTCATCACCTTCTTGGATCCCTCTGGTGAAACGAGGTTAGCTGCTCGCTCAGTAAAATATAGAAAGGAATTTGAGCAGGCTGATCTTCATGTGCGGAATCGAATAGCTGAAAAGCTCGCTATTGAGGAAAAATACTGGTCAATGAGGGGCGTGGACTGGAAGCTGGTCCTGCACGAAAACCTCTCGAAGATTAGATTAGCGAACCTCAGAGTTCTCAGGACTTATGCCAATATCCATCCCTCGTTGCCGACTGAGAAAAATATAGGGAACTTACTTGAATACATCGCGGGGTCAAAGACGGATCAAATACCCTTAAAAGCTCTTTTGGAAAAGGCGTCACGTGATATCTATATTGACTATATGAGCGTGAAGCGGCTCTTCCATCACCTGCTATGGATCGGCCGTTTAGAGTCTGATATTACCTCGAAAATAATAAGCTTGTCGCAGCCGTTGCACGTATGGCCGAGCCATCGGTCAGCGGCTTTGTCTCCGCCAACCGAGGTTTCTCATCATGCTTGATTTTCAAATTAACAGCATTGTTTCTCCCGGCGAAGAACCGAGCTTACTAAAAAAGGCAGTTAGGGTCTTAGGCATAAATAATGATACTGTTATCGTGATTGAGCTGAATATGAATCCAGGCAAGCCGTGGCAGATTGATAAGTCAGTTTTAATTGACGAAATTGATTCAGGGCGCGCGGTCTTAAGTCCAGAAATGGTTCCTTTACATCTGCTCAGAAGCGACGATGAAATTAGTGAAAATGAAAAGGCGAGCCGAAATCGAAATTGGAGTCTTATAAGAAGTTTAGTAGAAGATCGCTCTGCCTTGGATATTCTTGGTCCTGGTTTTGGGAAGCTTGTTGCGACGCATGCCATAGAGACAGGGGTAGAGCGTAAGCAGATATACCGGCTTCTATACCGCTATTGGAGTATGGGTCAGACACCTAACGCGTTTCTTTGGAACACAAGCGCTTGCGGCGGACGTGGGAAGAAAAAGGATCGGTCCTCAGGTATTATCCCCGGTCGGCCGCGTAAGTATCTTGGTGTCGTTGTCAATGATGGTGGTGCCATCCCGCTCGAACAGCGCCATCTCTCTCATATCCGTTTGGCTTACGGGCGAGTCGCTAGCGGCAAGTGTGGCACCCTGAAAGATGCACATAAGTGGATGTTAAACAAATTTTATAGAGCGACTCTCCCTGACGGATCGAAAGGAAATATTGTACGCGGCAGTTACCCGACTACTGCACAGCTTAGATATCACGGTAAATTATTTTTCGATGACCTGTATAAGCTCAAGGTGCGTGGCGGTTCTATCAGGTACAACAAAGACCATCGGGCTATCGTTGGCTCAGCATCCCAAGGCCTGATAGGCGCGACGCAGCGATATGAGATAGATTCCACCATCGCTGATGTCTATTTAGTGCATCGCGTTAATAGGCTGTGGCTCATTGGGCGTCCGATACTTTATGTAGTCGTCGATACCTACACCAGAATGATTGTAGGAATTCACGTGGGCCTTGAGGGGCCCAGCTGGAATGGGGCTAGACACGCGATATACAACGCTTGCACCTCAAAGGTTGAGTTTTGCAAACGATACAACGTAGACATTGAGGAAGCTGACTGGCCATGCTCGCATTTGCCAGTCGAAATTGTGGCTGACCGGGCTGAACTTCTAAGCGAGGCGGGGGCAACGCTCTCCCAAAGCTTGGGGCTTGGGGTGCAAATTTTGCCTCCTTTCAGGCCTGATTGGAAAGGGATCATCGAAAGCCGTTTCCGTCTGATCAATGAACACCTCGACTTGAAGTTCGTTCCAGGCGGAGTGGATGCTCGTAAAATGGAGCGCGGCGATAGGGACTACCAACTCGATGCCATTTTGGATATCGACGAGTTCACCGAAATGGTTATTGTAGGAGTCTTGGCTCACAATAAGAGCCTGCGGATACCACACCTTTTAAATCGCGAGATGATTGCCGGCGGAGTGGAAGCAACGCCTATAGCGATTTGGAATTGGTCGAAGGATAATAGCCCTATAAATTCAAAAGTAGTATCGCCGGCTGAGTTGAAAATCGCTCTATTGCCCTCTCAGCAGTGTCGTATAAGTCGAGGCGGTATTGTTTTCCAAGGCGTACAGTATACATGTCAAACAGCGTTACGCGAGGAGTGGTTGGAGCGCTCGCACAACCTGCGGACGAAATATGTTCGAGTATTCTATGATCCTAACTCTATTGAAAATTGTTGGATCAAGTCAGAAGCAGGTTTTGAGGCTTTAACTATTGTACCGCAGCAACGGCAGAAATATGGTGGACTCCGTATGGAGGAGGTTCTTGATATGATCCATGTCCTGAACCAAGTTTCGCCGGATGCCCGTTATGACAGTGATAATACTGCGGCGCTGGTAAGGGGGCGGCAAGAGGAAATCTTTGACCGGGCCAAATCCAAACGTGTCGCTCAGGGTGACCCGAAATCGAATGCAGATTTCAAGCGGGACAAACGTGCCAAGCGTGCTACCGAAGCTCAGACCGAGCGCGATTCCCATACCGCTGATCTGAATCAGCTACGCGTTGTGGATAACATACCTCCTGTGGCAGAAAATTCTAAGCTAGTCACCGGCAGGCCCAGTTCCGCGAGAAGCGCGGCGTTTCTGAAACTAGTCGTCAGCGAGGGAAGCGAGGCTGAGACATGAACGATTTGACGTTCTCCCCCGCAGAATACATTCCTACAGGCATGCCTCAGTACGATGGCAACCCGCTGATCGAATGCTTGCCTAGAATTCTGTCGGATGTAGATGTGGTCAGGCGCGTTGGGAACCTTCCGCCGAAGCCCGACGAGGCCGAACGAGCGTTGCCACCGAAGCTTCGCGGTCATGGGATCAACCGGCTGAAAGATGTTGTTGTTCCATTCGAAATTCACCTGCGCCTTGAAGACCTTTTCAGCCAGCTGATTCGCTACGGATATATGGGACGCAATCCGCTGTTGGCCTCATCTGTTAGGCATCGGCTGCCTTCCTCAGCGGAGGCCAAGGGCCACGGATTCATGTCCACCGCTGAGACGATGACGCTCATCGGCTTGAGTGGTATGGGTAAGACCACAGCGCTCAATTCCATCGCAAGGCTTTATCCGCAGGTGATCAGCCACAGCAGATATAAAGACGCCATTCTCATCGAAACCCAGGTCGTGTGGCTAAAGATTGAGTGCCCTCATGACGGCTCGTTGCGCGGTTTCTGTGCAGCATTCTTCTCAGCGTTGGATGCTGCGTTAGGAGTCGACAAATACTCGCGCAGGGGCGGTTCTGGCAACAGCATCAGCGTAATGCTCCAGCACATCAGTCAGCTGTGCAAAACCTTTTTCATTGGTGCTTTGATCATTGATGAAATGCAGCATCTTTGCTCCTCGCGGGGGGGACAGGATCGGGAAAAGTTGCTGAATTTCTTCGTAACTTTATCCAACGATGCAGGCGTTCCGCTGGTGTATGTAGGGACCAACGCAATGCTCCCGCTGTTTTCTGGTGTGCTGCGCAACGCCCGAAGAGCGGCGGGGATGGGACCCATCGCTTTTGACCGATTCAGCGAAGACGATCCGTTTTGGGAGCACTTGGTGTCCCAACTCTGGGCCTATGACTGGACGGCATCATGCGCCCCCCTGACGAAGGAGCTCTTGTCCAAGATCTATGATCTCGCCCAAGGCAATACTGATTTCCTAGCGAAACTGCTTATGCTTGCGCAGCGTCATGTAATTTGGGAGGGCCTCGACGCTATTACGCCAGCGGTGCTTCAGCAGGTGTATGACAATCAAATGAGGCTTCTACACAAGCCCATCGAGGCTCTACGAAGCGGTGATCCTCTTCAGATTGCTGACTTCGAGGACATGATGCCTACAAAAGACCAGATCGCCCAGATGATGAACTACGACTTGGCTCGCCGGGCCGACAGAGCTCATCTTTCGCTACTTACCCAGGCCGCGATCACTCCTCCACCTCAAGCCAAGGATAAATCGGCATCGAAGGCTACGGGTCGTACCGTGGTCCCGGTTGCTGACGGAGCATTAGCTAACGTGCATTTTTCGAAGGACGAAGACCTTCAGGCTCAGCTCGAACAGCGCGGCTGGGTGGATAGGGATTCCTCCTGGTGACATGAGGATCGGGAGCTCAAGGCAGTGGCTAACCTTCTGTTCTTCCCCCAGCCGTTCCCGGATGAGTCGCTCTACAGCCTGGCCGTGCGCTATCACAAGCTAGCGGCCAATCCAGGATACCGCGTGTCAAGCCACGAGCTCTTCGGTAGCTACTCGCGTACCTGTGGTTCCATTTTGCCATGCTGCTTAGGGGCTCTGTCTGAGCGTCTGGGAGGCGCCATTCCCGTAGGAGAGTTGATCAATCGCTTCACACTTTTACCGCTTTATTTGCCGTTTTTGAATGAACAGAAGGGCCGCGATGCCGTTGTTCTAATGGGAGGTAATCGGGGTACAGGACTCAAGATGGCCTTGGGCATAACAGCGTCGCGTTTCCTCCAACACGCCTCGTTTAGATATTGCGAGAGCTGCGTCGGACAGGACATGCTGGAGTGCGGCTTAGCCTACTGGCATCGTATTCATCAAGCTTCGGGCATTTGCGTCTGTCCGCGCCACAGCGAAGTGCTACAGGCGATGAGATTTCCCAAAGGGGCAGATTGGCGTTGCATGTTGCTACCGGGCGAATCAGGTGGAACGCCGGTTATGGACTGTGGAGAACACAGCGCGGCCATTGCGATTGCCCGTATGCAGCTATGGGGGCTCGACCACCCCGATGAGATCAAAGCGATCCAGGCTGGAAATTTTTTCAGGACCCGTTTGGACGAGATGAGTTTTATTAGGTCTGGTCGAATTAGAGAGGGAATGCTGAGAGAGTTCTTAACCAGGCGACTTCGGTGCAGTCCTAGCGCTGCCGAGTTTGAAGAAATGGTTCGGTCCTGTGACTGGGTTTTGCAGATCATACGGCGACGAGAGCGAATCGTGCAGCCCTTCAAGTTCTATTTCCTCTGCTGGCTCCTCGATCTGGAGCTGGAACACCTCAAGACCTACTGTCCAGAGGCCGATATATCCGCTGGTGTTATGGTCTGTCGTGATAGGCCGAATAACCTTACTGATGACAATGACCTCCAAGCCCGCCGGTTAGCCTTTGCAAACAGTGCTAACCCCAAATGTCATGACAAGCCGGGCTATCAGTGGTTGTACCGCCACGACAGGGAATGGTTGGTCAACTATGTTGCTGCAAACCCCTACCTCAGAGATCGAAAGATTCGAATCGACTGGCAATCCAGGGACTTCACCCTTGCGTCAGAGCTCGCTAAAGCTAGGGCGATCTTACTTTCTGTACACGGAAAGCCTCAGCAGGTCACCCGCGCTGCTCTATGCAGGCTTGTGGTAAACGCCCACGCTTTCCTTAAAATGCCGGAACATTTTCCGAGGAGCATAAGGTTGATGGCGGATTTGCTTGAGTCTACTCATGACCACCAGCTGCGTAAAATCCGGTGGGCAATCCGAGAATACTCTCTGACTGAACACTGTGCCATGAGTGTTCTCTACCGTTATGCCGGAATACGGATATCTCGCGTATCCGAAGATGAAATCCTCATGCAGATACGTGACGATATGGACTAGTTCTATTGGCTTCGTGCAAGAGTTTATTGAATATGGATTTTTTCTTCTCTCGCAGGAGGTCTTGCTCATCTTGGTTCGCTAGCAAATTTAAATAATTCTCAGCGGTGTGACATCCTAAAAATACATACATAGGAAATTTGTCACTGGTGGAGATACTGCTCGTGGTAAGTCTCGACGTAATCCCCATTTCTTTGTAAATCAGTTTGGACATATCCAGCTCGGTGCGTTCGAATTCTCTAGTGCGATTAATCATGAGGCTTGCATATGCGATAAAGTCTGCCGTTCCATCATGTATCATCGGGCCGCGGTAGCCCAGAAGATCTGCGACAAATTTGGCGTACATATGACGGGTTGATCCGAATTCTCGCTTTTGACGTCTTGACCATTTGCCCTGCTTGCTGCACTTGGCTAGGTGACCAATCTCGTGCTTTTTCAGTGGCATTGAGCAGGCCGGACATGTTTCGATTAGAGTGCAAGCATGAGTACTGCAAACCTGTACGGAACCCAACACGTGCCTGCAATGAATATAGGGGCTTCCGCAGTTATTCAAGTCTTCGAGAACGCAATCTGGACAAACTTTCTGCCAAGTCTTTGGTGTGACGATTGCGGTCGCTCGATGACGACCAAGCGCAGCTATCATAGGATACAAAGTGTGGTCGTTTAGGACTAGTTCGGAAATTTTGTGGTCGTCTAGCAGTTTTGGGTAATAAAATTCTTGATGCGGCCGCCACTCTGCTTGCGCGGTGCTTAAGGTTTTACTAATCCCAAAGCCAACACGAGGTATCGGTTTTATATAGAAATCTTCAGTTTTTAGAGATTTAATACCTAGAAGCTCATTGCCTCGCTTAAGCGCTGATGCGACATATTCTCCAGGTAATGGTGCGAAAATTCTCATTAATTGAAGTGCTTGTACACGTTGCTAGACGGGCGGTATGCCATTTTAGTTAGAAGTCACCGGTATCGCATCCACATTGGTGACCGTATTGGGCTATTGTGAAGGTGGAAGGGCGCCGGACGTGCTTGGGAATCAAAATGGCTAGTCTGGCAGCCAACGCACAAGAGGAGGTCGATGCAGTGAATCCTACAAGCACTCGCCCACCTGTTGAATCGCAGGCCTTTCCACCAACGTTCCACCTGGTTCATACCCACCCCGACGGGTTGAGCCAGCTGGAGCTCCTGAGTCTAGTCCAAACAGGATTCTTTTTCAGCGACGTGAAGTGCATGGTCGAGTCATCGAGCCTGTTCAAGGCTCGTAACCTTGTCGGGCGAATCACAGGAAGATCGACCAGAAGCATTCACCGTCTGAGCCATCCCGCTCAGGCCCATCGTCTGGATGCCCAGCAGAGCGCGGTGGCGTTCCAGTATGCGAAAGGACTGGAGCTTGCATCGAAGGTATTTGGCTCTCAGATGCTCGCGGAGCAGTGGCTTTGTCGGCCGTGCGGCCGTTTGTTGGGGTTTGTACCCTTCGAGATGCTCGACACGTCGCTCGGGTTCAGCGTCGTAGCGGACTATCTTGAGCGTATACGCTTGGGTGTCTACCAGTAGCTTGCCTGAGGGCGAGGTTGGTATGCGGCGAGGAGGCAACGCTACCTCTTTTTACATGCGGGACTTACAACCTTGTAATTCCCGTATCACTCAATTGACAGCGATCAACCCCTAATCTTCAGTCACGTTTATTGGAGTGATTGAAATGAAAGTCATCAAAAGTATCACCGCTATCCTGGCCCTAGTGGCTTCGTCAGCCGTACTCGCCGAAGGAGGATCCGACCGTCTGCATGGAAAGATGATTCAGGCCAATGAGCAAGCTATGCGAGCTTATGCCGCTGCCAAGGGAAAGAACCCACCGGAGGTGATCCACTATCGCTACGGGATGCGGCTCGACGTGGCGAAGGTGATCAGCATGACGTCGACCAAGGCGAGCTGTGACGTGATGCCGGCACAGATGAATTACGAGGATTCCAACGGAGACGTGAAAATCCTTGAATACCGGACCGCTGGAGTCGGTTGCCGGGGCCAGAACTGAGCACTGAGCGAGTGGACAGGACTTACTCTGATAAAACGCCGGGTTGAAGCGTCAATTCCGGCAATAGATCGCCTGGTTACCGGCTTTCATGACTGGTGGAGTACGATGAGGACTGGTAGCTCAGGCAGGAGAGTCCAATGACTCAATCAGCGCGCACCACGGTAAAGTGCCTAGATCCCGGCGACGGCTCCGGCGATGTGATTGTGGAATTACCCGATGACATTTTGCGCGAGCTCGGGGTCACGACGGGCGACAGACTCTCCATCGAGCTCATCAACGGCGATATCGTACTCAAGCCAGTCCGCGAGCGCCGTGAATCTGACTAGCTACCCTTTGTAGCCCCTCTCTGTCGTCCTGTTGAGCTGATGAAGCTTTCTAGCGGGGGAATAAGGGACGGCAGTCAGCCTACCGCCGTCCTCCTGGTAGGTGCGTTATTTGGCTGGATAGTTGGCGACTACTTGGTCCTCGCCGCTTTTGATTAAACCAATGACTTGGTAGGCATGGCTTACGCCATCAACCTCCATGCCTGGGGACCCAGCTGGCATTCCTGGTACGGCGATCCCGACTAGATCGTTCCGCCCCCTGAGTTCTCGAATCTGCTCAGCTGGCACGTGACCTTCAACAAACTTTCCGTCGATCACAGCTGTGTGGCAGGACGCTAACCGTGGCGCTACGCCCAGCTTCTGTTTCACTGCGCTCATGTCCGTCTCAACATGGTCGGTCACTTTGAAACCATTGGCTTCCAGGTGCGCGATCCACTTCTTGCAGCAACCGCAGTTCGCGTCTCGGTGAACGTCGATGGACAATGGCTCGGCAGCATAGGCCGCCGAGGTCACCAGAAGCCCAGCGATAGCGGCTAGCCGAACGAATATCCGGTTAGTTGGCATGAGTGTGCTCCTTACCGTCTTTGTGAACATGCGTCTTTGGCGACGATGTCGGGTGGGCATCCGAATGGGCCTCGGCCGCATTGTGGTCACCGTGATGATCTGCCGCTTGAGCGGAGCCTGCGGGTGCAGCTCCATGGTCGTGAGCTGCCTGGGCATGATCGTCGTCTGCCGCTTCATCGTGATCACCATGCTCGGCACGACCGCTCCCGCCGTGCTGGCCCTCATGGTTGTGCATATCGCTTTCACCGCCGCCGTGCTGGTGGCCGCCGCTCGTGGCCACCAAGGCCTTGTACTGCTCGGCATTCATCTGGGGCAGTTGATCCAGGAACGCGACGATTCCCCAGATGTACTCATCGCCCATGCTCTTGCCCCAGGCGGGCATGCCCGTGGCTTTGATACCGTGCTTGATTGTCCAGAATGCGGCGGCTGGATCGCCTCCGACACCCACCTTGGTGAGGTCGGGTGGCGACGGGTATAGCGCTTGGCTTAGCTCAGTCTTCCCAACGCCAGGGGCAAGGTGACAGCCTATACACATGGCGTTGTAGTTGCCCGCCCCCGCTTTGATCAACGCGGCTTCCTTCAGATCAGGGACTTCGATGTCTCGCGCTCGAACCTCAATAGACCGATCACGAGCCATGGCGAGAAAGGAATGGACTGCCGGGAAGTGAGGATCATCAGCGCCGACATTCACCAGACCGAAATAGGCTGTGCCCAATACCGCAGCACTTCCGACAGCACCGGCCCCAAGCAGCGTTGTAATTGTTTTTTTCATGTTGGAATTCTCAGAACCACATCCGGATACCGGCAACGAAGCGTGCCTCATCAACATCTCCACCCTCGTCTCGGATGAAGTCAGCGGTGTTGCCGTAGGAGCGGCTCCAGGTAACGCCTATGTATGGAGCAAACTGGCGGACAATTTCATACCGTAGGCGCAGCCCGACTTCGGTATTGGCAAGGCCCGAGCCAACGCCGCGCTCAGGATCGTTCTTGCCATAGAAATTGACCTCGGCCGTGGGCTGCAAAATCAAGCGATTGGTCAGCAGGATGTCGTATTCGCCCTCAAGACGCGCAGCAGTCTGACCGTTCTCGCCTATAAACGCCGTGGCTTCGGCCTCGAAGTCATACAGAGCCATGCCCTGAATACCAAAGGCTGCCCAGGTCTGTGGGGATTCCGGTTTGAAATCCTGGCGGACCCCGGCGACCACATCCCACCAAGGGCTGACCGAGCGCCCGTACAGGAGTTGCAGCTCAGCATCTTCGGTTACCCCATTGGTGCGCTCGCCTTCCGAACGAACCCAGAGGCGATTAATGTCGCCGCCTATCCAGCCTGATGCGTCCCAGGCCAGGGTGCTGCCCTCATCGGCGTCCTGGTATTCGAGCTGGTCCAACAGGAAGAAGCTGTTGATTCCGCTGTCGTGCACTTGGTGGCCACCCAGGGGCGGAAAGGCCGACTCGCGATCCGCATCAGTGAGCACTGGAATCGGCGTGCGGCTCGTCGTGGTCGGAGAAGTCGCTGAGCTATGGTTCATCTGGGAATGGTCCATGCCCTTCATAGAGCCGTGATCCATGCCCTGCATGTTTCCATGGTTCATTTTGCTGTGGTCCATCTTGTTGTGGTCCACCGGGCTGGATTTACTCTTGCTTTGAGCATGCCCCATCTGGCTGTGATCAACAGGGGCAGGCTTTTTCTGCTGTTTGCCCATCCCCATCTTGCTGTGATCCATCGCCGGCATCGATTCGGATGGAGCAGCATCCATTTGCATGGAGCCGTGCCCCATTTTCGAATGATCCATGCCCGAGTGATCCATTTCTTCAGCAGCGAAGCTGGGCGTTACGCCCAGCATGCTGATCGAAACGGTCAGAGCCAGCAGCGAAGGCCGCCCGAGGCTATTGGCCATCTTTCCCTGCCTTAGCTTTGTCGCTGCCATGCGATTTCATCATTTTGTCGTGGTCCATGCCTTCCATCGAGCCATGGTCCATTCCCTTCATCGAGCCGTGGTCCATACCTTCCATGGAACCATGGTCCATGCCTTCATGGTTCATCCCCTGGCCCTGCTTGTCCTGCGAGCCTTTGGCTTTGCCGGCCTCTGTGGTTTTCTGGGAATGCTGATCATGATTGTCGCTGGACCACGACGACGGGGCATAAACAGCCAGAATGCCTACCATCGCAGCAGAAAGGAAAAAGGCGCTTCGTTTCATTGGTTTGCTCATCTCAAATCTCCAGTTCATTCGTCCACACGTACTTCTCGGAACATGCCCATTTCCATGTGGAACAGTAGGTGACAGTGATAGGCCCAACGTCCCAAGGCATCTGCGGTGACGCGATAGCTTCGTTTTGAGCCAGGTGGCATGTCGATGGTGTGCTTGCGAACCATGAAGTTGCCGTTCTCGTCCTCCAGATCACTCCACATACCGTGGAGGTGGATGGGGTGAGTCATCATGGTGTCGTTGACCAAGGTGATGCGAAGACGCTCGCCATATTTCAACCGCAGCGGTTCAGCGTCGGAGAATTTGATACCGTCGAACGACCACGCGAACTTCTCCATGTGGCCGGTAAGGTGCAGTTCGATTGTCCGTCCAGGCTCTCGACCATCGGGATCGATGAAGGTGCTCCGCAGATCGGCGTACGTCAGCACTCGACGCCCGTTGTTGCGTAGGCCAATTCCCGGATCGTTCAGCTTTGGCGTTGGCGACATAGTCTGCATATCGACCAGTGGGTTGTTGGTCTCGGAAGCCGGATGGCTTTGCATTGCGCCGCTCATGCCGGCCATGCCTTCATTGCCCATCCCAGTCATCTTGCTGTGGTCCATACCGGCCATGCTGCCGTGGTCCATTCCAGCCATCTTGCTGTGATCCATGCCGGCCATGCTGCCCTGGTCCATGCCAGCCATGCTGCCATGATCCATTCCGCCCATGCTGCCGTGGTCCATGCCCATATCGCTCATGGCGATGATCGGGCGTGGATCTACCGCCGGTACGGGCGCTTGCAAGCCTTCGCGAACTGCCAGGGTGCCTCGGGAATACCCGGTACGGTCCATGGATTGCGCGAAAATCGTATAGGCCTGTTCGTTTTCAGGCTCGACGATGACATCGTAGGTTTCAGCAACGGCGATCCGGAACTCATCGACCGATACGGGTTTGACGTACTGGCCGTCGGCAGCCACAACCGTCATCTTGAGCCCAGGAATCCGGACATCGAAATAGGTCATGGCCGAGCCGTTGATGAATCGCAGGCGGATCTTCTCGCCGGGCTTGAAGATACCCGTCCAGTTGCCGTTCGGAGCTTGGCCGTTCATGAGGTAGGTGTAGGTATACCCGCTCACATCTGCGAGGTCGGTGGGGCTCATCTTCATTTCAGCCCACATCTTCCGATCCGCTACAGCGGCCGACCAGCCTTTCTCGCTCACGTCGTCAACGAAGTCGCTGACCGTGCGCTTGTGGAAGTTGTAATAGTCGGACTGCTTCTTGAGTTTGGAGAGCACCCGCGCCGGGTCCTCATCCGTCCAATCGCTGAGCATGACGACGTAATCGCGGTCATATACAAACGGCTCGGGATCCTTAGCATCGATCACCAGTGCGCCATAGACCCCAGACTGCTCTTGGAGGCCTGAGTGGCTGTGATACCAGTAAGTGCCGTTCTGGTGGACCTTGAACTTGTATTCGTACATGCCATCGGGAGCGATGCCGTGAAAGCTCAAGCCCGGCACACCGTCCATATTGGCGGGCAGGATTATGCCGTGCCAGTGAATGGAGGTGTCCTGTTTCAACCGGTTGCGTACACGCAGCGTCACGGTGTCGCCTTCGCGCCATCGCAGGATCGGCCCAGGCACGGAGCCGTTGATGGCCATGGCCGTACGAGCTGCCCCCGTAATGTTGACGGGCAGTTCACCGATATACAGGTCGAATTCATTGCCGCTGAGCACGTTCGGTTGGCCAGGGCTGGTCACAGCCCAGACCGGCGCGCGCCACATGCCGAGCCCACCCAGAAGTCCGGTAGCGGCCAGGCCTTTGACGAATGATCGTCTCGTGGTTTTGCTTTGCATGCCGTTGCGTCCAGTCAGGTAGATCGCTGATATCCAGGCTGCTCGATGGCGCAGCCCTTGGGTTCGTTGGAGCTCTCACCAGTCTCGTAGACTTTCGCTACTGCGCGAGGCTGATGAGAGGCCGTAGTCTGAAACTGCCATAGTTCAGATTCCGGAGTGATTACATTTCTGTAAGCTCGGATCAGCAGCTCTCGTGGCCGACATGCTTGCTGGACTGTGCGGCGACCGGCGGCTGCTCTTTCTCCTGCTGCGCAACCTGATAGGCCTGCATGGAGTTTTGGCGAGCCGCTTCCATCCGCGCAAAGGTCCGGTCCGCGCCGCCCTCTGCCAGGGCGATGCCTGCCATGCCGAAGGTAACGACCACCACAATTGCTTTGACCATGTTCATCTGGAGATCCTCAGTGGGTTCTGCGCCTCATGGCGTCAGGTACAGGGTCAAATTAGCCTCGCGGTGCTGTCAGAAAACTGATCGCGACATTACTTTTCCGTCAGCTTCTGGTTGGGCGTCTTTTTTCCTGCAAACTGGAGATGCACTCCGCGTGGATGAGAGCAGATGAAATTACTCGTAGCCGAAGATGAGCCGAAAACCGGTGTCTACCTCCAGCAAGGCCTAACAGAGGCTGGCTTCACTGTAGACCGGGTGATGACAGGCACTGACGCCCTGCAACAGGCGCAGAGCGAAGCGTATGACTTGCTGATCTTGGACGTAATGATGCCGGGGCTCGATGGCTGGGAGGTCCTGCGCAAGATCCGGGCAGCGGGGAAAGACGTGCCGGTCCTCTTTCTCACGGCCCGTGATGGCGTAGATGATCGCGTTAAAGGCTTGGAGCTGGGTGCTGATGACTACCTTGTGAAGCCCTTTGCGTTCTCTGAGCTGTTGGCTCGGGTCCGCACACTGCTGCGCAGAGGCAACGGTGGTTCTGCTCAAACCACCATGAAGATGGCGGACCTTGAGGTTGACCTGCTCAAGCGCCGGGCTACGCGAAACGGCAAGCGGATCGACCTTACTGCCAAGGAGTTTGCCCTTTTGGAGCTGCTCATGCGCCGACGCGGGGAGGTGCTCCCCAAGTCGCTGATCGCTTCTCAGGTCTGGGACATGAACTTCGACAGTGACACCAACGTGATCGAGGTCGCGATTCGCCGACTGCGGGCCAAGATTGATGACGACTTCGCGCCAAAGCTCATCCATACCGCCCGAGGCATGGGCTACATGATGGATGTGGCAGAGTGATGCGCCCGCAATCATCGCTCGTCAAGCGACTGACCCTGATGTTCATGTTCGCGGTGACTGCTGTCTTGGTCGTTGCCGGCGTGGCTTTCTACGGGCTCAGCCAGCACCATTTCCGGATGCTGGATGAGCAGGCGCTCTCCGAAAAGCTGGAGTCAACGCGTCATATTCTGTCCATTTCAGCAGCGCGAGGCGAGCTCGGCGATCAGGAGCAGCAGCTGCGGGCATTGCTCGGCGCACATCAGGATCTTTCGGCGAAAATCACCAAGGCTGACGGAACGACCCTTTTTTCAGACTCCAAAGCCTCCCAAATTCCTCAGCGGTTTGAGCAGGCGCGCCAGGGTGCGGTCTGGGAGTGGCAGGATGAATCGCAGAACTTCCGCGGTATCACCGCCCAGATGACCATCGCGGGCGAAACGGAACCGGTGACGGCCGTGCTGATGCTCGATGTCACCACTCACGCGCATTTCTTTGTCACCCTGCAATGGTGGTTCGGCATCGGCTTGGTGATCAGCGCGATTGTGAGCGCAGGCTTGGGCTGGGTCGTTGCCAAGAGTGGGCTTCGGCCTGTCGGGCAAATCACCAAAGTGGCCACCGGGATGTCGGCAAGATCGCTCCGCGAGCGCATTCCGCTGGAGCCCGTACCGCTAGAGCTTCAGGAGCTCATCCTGTCTTTCAACGGGATGCTGGGACGGTTGGAGGATGCATTCGTTCGGTTGTCCAACTTCTCTGCCGATATCGCTCATGAGTTGAGAACGCCGGTCAGCAACCTACTTACCCATACCGAAGTGGTGCTCACCAAGAAGCGTGACCTGGATGCCTATGAGGAAAACCTCTATTCGAACCTTGAAGACCTCAAGCGCATGTCGCGCATGATCGACGACATGCTTTTCCTCGCGAAGGCGGATAACGGTCTGATCGTGCCTGAGCAGATTGATGTGGAGCTCTCCGAACTCGTATCCAAGCTGTTCGAGTACTACCAGTTTCTGGCTGAGGATCAAGGCATCCAGCTGACCCTCCAAGGTCGTGGCAAGGTTCGTGGCGATCTCTTGATGATTGACCGAGCGCTTTCCAACCTTTTATCGAACGCGTTGCGCTACACCCCGGAAGGCAACGAGATATCAGTGCAGATCGAGCAAACACGTGAAAACGTGACGTTGTCCATACGTAACAGCGGAGTAACCATCGATCCTCAGCACATTGGCAAGATCTTCGACCGGTTCTATCGGGCTGATCCAGCCAGACGCGAAGGCGGACCAAGCAATGCAGGCCTGGGCCTGTCGATAACACGCTCCATCATCGAGGCTCACAGCGGACGAATTTGGTGTACTTCAGCGGAGGGATTCACAACTTTTTACATCAGCCTTCCAGCCTCCAAGCGGTTGTTTGGTGAAGCCTCTTAATGCTGAATTCATCCCGGTAACCTATATTCGCCCATCATGAAACGCTTCATTCGACTGCTCACCATCCTGATGCTTATCGTGGCGCTTCCGCTTAACGGGATGGCGGGCATCGATTCGGCGACTGAACCTTGCCCAATGCAGACCATGGGCATGGAAATGATGGCGGGCATGGACCATGACTGCTGCCAGGACCAAGAGCCGGGCAAGACTGGTGACCATGCCAAATCCTGCAAGGTAGGCCAGGAGTGCAGAACTGCCAGCACAGTGCAGCTCAGCTTCCTGACGCCTGGACTGACCTATGCCAAGCCACGACCTGCCGATACCTACGCTGTAGGCATAGCAACAGGTTCTCCCCCCGATCCATGGCGTCCTCCCCGCGTCTGACTCCCTCTTAATTTCACACCATCGTTCTGCCTAGCAGCGGGCCGATGGCACGCGCCTGGGCGCTGATCTTTCGAGGAATCATTCTCATGACTCCCCAACGTTTTCAGGGACGAACTCCCACTGCCGTCCTTTTCATACTGCTGCCGGCTGTCTCAGCACAGGCGACAACGCTGCCGCTGGATGAAGCGCTGCAACTGGCTGAACGCAACGCTCCCTCTCTACAAGCCCGCCAAGAGCAGGCATCAGCTGCGCGCAACTTGGTCATTCCAGCGGGCGAACTACCCGATCCGCGCCTGAATCTTGGAGTACAAAACCTGCCGATTGAAGGCGCTGATCGCTGGAGCTTGAACAGAGACTTCATGACCATGCAGGTGGTTGGCCTGTCCCAGGACGTACCGAACCGGGACAAACGTAAAGCTCGCGTAGAGACAGCTCAGGCCACGGTCGAGCGAGCCGATGCTGAGGCGGTCTTCGAGCGCCTGAAGATTCGAGCGGCAACCGCGCAGGCTTGGGTTAATGCGTACACCGTGCAGCGAAAACTTGAACAGTTCGACGCTTTCTACAAAGAAAACCAGCTGCTGGCTTCTACGGTGCGGGCGCGCCTGGCCGGTGGCGCAGGCTCGACGACCGATACGCTGGCTCCGAAACAGGAATTGGCGCAGCTGGACGAGCAGAAGGATGTTTTATTGAGTCAGGCAGCTCAAGCGCGATCCGCGCTGAAGCGCTGGATTGGGCAGGACGCCGAAGTAGGGGCGCCGACGTTCCCACTCTGGCCTGTAGACGCAGCTGAATACCTGCACTCCGTACATGCCCACCCGGAGCTCAATACCTACAACGCCATGACACGCGAGGCGCAAGCCCAGGTACACCAGGCCCAGGCAGAAAAGAAGTCGGATTGGTCTTGGGGGGTGGATTATCAGCGTCGTGGCCCGGACTTCAGCAACATGGTCAGCTTGCAAGTCAGCTTCCAGCTGCCGTTGTTCACCGGCTCCCGGCAAGACCCGATGATTGCGGCACGACGCGCGCAAGTTCGTCAGTTGGAGGATGAGCAGGATGCAGCCCTGCGCGAGCATCAAGCCCAGCTTGAAACAGACCTTGCCGAGTACCAACGTTTGCAGCGGGCGGTGCGGCGCAGTCGCGAGACGCTTCTACCTCTGGCCGAGGACCGGGTACGCCTCGCTCTGGCGGACTACCGCGCCGGTAAGTCGCCGTTGAGTGAAGTGCTGTCGGCACGTCGGCAACGCGTGGAAGCGCTGTTACAGGATGTGGATCTGCAAGGACAGTTGGCTGCAACAGCAGCGCGTCTGCATTTCGTATATGGAGAGGTGCGGGCATGAGGAATAGGTCGATTGGGTTGGTTGTGGCTGCTGCCCTTGCTATTGGAGCAGGCGCGGGCTTCTGGCTAGGTGGACGGGGCACGGTTACCCCATCGCAGCCAGTAGGTGAGCAAAAAGCGCTGTATTGGTACGACCCGATGTATCCCCAGCAGCATTTCCCGGCACCCGGAAAGTCGCCGTTCATGGACATGCCGCTCGTGCCCAAGTATTCAGGCGAGACGGATGACAAGGGGCAGCCTGCGGTTCAGGTCTCGGCTGGGCTCCAGCAAAATCTCGGGATGCGATTGGCAACGGTGATGGCTGGCAGGCTTGAACGATCCCTGAGCGTGAGCGGCGTTCTGGCGTTCGACGAACGCGACTTCAGCGTGTTGCAGGCCCGTACTGGCGGTTACGTCGAACGCGTATATGGCCGGGCGGCGGGGGATATAGTTGCTAAAGGGGCTCCCCTAGCCGATGTGCTGACCCCGGAGTGGGCTGGTTTGCAGGAGGAATATCTGGCGTTGCGGCATTCCGGCGACGCTCAACTGACAGCGGCGGCACGACAGCGGCTCCTGCTCTCCGGCATGCCGGTCTACCTGATCAACCGGGTCGCGAGCACTGGAAAGGTACAGCTCTCGGTCACACTTTCCGCGCCCACTGCCGGTGTCATCCAGGTTCTCGATCTGCGACCCGGCATGACGCTGACGCCGGGGACTACCTTGGCAAGGATCAACGGAGTGGCCAACGTCTGGCTGGAAGCCGCTGTGCCAGAAGCCCAGGCTCAAGGCCTGCGCGAAGGCCAGCCTGTGCAAGCGCAATTGCCAGCTTTCCCAGGCGATCCGGTACCGGGCAAGTTGACCGCGCTGTTGGCTGATGCCGATTTGCAAAGCCGCACGTTGCGCCTGCGTATCGAGTTGCCCAACCCGGATGGACGGCTTCGTCCTGGGATGACCGCTCAAGTGGCTCTCAATCCCGGCGTGTCTGCCGAGCAGAGCCTCTTGGTGCCTGCCGAGGCGGTCATACGTACCGGCAAGCGGGATCTGGTGATGCTGGCTGAAGAAGGTGGTCGCTTCCGACCGGTGGAAGTCGTGTTGGGTCAGGAGAGCAAGGGGCAAGTTGCGGTGTTGCAGGGCCTTCAGGCAGGTCAGCGCATCGTAGCGTCGGGGCAATTCCTACTGGACTCCGAAGCTAATTTGAAAGGCATCGAAGCGGCGACGGCGCAAGACGCTCAGCCAAAAGCGGGGCCCGCCTTACATGAAGCGAACGGCCGTATCGTGCAGATAGACGGAGCCCAGCTCACCGTTGACCATGGTCCCTTCCTCACCCTGGGTATGCCTGGGATGACCATGACCTTCCCGGTGGCTGATCAGTCGCTCCTTGATGGCCTCAAGGTCGGTGCACAGATTCGCTTTGGGATACGCGAACGCGACGAGGGCATGGTGGTTGAGCAGATCAAAGTGTTGGAGGGCCAACCATGATTGCCAAACTGATCCGCTGGTCGGTAGGCAACCGGGTACTGGTGCTGCTCGCTACGCTGTTTCTGGTGGCATGGGGCTTCGTCTCGGTGCGCAGTCTGCCAATCGACGCCTTGCCCGACCTGTCGGATGTACAGGTGATCATCCGCACGTCCTACCCAGGTCAGGCTCCTCAGATCGTTGAGAATCAGGTGACCTATCCGCTGACCACGACAATGCTCTCGGTTCCGGAGGCCAAAACGGTACGCGGCTTCTCCGCCTTCGGTGACAGCTTCGTCTACGTGCTGTTCGAGGACGGCACCGATCTGTATTGGGCGCGCTCTCGGGTTCTTGAGTACCTGAGCCAGGCACAATCGCGATTACCTGCGGCAGCCAAGCCGGTACTCGGACCGGACGCCACCGGAGTCGGGTGGATTTTTCAGTATGCGCTGGTCGATCGCAACGGTGGCCATGACCTGTCGCAACTGCGCAGCCTGCAGGACTGGTTCCTGCGCTATGAGCTCAAGACCCTGCCGGATGTCGCTGAGGTGGCCACCATCGGCGGTATGGTCAAGCAATACCAAGTCCTCCTCGATCCGCTTCGCATGGCCAGCCTCGGTATCACCCAAGCTGAGGTGATAGAGGCTATAGGTAAGGCCAACCAGGAGACCGGCGGTGGTGTGCTGGAGCAAGGCGAAGCAGAATTCATGGTTCGTGCGGCCGGCTACCTAGGATCGCTGGACGATTTCAGAGCGATCCCTCTGCGACTGGCTACCAAGGGCGTGCCGGTGAACTTAGGCGATGTCGCTACGGTGCAGATAGGTCCGGAAGCCCGCAGAGGCATAGGTGAACTGGACGGCCTCGGTGAAGCCGTAGGTGGAGTGGTTATCCTGCGCAGCGGCAAGAATGCTCGTGAGGCCATCGCGCACGTCAAGGCCAAGCTCGAAACCCTGAAGAAAGGCCTGCCTGCCGGGGTGGAGCTTGTCACCGTCTACGACCGCAGCCAGCTGATCGACCGTGCTGTGGAGAACCTCAGTCACAAACTGGTCGAGGAGTTTGTGGTAGTGGCGTTGGTATGCGCAGCGTTTCTCTGGCACCTGCGCTCGTCGCTGGTGGCCATCGTGTCGCTGCCCGTGGGAATCCTGATTGCGCTGATCGTCATGCGTCATCAGGGCATCAACGCCAACATCATGTCCCTTGGCGGAATCGCTATTGCCATCGGTGCAATGGTGGACGCTGCCGTGGTCATGATCGAGAACGCCCACAAACGTGTAGAGGCCTGGCATGCCCAGCATCCTGGTCAACCTTTGCGGGGCGAAGCGCATTGGAACGTAATGACGGAGGCGGCCGTCGAGGTTGGACCAGCGCTGTTCTTCAGCCTCATGATCATCACGCTCTCGTTCATCCCGGTGTTCACGCTGCAAGCCCAGGAGGGCCGCCTCTTTGCCCCCCTGGCCTTTACCAAGACCTACGCGATGGCAGCGGCGGCTGCGCTATCGGTGACCCTGATACCGGTGCTGATGGGGTACTGGATCAGAGGGCCACTGCCTGCGGAACAGCGCAACCCGCTCAACCGGGGCCTCATCCGGCTGTACCGTCCGGCATTGGAGGTCGTCCTGCGCCGGCCCTTGCTTACCCTCGCTGGAGCATTGCTCATCCTGCTCAGCAGTCTGTGGCCCTTGAACCATCTGGGTGGCGAGTTTCTTCCCCCACTTGATGAAGGTGATCTGCTCTACATGCCTTCAGCCTTGCCTGGACTCTCCGCGCAGAAAGCTTCAGAGCTGTTGCAGCGAACGGATCGCTTGATTCGTACAGTCCCCGAGGTAGCCAGCGTCTTTGGTAAGGCCGGCCGCGCCGAATCGGCCACTGACCCTGCACCGCTGGAGATGTTCGAGACCACCGTGCGGCTCAAGCCCAAGAGTGAATGGCGTCCAGGTATGACCACTGAGAAGCTAATCGAAGAGCTTGACCGTATCGTGCGTGTGCCTGGGCTCACCAATATCTGGATTCCGCCTATCCGCAATCGGATTGACATGCTGGCCACCGGCATCAAGAGTCCGATCGGCGTCAAGGTTGCCGGCAGCGATCTGAACCAGATAGACCGGGCTACCCTTGCTGTAGAGCGGGCAGCGATAAAGGTGCCTGGAGTGACTTCGGCCCTGGCAGAGCGTTTGACTGGCGGTCGCTACATTGATTTGGACATCGACCGCCATGCCGCTGCGCGTTATGGCCTGAACATTACCGACGTACAGGCTATTGTAGCCGGTGCCATAGGTGGCGAAACCATTGGGGAAACGGTTGAAGGGTTAGCTCGCTTTCCCATTAGCGTGCGCTATCCACGTGAATGGCGTGATTCCGTGGAGGCGTTGCGTCAGCTGCCGATCTACACGTCGCAGGGGGGCCAGCTGACGCTTGGCACCGTGGCCCGCATACGTATTGCCGATGGCCCGCCCATGCTCAAGAGCGAAAATGCTCGCCCCTCGGGCTGGGTGTACGTCGATGTGCGCGGCAGAGACCTATCGTCTGTTGTGGCAGACCTGCGGCAGGTGATCGACACCGAGGTAAAGCTAGATCCGGGCATGAGCTTGAGTTACTCCGGGCAGTTCGAATACTTGGAGCGCGCTAACGCACGCCTGGCCTGGGTGGTGCCGGCGACGCTGGCCATCATCTTCGTGCTGCTCTACCTGACTTATGGGCGCCTCGGTGAGGCGCTACTCATCATGGGCACGCTACCGTTCGCGCTAACCGGAGGCGTTTGGCTGCTGTACTTGCTGGGCTACAACCTGTCGGTGGCCACAGGCGTTGGTTTCATTGCCTTGGCCGGCGTAGCGGCGGAGTTTGGCGTGATTATGCTCATTTACCTGAATAACGCTTGGGCTGAGCGTCAGGCCAGTGGCGAAACCACACGAGCAGCGCTGCTCGGCGCAATCCGTGAGGGTGCGGTGCAGCGCATCAGACCCAAGGCAATGACCGTGGCGGTCATCGTTGCAGGCCTGCTGCCCATCCTCTGGAGCAGCGGTACCGGCAGCGAGGTCATGAGTCGCATCGCGGTGCCCATGGTCGGCGGCATGCTAACCGCTCCGTTGCTCTCCCTGTTTGTAATACCTGCGGCGTACTGGCTGATCCGTCGCCGCGAACTTACTGTCACTACCCCCAACCCCTCAGGAGAAAACCAATGAAAAAGCTAATCGTCATCGCAGCCCTGGTCACAGCTTTCGCCGCCAGTGTGCATGCCCAGGACATGGATGGTATGGACATGAAGAACATGCCAGCTTCCGCCGAAGGAGGCCAAGGCACCCAGGCGGCACCCACCGCGCATGCTGAAGGGGCAATAAAGGCGCTGGATCCTCAAAGCGGAAAAATCACATTGGCCCACGGCCCGGTAGCAGAGCTCAAATGGCCGGCGATGACCATGGGTTTCCATGCTGAGCCTGCACAGCTGAAGGGCTTGAACGTAGGAGACAAGGTGAAATTTGGGTTCCGTATGGAAGGAAGCGTCGCGAAGATCGTGAGCATTCATAAGCAGTGATGTTCCAGCCTTAAATGATCGGGCACGCCTTCACACCGAGAGGATTCGGACAAGCTTACAGAAATGTAATCAATCTTCAGGACCCCGTCAGGTCGAACGCTACATACCGTCATGAGACGGTGCACTGGCATCAAATCGACCCGATACCGGAGATATGACCATGAACAGTCGCTTTGAAGAATGCATCTCGGAATGCCTGCGCTGTGCGCTGGCCTGTGAAGGCTGTGCGTCAGCCTGCCTACAAGAACAAGATGTAAAAATGATGGCTGACTGCATCAAGCTGGACAGAGATTGCGCAGATATGTGCAACCTTGCGGCTACCTTGATGGCACGAGAAAGCATGCTGGCCAAAGAGCTTTGTGCCCTATGCGCCAAAATTTGCCGGGCCTGCGGGGAGGAGTGCGGTAAGCATAAGGCAGACCACTGTCAGCAATGCGCCCAGGCCTGCATGACCTGCGCAGAATCCTGCGAAGCAATGGCTGCGTAAGCGAATTTCGCCAAACCTCCGCCTGCTTTCCATGCGCCTGATTAAGGATTTGGGTACGTCGATAATCGTCGTGCTTAGGGAGGCGGGTAGACCGCTGATGGGCATGCGCCCTGGCAGAGCCTAGCTTGGGAAGCTAGCAAACCAAAGGCGCTGCGACCCGATAGCAAAGAAGCCCGCCTCAGCGGCGGGCTATCAGATGTCTCCAAGGGGAGGCTGTAGGCCAACAAGTCTCGGAGCAAGCACTTGTAGGATACGCCTGTTGGCTCACGCCCACCAGCCCGCTTCGGCGGAAGCGAATGGTCCTACGTTCTGACGGCCGGCATTGGGAGCGGCTTGGTGAAGGCCACGTCGATTTGTAGGGCAATCCACCAAGACAAAGCCGGCTGATTATCCCCAAGCGGTATACCCTCAGGAAGAGTCAAAGGCAAAGCTAGGGGTGAATCTAGCGGGTACCCACATTTGAGGGCAAAATCACCAGCTTCGCCTACAGTGCATTGGGTTGAGGGGAAAGGTGTGGGAGCAGAGCTAGATCGGGTAAAGGATCGCAAAAGGAGCAGAGCGTTAATCGAAGACCTCTACCTGGACGCGAACCGAGTTTACGTAATTCACTACTCCTGCGAATCGTTTTATGAAAATGATACGGGGGAGTCGAAACGTGTGACATCCATCGCCACACGGAACCTAAAAACCGGCCAAACCAAATCGTGGTCCATCCATAAAGAAGCAGAGCTCAGCAAACAGCTCTCCAGCATGCAAGCAGAGCTCAATAAATTCGAAAAGTCGATGCTGAAAGGTTTTTTCCAATGGCTTGATAAGCACAAGGATTGTCGGTTCCTGCATTGGAACATGCGAGACGAAAATTTCGGGTTCTTTGCGCTTGAGCATCGCTTTCGGGTGCTCGGGGGCAAACCCGTAGAGCTGCCGGATGACAAGAAGGTTGACCTTGCGCGTGAGCTGGTTGCGTTATATGGAAGAAACTATGCCCCGCATGCCGATAGTAGGGGAAGGAAAGGCAGGATCATGGCATTGGCTGAACTCAATAATGCCAGCGACCAAGACGCACTGCCCGGCGCTGATGAGGCTGCCGCCTTTGTGAACGCTGAGTACATAAAAATGCATCAATCGACCCTAAGGAAGCTCGATATGTTTGCGAACTTCTTCGAGCGTACACATGAAAAGTCCTTGAAGACAAAATCCAAATGGTACGAGCGGAACGGGGTGCATCCTGTTGTGTTAATTGAAATCGTCAAAGACCACCCGATCTACACGACAGTTATCGTACTGAGCGGCCTTGCCATTGCCGCTGTCAATTTCAGCCGTTTCTTGGCCCTTTTCAACTAGCCCCCTGTAGTGCAAGCACCATTTCACCAATCTTTGGGCATCATTATTAGGTTTGGAGGTGTCTACAAAACTGGGACGATTCAGGTTTACTCACATGTGTTGGAGGATTAGTGCTGTCGCAGCCAGCAACGGCGCGGGCTGGGACGCTCTAGCGTGGCATTCGGGTTTAGGATACGAAGCTCATTGGAGCCTCGGGTCGAAGGCCGTCGTCACCGAACTCAAACCGCCAATACCCCACATCATGCCAAGCATCGAGCTTGAATCCGACCTGCGGAAACGTACCGATGTGCTGAAAACCGAGTCGTTCGTGCAGCCCGACACTGCCTTCATTCGGCAAGGCGATACCGGCATACGCCGAGCGATATCCCAGACGCTTCAGAACCGGCAGCAGCACGTCATAGAGCTGCCGAGCAATTCCGCTGCGGCGCTGCCCCTCGGCGACATACACCGTCACATCCACCGCCCACCGGTACGCCGCACGCGCCCGGTGCTGACTGGCGTAGGCATAGCCGACTACCCGTCCTTCTCGCACAGCCACCAGATACGGATAGGTTTGCAGCGTCGTGGAGATACGCTCACACATTTGCTCCACGCTCGGCACTGCCTCTTCGAATGAGATGGCCGTGTTGAGTACGATGGGCGCGTAGATGATCTGGATCTCTTCTGCATCCTCTGGTCTGGCGACACGAATTTCGATTCCGCTATGCATCCGACTGCTCCAAGCTGTTCAGGTGTTCGACTACTTCGTTAACTGTGCTGCGCGCGGTACGGGTGACGCCAATCAACGTCGCCGAGGCCAAGCCGGTCCAGTCGCCATATCCGACCAGCCAGAGGCGCGGCTCGCGAATAGAACGCCCCCCATCAACCTCGACCCTTCCGTAGTCATCCAGCACGTCCAGTGCCTTAAGGTGATCCAGTGCCGGCCGGAATCCAGTACACCAGACCACCACATCGACCTGGGTTTTCTCACCGTTGGGCCAGACGACCCCATCCGACGTAAATGAGGTGAAAGGCCTTACAGCACGAAGGGCCCCGCGCTCGCGAGCCCGGACTACTGAGGGCACCATGACGATATCACCAAGCCCACCGACCTGTGCGTCGATAACACGGCCCTCCTGTTGAGCCTTGAGGCGCTCGGTAGCCCGTTCGAACAGCACCCGGCCATCCACGTCATCAGGCAGAAACGCCGGTTCCTTCGTGGTTACCCACGTTGCGTCGGCGATCTCGGACAGCTCCGCGTAGATTTGCGCCCCCGAGTTGCCACCACCAACGACCAGCACGCGTTTTCCTTGGAAAGCCTCTGGTAACTGGTACTGGGCGGAGTGAATCTGCTGCCCCTGGAACAGCTCTATCCCCGGATAGGCCGGAACATTGGGCTTGCTCCAGGTCCCCGTTGCGCTGATGACGGCACGGGCTTCCCAGTTGCGGTCCTTCGAGCGCACACGAAGACCACGTGCGGTCCGCTCCACCGCCGTGATGCTGACGGGGCGAACGATAGGAAACCCGTAGCGCGCCTCGTACTGCTCCAGGTAGCTGACCACGTGATCCCTATCAGGATTACCTTCGGTGACTGGCGGCATCGGCCAGCCCGCGATGGAGCTCCAAGCGGAGGGCGAGAACAGCGTCAGCGAGTGCCAGCCATGGCGCCACGCCCCGCCCGCAGCCTCTTCAGCGTCAAGCAGCAGGAACGAGAGCTTGGCCCGCTTGAGAAAATAGGCCACCGTCAGCGCGGACTGCCCGCCGCCAATCACGATGACATCGAGTAGCTCGCCTTCGGTGGCCATGGTTTCTCCTGTCTGGCTGGAGCGCTCAGCCTTCGCCGAACTGGTTGATGTAGTTGATGTGCGCAGGCTTCTGAATCGCCCGTGGGCGAAGATCCTGCACCCATGCAATCGCCTCGCGGCGCGGCATTCCGGACTCGATCAGCAGACGGGCAGCGAACAGCCCGGTGCGGCCGGAGCCGCCCTTGCAGTGGATGGCCAGGGCCTTGTTGGATGCGAGCAAAGCGTTCAACTGGTGGCGGATCTCTCCCAGCCCGACCTCGAAGTTTTTATCCGGAGCATGATCATCCTTGATCGGCAGTTGGTACCACTCCAACCCATGCTGCTTGGCCGCGACGCCAAGCTGGGCAACTCCGTTTTCCTGAAGCTCTGCGTCCGACATCAGCGTAACCAGCGCCACGGCACCGGCCTTCTTGAGCGTATCCAGGCTTTCAGCGAGACCGCTGGTCTGGGTGCCCGGACAAGGCGTAAAAATCAGCACACCCGGAGCATGGGGCAACGATTTCAATGAGTAAGGATGCGACATGCTCATGACCTCAGATAGACCGAATATTGACTCGCTTGGATAGTTCTTCCGCCGACTCTTTGCGCTCGGAGTAGCGGTCTACCAAATAATCCTGGCGATCACGCAACAGGAGCGTGAACTTGGTCAGTTCCTCCATCACGTCGACCAGTCGATCGTAGAAAGAAGACGGCTTCATGCGCCCGGCTTCATCGAACTCCAGGAAGGCTTTCGGCACCGACGACTGGTTCGGGATGGTAAACATACGCATCCAGCGGCCAAGCACGCGCAGTTGGTTCACCACGTTAAAGGACTGCGAGCCTCCACATACCTGCATCACCGCGAGGGTCTTGCCCTGGGTTGGGCGAACCGCGCCCATGGCCAGCGGTACCCAATCGATCTGCGCCTTGAAGACAGCACTCATTGAGCCGTGACGCTCGGGCGAGCACCACACCTGGCCCTCGGACCATTGCATCAGCTCGCGGAGTTCCAGCACCTTCTCGTGAGAGTCCGGAGCGTCATCCGGCAGCGGTAGGCCGGAAGGATCAAAGATTCGGGTTTCGGCGCCGAACTCTTCCAGCAGGCGCGCAGCCTCCTGGACCATCAAGCGGCTGAATGAGCGTTCGCGGGTCGATCCGTACAGCAGCAGGATGCGCGGTTTGTGTGTGGAAGGATCCTTCGGCGCCAGCCGCTCCAGCGACGGCAGATCAATAAGTTCTGGTTGGACATTGGGCAGGTGGTCGTTCATTTCGGTCTCCATTGATCCAGGGCCTACAGCGCGCCGATGCGGGCAAGTTCGGCTTTCAGTTCGTCCTGGCTCAGTTGCGAGAAAGGCAGCGCAATGAAGGCGCGCACGCGCTCATCAATCTTCGCAAGTGTTGTCTGGAAGGCTTCTTCGATTTCTGCCTCACTCCCGGTGACCGCCGAAGGGTCGGCCAGGCCCCAGTGGGCTTTGAGCGATGGACCGAAGAAGATCGGGCAGGCTTCGCCGGCAGCGCGGTCGCACACGGTGACAACGATGTCGGGAGGAGAGCTCTCGAAGGCATCCGAGGCCTTGCTTGAAAGACCTGCGGTGGGGATACCGGCGGCTTCCAGGGTATTCAGTGCCCGCTCATTGACCTTGCCGCTTGGGAAGCTGCCCGAGCTCACAGCTTCCATACCCTCTGGGGCCAGGTGATTGAACAGCGCCTCGGACAGGATGCTGCGGCAGCTGTTGTGGGTGCACATGAACAAGACTTTCATCAGGTATCTCCGGTTCAAAAGCTCAGGCGGATGGCCAATGCGGCCAAGGTGGCAAGCAGGATCGGCAGCGTCAGGACGATGCCGGTGCGGAAGTAGTAACCCCAGGTGATGACGATGTTCTTGCGGGCCAGCACGTGTAGCCACAGCAAGGTGGCCAGGCTGCCGATGGGGGTGATTTTCGGACCGAGGTCACAGCCGA
This sequence comes from Pseudomonas sp. SMN11, assembly GCF_052041945.1. Classification (NCBI taxonomy): domain Bacteria; kingdom Pseudomonadati; phylum Pseudomonadota; class Gammaproteobacteria; order Pseudomonadales; family Pseudomonadaceae; genus Pseudomonas; species Pseudomonas sp. SMN11. Next base: position 112,622 of record NZ_JBKGGW010000006.1, on the reverse strand, counting down.
TGACGTTGGCGTAGATCATGGCCTCGCGCACGATGCCGGTGGCCTCGGCGGAATGGATCGACAAGGCCCCTACCAACACAGTGGGCATGTTGTTCATGACCGACGACAGGCCAGCGGCGAGCAGCCCCGTCCCGAGGGATGCGCCCCAGATTCCGTAGCCAGCGAAGACATTGAGGATCTGCGTCAGGTAGTCGGTGAGGCCGGCGTTACGCAGGCCATACACCACAAGGTACATGCCAAGCGAGAACACCACGACCTGCCAAGGCGCGTCCTTGAGCACCTTGCGGGTTGAAATCACGTGCCCACGCGCGGCGATCAGGTAGAGGATCAGCGCACAGGCAGCAGCGATGGCGCTGATCGGAACGCCCAGCGGCTCGATGGCGAAGAAGCCAACCAGCAACAGCGCAAGCACCCACCAGCCGGCAACGAACGTCGCCTTGTCGCGGATAGCGGCTTCGGGAGCCTTCAGTTGGTCGAGTTCATAGGTACGCGGCAGGTCCTTGCGGAAGAACCACAGCAGCATTCCCAGGGTGGCGGCGATGCTGACCAGGTTCACCGGCACCATGACCGAGGCGTATTCGCTGAAGCCAATGCCAAAGTAGTCGGCGGAAACGATGTTCACCAGGTTGGACACCACCAGCGGCAAGCTCGCGGTATCGGCGATGAAGCCCGCCGCCATGACGAATGCCAGCGTCGCCGCCGGGGAGAAGCGCAGGGCCAGCAGCATGGCGATGACGATCGGGGTCAGGATCAGTGCCGCACCGTCGTTAGCGAACAGCGCCGAGACGGCGGCGCCCAGCAGGATGATGAAGGCGAACAGCTTGCGGCTGCTGCCATTGCCCCAGCGGGCCACGTGCAATGCCGCCCACTCGAAGAACCCCGCCTCATCCAGCAGCAGGCTGATGATGATGACGGCGATGAAAGTGGCGGTAGCGTTCCAGACGATCTGCCAGACCACGGGAATATCGGACAGGCTCACGACGCCCGCCAGCAGCGCCACGACGGCCCCCAGTGCGGCGCTCCAGCCCACGCCCAGGCCTTTGGGCTGCCAGATGACGAGAACGATCGTCACCAGGAAAATCAAAAATGCGATCAGCATGACTACAACTCAATCAGCGAAGGGAATTCTCAAGCACAAGCAACAGGGCTCTGCGGCCGCTCGCCCATTTCGGCAAGGCGCAATGCATCGGGGCTCAACCATTCCTGGTTGGCATCGACCACTCCCTTCAGCATCGCGTCCACCCACTGCGGCAGTTCGGGGTGCAGTCGGTAGTACACCCATTGACCCTTGCGGCGATCCATCAGGATTCCAGCCTCGCGCAACTGGGCAAGATGCCGGGAGATCTTCGGCTGGCTCAGCTCCAGCGCGTGGGTAAGTTCGCAGACACAGAGTTCGCCTTCACGGGCGATCAGCAGGGTCATCCGGGCCCGGGTGTCATCAGCCAGGCATTTGAAAACGATGGGGGGAGTCAGTGTTTCCCGCATGTGACCTCCTGGGGAATGCGTGTACGGCCAATATCTGGAAATCCGAATATATGCCAATTCGAATATACGGTAAAGCAGATATTTACACTCGCCTCGCCTTACGGGACGTCATAAAACTGGAAAAAGCCCTCGCTTTGGGCCCTATACTGGCCGTCGATACCATCCCCAGAGTCCCCAATGAACCAGTCTGATATCTCTGTCCGATTGCTTGGTACCGATCAAATCCAAGGCCTGGCTGCGCATCTGACTGCAGCGGGCTTGCCGACCCAAGACCTTTTGCAGCCCGACCGAATGTTCTATTCCTTTCATCGGGGAGAAACGGAGCTGGGATACGGGGGCATTGAAGGAACTGGCCGGACTCGTCTGATTCGCTCACTGGTTGTCGTACCGGCCCAGCGAAAGTCAGGGATCGGTACCCTGCTGCTCAGAGCACTTGAGCGAATAGCGGAAGCTGACGGAGCCCAGAGCCTTCATCTGCTGACCACAACAGCACCCGACTTCTTCGAGGCTCGGGGATATGAGCACAGAGACCGATCTCAAGCCCCAAAGGCAATTTCCAGTTCGGAGGAGTTCAAGAGCCTTTGTCCGACCTCTGCGGTCTATATGGTGAAGGATCTGGCGACATGAACTCGGTGTCACCTCAGGGAACTCGCCTCCACGAATTTCACTGAGTCCTGCGGCGCCCTGAAGATGGCGAGCCCTGGGCCCGGCATGATTGAGCGACTTCATGAGTGAGGATACAGGCGTATCCTTGGACGGTTTTAAACCTGCCTGGTAGCGGAAAACAGTCAGTCTGGTTGGCGCGTCTGCGCTCGGAAAAGCAGCAACCCCTCCAAGATGTATCTCAGAGAAATCCATGCCCAACCCAACGATTTGTAGGGGGCTCCCAGCCAGGAGCGCTCGCACCGGTTACCACGCCCCAAAAAGATACCATCATAATTTTTTTGGGGTTTTAGCACGGGGTCCTTCCTGTGATTTTTTCTGGCTGAACCTTTGCTGTGACAACCTTTATTAAACGAAAAAGCCCGAGAAATTTTGAAAAATTATGCTTTGTGACAACCTTTATTTTTGCTTCCCTAGAAGCAGCCTCCTCGCTAGGCCGCGAAATGCAAGAGACTTTGTGACAAAGTTTATTAATCGGCAACAGAAGGGAGTCGCCAGCGGTTCCCTTCATCAACATGGTCACAAGCTATTACGTCTAAACGTCTAAAAACTCAACTGCTCTGGGCCACGCATGGCTAATGTGCTGTCGAGCAGGGAGCGAGCTTCGCGAGCGCTGTGGGAGCGGCTTTAGCCGCGAAGCAAGTGACGCGGTGGATGGCACAGTTTTGCCGGTGTTCGCGGCTGAAGCCGCTCCCACAGGGGCCCCTGCTAGTTGAAAGAGATAGCATAAGGCCTCCAGCACGTGAAACTTGAGCACAAGCGAAAGCCCCGGCTGGTAGCCGGGGCTTTTCATTTGTGCGATCAGTCAGGTTCAAGCTGCTTTCAGTACAGTCTTCCCTGCCGCCCGCGCTTTGCTGTTGCCGATCAGCGCATCCACGCTCAGTGCACCACCGCCAAACGCTGCAATCTGCAAAAGGCCGCCTGCAATCGAGATGTTCTTGAAGAAGTTGATGAACTGCCCTTGGTCCGCCAGGTTGTTGTGGAAGGCGAAGGCGGCCATCACGGTGAACAGCGCCATGACCACCGCGACGATGCGGGTCTGAAAGCCGATGATCAGCAGTGCCGCGAGGCCGAGTTCAACACCCAGTGCCGCCAGGTAGCTCAGTACCGGGAAGGGCAGGCCGCTCGATTCGATGTAGGCGATGGTGCCCTCTGGCGAAGTCAGCTTGCTGAAGCCGCTGAGCAGGAACAGCACGGCCAGCAATACACGACCGACGGCTGCAGTTGTACCTTTGAAATTGTTCATCTTGTAGCTCCTGATGCTTGAGTTCGAATGGCTCACCGCGCTGTGCTCGGTGGCGTTGTCTGCGGTATGGAGGCCATTCTGAAGCGGAAGATAGGTCAAGACAATTAGGCTAAAAAGTGAATAATTGTTCCGTTGGTTGGGACAATTCATAAAGCCATCAAAGCGCCGAATTGTGCGTACTCCTTGCTCATGAAGCCGTAATACGCACTTCATTGATCGCATCCGTGCATCAATTAATGAAAAATGAACGATTATCTCCAGCCCCGCTTTCGACGATCATTCCAGAAATAAGCACTTACAATTATTAAGAAACGCTGGAGATCCACCATGAGTCTGCCGTCACGCTCGGTGCCCGAGGGCAAGTCCAAGGCCGGTATGGTCTTCCGGGTTACGTCCGGAAACTTCCTCGAACAGTTCGACTTTTTCCTGTTCGGCTTCTACGCCACGCACATCGCGGGGGCCTTCTTCCCCGCGTCCAATGAATTCGCCTCATTGATGATGACCTTCGCCGTGTTTGGCGCAGGCTTCCTCATGCGCCCGCTGGGTGCGGTGATCCTGGGTGCGTACATTGATGACGTAGGCCGACGCAAAGGACTGATCGTCACCCTGGCGATCATGGCCAGCGGGACCTTGCTGATCGTGCTGGTGCCCGGCTACGCCAGCATCGGGCTATTGGCCCCGGCGCTGGTGCTGATCGGGCGCTTGCTGCAAGGCTTCTCGGCGGGTGCTGAGCTGGGCGGTGTATCGGTCTACCTGGCCGAAATGGCAACGCCTGGACACAAGGGCTTCTACGCCAGCTGGCAGTCCGCCAGCCAGCAGGTTGCGATCGTCGTCGCCGCCGCGCTGGGCTTTGCGCTGAACGAATGGCTGTCTGCCGCCGAGATTGCCCAGTGGGGCTGGCGCGTGCCGTTCGGTGTGGGCTGCATGATCATCCCGGTGATCTTCCTGCTGCGGCGCAACCTGCAGGAAACCGAGGAGTTCGCCGCCCGCGAGCATCGCCCTACCATGAAGCAGGTGCTGGCGACGCTGGCAGCCAACTCCGGCGTAGTGCTGTTCGGCATGCTGATGGTGGCCATGACCACCACGGCCTTCTACATGATCACCGTGTACGCTCCGACCTTTGGCAAGACAGTGCTTCAGTTGAGTACCGGTGATGCACTGCTGGTGACCTTGCTGACGGCGGTGTCGAACTTCATCTGGCTGCCCATCGGCGGCACGCTCAGCGACCGCCTCGGGCGCAAGCCGCTGCTGCTGGCCATGTCGCTGATGACCGTGATCACCGCTTATCCTGCGCTGACCTATCTGGCCCAGTCGCCGACCTTTGGCCACATGCTCGAAGTGCTGCTGTGGTTCTCGTTCCTGTACGGCATGTACAACGGTGCGATGATCCCGGCGCTGACCGAAATCATGCCGGTGGAAGTGCGGGTGGCAGGTTTCTCGCTGGCCTATAGCCTGGCGACCGCACTGTTCGGTGGTTTCACCCCGGCGATCTCTACCTGGATGATCCACGTCACCAATGACAAGGCCGCACCGGCCTACTGGATGATGTTTGCCGCGCTCTGTGCATTCGTCGCCACCTGGATGCTCTATCGCCGCCTGGCCAACCGCGCAGCGGTGGCCGCATGAGGGCTGCGTTGAAAGCGTTGCTGGCAGCTACGTTGCTCGCTGGCTGCAGCCTTGCCCAGGCTGCCGAACTGACCGTGATGACCTCGGGCGGCTTCACCGCCGCCTACAAGCAGCTGGCGCCGCAGTATGCGGCGCAGAGCGGCGATACCCTGGTCACCGTACTGGGTCCGTCCATGGGCAAGGCCCCCGAGGCGATCCCCAATCGCCTCGCTCGTGGCGAGCACGCGGATGTGGTGATCATGGTCGGCTATGCACTGGACGAGCTGATCCGTCAGGGCAAGGTCGACCCGGCATCGCGGGTGGAGCTGGCGGACTCGCGCATTGGCCTGGTGGTCCGGGAAGGGCAGGCCAAACCTGCCATCGGCACTGCTGACGAATTGAAGCAGACCTTGCTGGCGGCACAGTCGGTGGCCTACTCCGACAGCGCCAGCGGCGTGTACATCGAGAAGGAGCTGTACAAGAAGCTGGGTATCCAGGACCAGCTGATCGGCAAGAGCACCATGGTGGAGCGTATTCCGGTGGCCTCGCAGGTAGCCAAGGGCACCTATCAGCTTGGCTTCCAGCAGGTTGCCGAGCTGCTGCCTGTGCCGGGTGTCACTTACGTTGGCAAGATCCCGGAAAGCCTGCAGTCGGTGACTCGCTTTGCCGCTGGCATCCCGAAAACCGCCGAGCACCCGGCCGAGGCGAAGCAGCTGCTGAACTACCTCGCGTCGCCCGATGTGCAGCCTGCCGTGCGCGCCACCGGGCTGGATTCAGTCGCCCGGTAATACGCCTGGCAGTTCGCGAATCAACCTGACCATCTCAAGTGCCGCCGGTGTCAGTGTGCGGCCGCGGCGCTTGAGCAGGCCCATCTTGCGGCTGACCTCCGGTTCCACCAGTGCAATGCTGGCCAGGATCGGATGCGGGGTCATCGGCAGTGCGATCGATGGCACCGCCGCGATACCCAGGCCCGCTTCGATCAGGCCGAGCAGGGTGGTCACATGCCTGGCTTCGCACACACTCTCCTTGCTGACCTGCATCCCAGCCAGCGCCCGATCCAGTACCAGACGGTTGCCTGACGATTTGCCCAGGGTGATGTAGTCATGCTCGTAGGCTTGTGCCCAGGTCACCTTGTCCAGTTTGGCAAGCGGGTGATCCTGGCGGCAGGCGATGACATAGCGCTCCTCGAGCAGGACGCTGAACTCGATCTCCGGGGCGAGGTTGCCAGTGAAGCTCAGGCCAAAGTCCGCTTCACCGGAGGCAACGGCGGCGCTGACTTCGTTGGCGGAGGCGTCGTACAGGTTGATCCGAACTTTCGGATACTGCGAATGGAAGGCGCGGATCGCGTGGGGCATGAAGTAGTAGGCAGCTGACGGCACGCAAGCGATGGTCAGGGTGCCGGTGCGCAGCGAGCCTCCATCACCGACGCTGAGCAGCGCCAGGTCCAGGTCGTCCAGCAGGCGTTCGACCTGGGGCAGGAAGGCGCGCCCGACATTGGTCAGCGACACCTTGCGCGTGGTGCGTTCGAGCAGCTTCACGCCCAGTGCCGACTCGAGTTTTTCGATGCGCCGGCTCAACGCCGACTGGGTAATGCGAATGGTATCGGCGGCGCGGCGGAAGCTGCCTTGCTCGACGACAGCGCGGAAAGCCTGTAGGTCGTTCAGATCGAAGTTGATGCTCACCCGGTGGGCTCCGCTGGTTTGATCGAAAGCGTGCATCAATGGTATTTCGAAAAAACCGGCGGAGCCAGCTGGGTCAGATCTGCATGGCCATGCCGTGCACGTTCATCGCGGCCTGGCGCAGGGCTTCGGAGCGGGTCGGGTGCGGGTGGCAGATCAGCGCAATGTCTTCAGCCGAGGCGGCGAACTCCATGGCCACGCAGAATTCGCCAATCATCTCGCTGACGCTCGGGCCGACCAGGTGCACGCCGAGGACCTCATCGGTGTTGGCGTCGGCGATGACCTTGGCGAAGCCTTCGGTCTCGTGGTTGATCTTGGCGCGGCTGTTGGCGGTGAAGGGGAACTTGCCGACCTTGTAGGCGCGGCCTTCGGCCTTCAGCTGCTCTTCGGTCTTGCCGACGGTAGCCAGTTCCGGACGGGTGTAGATCACGCCGGGGATCAGGTTGTAGTTCACCTCATGCGGCTTGCCAGCGATGCGCTCGATGCAGGCGACCGCTTCGTCCTCGGCTTTGTGCGCCAGCATCGGGCCGGAAGTGACGTCGCCGATCACCCACACGCCTGGGACAGAGGTGCGATGGTGCTCGTTGCTCAGCATGCCGCGCTTGTCGGTTTCCAGCCCTACGCTCTCAAGGTTCAAGCCCTTGGTGTAAGGGCGCCGGCCGATCGCGACCAGCACGTAGTCGGCCTGAAGGGTTTCGGCGACACCACCAGCTGCCGGCTCCAGGGTCAGGCTGACACCTTCGGCTTCAGTCTTCGCCTGGGTGACCTTGCTACCCAGCTTGAAGGCCATGCCTTGCTTGGCCAAGGCTTTCTGCAGGGTCTTGGCAGTTTCTTCATCGGTGCCCGGGCAGATGCGGTCGAGGTACTCGATGACGGTGACCTGTGCACCCAGGCGGCGCCATACCGAACCCAGTTCCAGGCCGATGACGCCCGCGCCGATCACCACCAAATGCTTGGGTACCTGCGGCAGGGCCAGGGCACCGGTGGAGTCGATGATGCGCTGGTTGTCGATGGTCACGCCGGGCAGGGGAGTGGGCTCGGAGCCTGTGGCGATGACGATGTCCTTGGCTTGCAGTGTGGTCTCGCTGCCATCTTCGGCCTTGACGATGACCTTGCCGACCCCATCCAGGCGGCCCCAGCCTTTGATCCAGTCAACCTTGTTCTTACGGAACAGGTATTCGATGCCCTTGGTCAGGCCGGTCACGCTCTCGTCCTTCTGTTTCATCATCTGGGCGAGGTTGAGCGTCGGCTTCACTTCGATGCCGAGATGGGCGAACTCTTCGCCGCTGGCCGCTTCGTAAAGCTCGGAGGCGTGCAGCAACGCTTTGGACGGCATGCAACCGACGTTGAGGCAGGTGCCACCGAGGGTCGAACGACCTTCCACGCAGGCAACGCTCAGGCCCAGTTGGCCAGCGCGGATCGCTGCGTTGTAGCCGCCAGGGCCGCCGCCGATGATCACCACGTCATAGGATTTCATGGGTTTTGTACTCCAGATGAGGAAGCGCGAGAGGGGCATAAGGTTAAGCTGAGAAGGATGGATTGTATACAATCCATTGCTTTCATCAGATCAGTTGGTTCTAGACCTTGGTCGCGTTTAGGTCTGATCTGGAGGAAACCTCCCACGAATGAACTACTCTGTTCCGGCGACGTTCGAAATATCAGGCGTCGTGGCCTTATAGGGATAGGAGGAGTGTTCATGCTTGCTCAACTTCCACCGGCGTTGCAAAGCCTTCATCTGCCACTGCGGTTTAAACTGTGGGACGGCAACCAGTTCGATCTGGGCCCAAGCCCGCAGGTCACCATCCTGGTCAAGGACCCACAGCTGATCGCTCAGTTGACGCATCCAAGCATGGACCAGCTGGGCACCGCGTTCGTTGAGGGCAAGCTGGAGCTGGAAGGCGACATCGGTGAAGCCATCCGCGTGTGCGACGAACTCAGCGAAGCACTGCTGACCGACGAGGACGAAGCTCCGCCGCAGCGTCTGGCCCACGACAAGAGCACCGACGCCCAGTCCATTTCCTACCACTATGATGTGTCCAATGAGTTCTACCAGCTGTGGCTGGATCAGGACTTGGCGTATTCCTGCGCCTACTTCCGCGAGCCGGACAATACCCTCGATCAGGCCCAGCAGGACAAGTTCGACCACTTGTGTCGCAAGCTCCGCCTGGATGCCGGTGACTATCTGCTGGACGTGGGCTGCGGCTGGGGCGGGTTGTCGCGTTTTGCCGCACGCGAATATGGCGCCAAGGTGTTCGGCATCACCTTGAGCAAGGAACAGCTGAAACTCGGACGCCAACGGGTCAAGGCCGAAGGCTTGGCCGAGCGGGTCGACCTGCAGATTCTCGACTACCGCGACTTGCCCCAGGATGGTCGTTTCGACAAGGTCGTAAGTGTTGGCATGTTCGAGCACGTTGGCCATGCCAACCTGCCCCTGTATTGCCAGAAGCTGTTCGGTGCGGTGCGCGAAGGTGGCCTGGTGATGAACCATGGCATCACTGCCAAGCACATTGATGGCCGCCCGGTCGGGCGAGGAGCGGGTGACTTCATCGACCGATATGTGTTCCCCAATGGCGAGCTGCCGCACCTGTCGATGATCACTGCCAGCATCTGTGAAGCGGGGTTGGAGGTGGTTGACGTGGAGAGCCTGCGCCTGCACTACGCCAAGACGCTGCATCACTGGAGCGAAAACCTGGAGAACCAGTTGCACAAGGCAGCGGCGCTGGTGCCGGATAAGACCCTGCGAATCTGGCGCTTGTACCTGGCCGGCTGTGCCTATGCCTTCCAGAAGGGCTGGATCAACCTGCATCAGATTCTGGCCGTGAAGCCGTATGCCGATGGGCACCATGATCTGCCGTGGACGCGGGAAGACCTTTATCGCTGATCATCCTCTGAACGAAGAAAGGGCCGCATAAGCGGCCCTTTCTTCGTTCAGAGGATGGGTGAAATCAGGCGCGCTATGCGCATCCCCAATTGCTGGACACGATGGGTATCGCGGCTGTCTTCGGCGGTGATCTCGAGCGCTTGTTCGAAGTCTCCCAGCAGCATCGCTTCCACCTGGTCGGCGAACGGGCGGTCCACCGTGAGCAAGGTGATCTCGAAATTGAGCCGGAATGAGCGGTTGTCCAGGTTGGCGCTGCCGATCGCGCTGACCTCGTCATCCACCAGCACCACCTTCTGGTGCAGGAAGCCAGGCTGATAACGGAACATCCTCACCCCTGCCCGTACCGCCTCGAACGCGAACAGGCTGGAGGCCGCATAGACGATCTTGTGATCGGGCCGAGACGGGATCAGCACGCGCACATCCACCCCGCGCAACACCGCCAGGCGCAAGGCGGCGAACACGGCTTCATCCGGAATGAAGTAAGGGCTGGTGATCCATACCCGTTTGCTCGCTGAATGGATGGCTTCGATGAAGAACAGCGAACAGGTTTCCTGCGGGTCTGCCGGGCCACTGGCCAGGGCTTGGCAGAGCACGCCGTTGTCGGGGTAGGTGTCCGGCAGGATCAAAGGTGGGAGCTGGCGCGTGGCCCAGTACCAGTCTTCGGCGAACGATTCCTGCAGGCAAGCCAGCACCGGCCCGCTGATTTGCACATGGGTATCGCGCCAAGGTGAGAGGTGTGGATTCTTGCCGAGGTACTCGTCCCCTACGTTATGCCCACCGATGAAGCCGAGCAGGCCATCGACCACGACGATCTTGCGGTGGTTGCGGAAGTTGACCTGGAAGCGGTTGAACCACCCGCGGCGGGTAGCGAAGGCATGGATCTGCACACCGCCATCGCGCAGTACCTGGCTGTAGCTGGCGGGTAGGGCATGGCTGCCGACACGGTCATACAGCACGAACACCTTCACCCCCTCGGCCGCCTTGCGCAGTAACAACTGCTGCAGATCATTGCCAAGGGCGTCGTCGTGGATGATGAAAAACTGCACCAGTACCGCTTCGCGTGCCTGCTCGATGGCGGCGAAGATGGCGTCAAAAGTGGCTTTGCCATTGATCAGCAGCTTCACTTGGTTATTGGCCAGGCAAGGCATTCGCCCGAGCTTCGGCATGGCACGCAAGGCGGCGTAGCTTTCCGACTCTCGGGCGGTGAGGGCTTCCTCAACCCACGGCCGCCAGTTGAGGTTGGCCATGGCCACGTGCATTTCCTGGTTGGCCTGGCGCCTGGCCTGGATGTAGGCGTAGAAGGATCGCGCACCAAAAATCAGGTAGGGAATCAGCGTGAAGTAGGGAATGAAGAACAGCGACATGGCCCAGGCAATTGCGCCTTGGGCGGTACGCACGGTGAACACTGCATGCAATGCGGCGATCATGCCGAGCAGATGAATCAGGCCGAGCACGTAGCCGAAAAAGTAGGGGCTGTGGTAATCCATACACATCCTGCTTGCCGAATACACAGCGGATAACAGAACACGTTCCACGTCCGCCTTGCAACCTGAAAGCGGATTTGGCGTCTAAGGCTGAGCCCGGCCCGTTGGCCGGTTTTTCGAGGAGCGTTCGTACATGAAGATTCGTCTGCCAATGTTGGCTCTGGCCCTGGGCCTGAGCAGCCCACTGGTGCATGCGCAGATGTTGCAGCCTGGTTTGTGGGAGCTGACTACCAGCAACATGCAGGTCGATGGCAAGCCGTTACCCGATATGCAGTTCATGCTCGGGCAGTTGAAGAACCTGCCACCGGAGCAGCGGGCCATGATGGAAGGGGTGCTGGCCAAGCAGGGCGTCACGATTGGTGGCAACGGTGTGCGTTCGTGCCTGACACCTGAGCAGGTCCAGACCAACGATATTCCGTTGCAGGACCCGAAGTCTGGTTGTACCCAGAAAATTACCGACCGCACCGGCAATGTCTGGAAGTTCCAGTTCAGCTGCCCGAAAGCCCAAGGTACTGGCCAGGCGACTTTCCTCAGCGACAAGGAATTCACCACGCAGGTGAACGGCACCTTCAATGCCTCGGGCGTTCAGCAGCAGGGCAGCATGAACACCCGGGCCGTATGGCTTGGCAACGACTGTGGAACAGTCAAGCCCCGTACCTGAGTTTCACCACCGCCATTGGCTGCTCGCTACCGCATCGTGGGCATGCAGGCTCTCTGCATGTTCCACGCGTAGCTTGAACGCGGTGGCCCACTGCAACTGCCGCAGCGACCGATGCAGTCGCCGGGCAGCGTCCTCACAGAACATCAGGTTCTGCCCATTGGCCAAGGCGAACGCCTGTTCGTCTGCACGCTTTACGGCGGTCTGCACAGCGGTACCCAGGCTGGCCTCAATCTGGTTGATCAATTCGATTATGGGTAACGACTCCAGATTGTCTTGCAGGCGCACGCTGATCAGCGCCTGGCTGCGCTGACTATGCGGCGTTGCGACGATGCCCTGGCTGCTGCCCAACCACTCCAGTACCGCGCTGCGCTCCAGGTGCTGCCCAGAGAAATCAGCAGCGAACTGCTGTTGAATCAGTTGCCTTGCCAGCGCTGCCGAGCAGGGGCAGGTCGAGGAGTAAGGCACACGAACTGATAGTTCCACGTGGAACATTTCATTTTCTATCTTCGCTTCGAGGGTGATCGGGTAGCTCTTCCAACCTGCGAGTGGGCTGATCAAGGCAGGTCGTTTCAGCAAGTGCTCGAAAGCCAGGTTGAGATAAGCGGCGTTGGAAAGCCCTTCGTGGCTGGCGATAAAGTCCGCCAGAAGATGGCGAATAGCCAATGGCGTCAATTGCTGCTGTTCAAGCGATTCCAGTGCGAGGTAGAGGCGAGACATATGAATGCCCCGCGAAGTGCCATCCACGAGGCTGACACCGGCATTGGCCATGGCCGGCACTTGACGACCATCGAGCTGGATGGGTGAGGCGATGCCACACATGCCGACCCAATCCAGTGGGACGGTGTGCTCTTGGGTCTGTGCGGCAATGTCGGGAAGCGTCAGGCTAGTCATGGGGGACACCAGTCAAAAGGGTCAGCGGCATCCGCCGACCAGGCTGCAATGCAAGTTGAAGCGTTGGCCACTGGAGCTGGACACGCGATTGAACGTGGTCCAGCCAACACGGCGGCTGTAGCCGAACCAGGCTTCACCATCGCTGGCCAAACCGGTGAAGAACGTCAGTGCGCCATAGCGGCTGCTGGTTTGCGACCAGAGCCGACGCGTCGTCGTGTCGAAGCCGCGCAGGTAGAGATAGCTGCCTTCGGTGCGCACGCTGTAGTAACTGCCTTTGCCATCTTGGCAGGCGAGCAGCGTTGCGCTACGAGTACACAGCGCGAGCGAACTGCCTTGTGCCACTGCCTGGGCTGGCAGAGGCGCGAGCAGCAGCAACAGGGCAGCACGTGACAGGCTCATTTCCATCTCCGAAGTACCCTTCCGACGAGTACAGCTTGGCGAAATTGTATTGTTACTTTATAACATTATGCAATGCATCGTTTCGAGTGCGTCCGCCTGAAGAGGTTTCACCATGTCCAATCGTCTCCCTGTTACCGTGCTTTCCGGCTTCCTCGGCGCCGGCAAGAGCACCTTGCTCAACCATGTGCTGCGTAATCGCGACAACCTTCGGGTCGCGGTGATCGTCAACGACATGAGTGAAATCAACATCGACGCCAGCGAAGTGCAGCGCAACGTCAGCCTCAACCGAGCAGAAGAAAAACTGGTCGAGATGAGCAACGGCTGCATCTGCTGCACCCTGCGTGAAGACCTGCTGGAGGAAGTCGCGCGACTGGCTGAGGAAGGCCGCTTTGACTATTTGCTGATCGAGTCCACCGGTATCTCGGAGCCGCTGCCGGTTGCCGAGACCTTCACCTTCCGCGATGAGCAAGGCCGTAGCCTGTCCGACATGGCGCGCCTGGACACCATGGTCACCGTGGTCGATGGCCTGAACTTCCTGCGCGACTATCAGCAAGCCGACAGCCTTGCCAGCCGTGGCGAGACGCTGGGTGAGGACGATGAGCGTTCCATCAGCGATCTGTTGATCGAACAGGTCGAGTTCGCCGATGTGCTGCTGCTCAGCAAGATCGACCTGATCAGCCAGCACGAGCGCGAAGAACTCACCGCCATTTTGCGCAGCCTCAATGCCCGCGCGCAGATCGTACCGATGGTCATGGGCCAGGTGCCGCTGGCGCGGATTCTCGATACCGGGCTGTTCGACTTCGACCAGGCTGCGCAGTCGCCAGGTTGGCTGCAGGAGTTGCGCGGTGCGCACATACCGGAAACCGAGGAGTACGGCATCGCGGCGACCACTTGGGAGGCACGCCGGCCACTGCACCCGCAACGCTTCTTCGACTTTATCCACAACAGCTGGAGCAACGGTCGGCTGCTTCGCTCCAAGGGCTTTTTCTGGCTGGCCAGCAAATTTCAGGAAGCCGGCAGCTGGTCGCAGGCCGGCGGAATGATGCGCCATGGCCTGGCCGGGCGTTGGTGGCGTTTTGTTCCACGGGAACACTGGCCGCAGGATGAGCAGAGCACAGCAGACATTCTCAAGCACTGGGACGTCGAAACAGGTGACTGCCGTCAGGAGCTGGTATTCATCGGGCAGAACATCGACTTCGCTCGGTTATCCACAGAGTTGGATGCCTGTCTCCTGAGCGATGAGGAAATGGAGCTCGGGCCGATGGGCTGGCTTCGCCTGCCGGATCCTTTTGGCCCCTGGCATGTCGAGGAAGCAGCATGAGCCTGGCGTTGCGCCCTGTGGATATCCGCCAGGCCTTTGCGGAATCGCCAAAGGTGCTCACCGAGATCTTTCAGGATGGCGTGAACCTGGCCGTCTGGCAGCGCCGTTTGCCAGCACAGGTGGAGGACTTTGCTGCCTTGGTAGTGAGCCGCGGACAGTCCCTGGCTGACCAGCGTGTACTCGATGTGAACGAGCACGAGCCACCGTTATTGCCTGGCTTGTTACAGGAGGCTGCCGACCTGCATGGCTACGAGGGGTTTGTTGCCGACGTGAAGTGGCTGGTATCCGCCTACACCTGCCTGCTCGGTGCACGGCGGGTGGGGCTGCGGTTGCGAGTGCTGCAAGGTGCCATGTGTCCGCGCTTCCATGTGGATAACGTGCCCTTGCGCCTGTTGACCACTTACGTGGGGCCTGGCAGCGAATGGCTGGAAGAGGGCGCAGTAGAGCGGGTTGGCCTGCATCTGGCGCCGGCACCTGTGGATAACATTCGCACCTTGCAGGCGGGAGAGGTGGCTGTCCTCAAAGGGGAAAAATGGCTGGGCAATGAAGGCGCGGGACTTATCCACCGCTCGCCAGCCGGTGAGCAGCGACGACTGTTGCTCAGCCTTGACTGGCTGGCATGACGGGGCATAGTGGGGTGAATTCCCCATAGAAGTCCTGGCATGCTGCAGAACATCCCCACCCACGTCATCGCCGGTCCCCTGGGAGCCGGCAAGACCAGCCTGATCCGCCAGCTGATGGCCCAGCGCCCGGCCAATGAACGCTGGGCCGTGCTGGTCAATGAATTTGGTCAGGTCGGTCTCGATGCGGCTTTGCTCAGCCGTGACGAGGACGGTATCGCCATCGGCGAGGTGGCCGGTGGCTGCCTGTGCTGCGTGAACGGCACACCGTTCCAGGTCGGGCTTGGTCGCCTACTGCGCAAGGCACGGCCCGACCGGTTGTTCATCGAGCCTTCCGGGCTTGGTCATCCTGTGCAATTGCTTCATCAGTTGCAGCAGGCACCCTGGGTGGGAGTGCTGGCGGTGCAGCCGTTGGTGATGGTACTGGATGCTCATGCACTGGCCCGAGATGAGCCGCTACCAGAGGCTCAGCAAGAGGCCTTGCAGGCGGCAGCGCTGGTTCTGCTGAACAAGGCAGACGCTGTGGATGAAGATATTAAGTTGTTGATAAATAATGAGTTTTTAAATATCCACAAGATTTGGACCCGGCAGGGCTGGGTCGAACTGAAAATGCTGCCTGTTTCATCCACAAGGCAAATCAGTGACAGATCTGTGAATAGTTTGCCTGAGGCAAGTTTATCAACAGCACCTTCAGCCCTGTGGATAGATTCTTCTCAGCCGATTTATTCGGCGCAGGAGGGCGAGGGGGGTTGGAGCATCGGCTGGCGCTGGCACCCAAGTCAGCGATTCGAGCCACAGCGCTTGCGGGCATTTCTCGCGGCCTGGCCATGGCGGCGCGCCAAGGGAGTTATCCACAGTGTCGATGGATGGCAGTCATTCAATGGGCTGGAAGGTGACTTGCCGCAGTGGCAGCCAAGCGCGTGGCGCAAGGACTCGCGCATCGAGCTGATCTTCGAGCAGGCGCAGCCAGAGCACCTGCTACAAGCTGCTCTGGCTGAATGCGTGATCTTGTAGGAGCGGCCTTGTGTTGCGAAAGGGCCGCAACGCGGCCCCAGAGTTTCAGCGCAAACACATAAATTGCTGGGGCTGCTTTGCAGCCCTTTCCGACCGGTCCGACGCCTCGGCAAGGCCGCTCCTACAACGATCAGCCAGGGTTCAGTTGCGCCAGCGGTTGTGCTCCTGGCGCCACTGCTGCATCTCGATCACATTGTCAGCCCGTGGCGGCGTCTTTATCTCGAACGGGTAGGGTGCCAGTTCGATCTGTGCGCTGTGGGCGCCGAACTGGGTCACGGTACCAGGGTGGCGTTGCTCCCCGGTCACGGTGAACTCGAAGGCATAGACCCGGGCCAGGCGCTTGCGGCCGTTGGAATCGCGGATGAACGCAATGCGTTTGAGCGCAACGGCGTCATCCAGCAGTTCCAGGTCGAGCTTTGTGCAGTGCTGTTTGACCCGCTCCAGGGCCTTCTCGCGCAGCCCATGGTTGTGCCATAACCAAGCGCCTGCCGTGGCCAACAACATCAGGACGAAGAGATTCTCCAGGGTCAACATTTACGTATGCTCCAAACAGGTCGAACCAGCTTAACTGCGTCCCTGGCCTGTCGTACAGGTGGCAATCGAGTCCATACTGCGCGCTGCACAATCCTTGAAACAGCTTTGGAACCCTCCCGCATGAAACGTACCCCGCATCTGCTCGCCATCCAGTCCCACGTGGTGTTCGGCCACGCCGGCAACAGCGCTGCGGTGTTCCCCATGCAGCGTATCGGGGTCAACGTCTGGCCCCTCAATACCGTACAGTTTTCCAATCACACTCAGTATGGACAGTGGGCTGGCGAAGTGCTCGCCCCAGCGCAAATTCCTGCGTTGGTGGAAGGTATTTCCAACATTGGCGAGCTGGGCCACTGCGACGCCGTGCTGTCTGGCTACCTGGGCAGCGCCGAGCAGGGCCGGGCGATTCTGGCTGGGGTCGAACGCATCAAGGCTGTGAACCCGAGGGCACTGTACCTGTGTGACCCGGTCATGGGCCATGCGGAAAAGGGCTGTATCGTTCCGCAGGAAGTCAGCGAGTTTCTGCTCAATGAAGCCGCGACCAAGGCGGATATCCTTTGCCCCAACCAGCTGGAACTGGACAGCTTTTGCGGCCGCCGTGCGCAATCGCTCGAGGATTGCGTGAGCATGGCGCGCAGCCTGCTCGAGCGCGGCCCGCAAGTGGTGCTGGTCAAGCACCTGTCGTATCCGGGGCGTGCTGAGGATATGTTCGAGATGTTGATGGTGACCCGCGAAGAGAGCTGGCACCTGCGTCGCCCGCTGCTGGCTTTCCCGCGGCAGCCGGTTGGCGTGGGTGACCTGACGTCGGGGTTGTTCCTGGCCCGGGTGCTGCTGGGCGACAGCTGGCTACAGGCCTTTGAATTCACTGCGGCGGCCGTGCATGAGGTGCTGCTGGAAACCCAGGCCTGCACCAGCTACGAACTGCAGCTGGTGCGGGCCCAGGATCGCATTGCCCACCCGCGCGTTTGCTTCGAGGCGCAGAGCCTGGCTTACTAGATCGCGTCGGTTTTAAGGTCCTGGTAGCGCTTTTCCAGTTCCTGACGGATCTGGCGGCGCTGCTGGCCCTGCAGGAAGCGGCGCTTCTCTTCGCTGGAGTGCGGCTGGCGCGGCGGCACCGGCACCGGGCGGCGGTTGTCATCGACTGCGACCATGGTGAAGAAGCAGCTGTTGGAATGGCGTACCGAACGCTCGCGGATGTTCTCGGTGACCACCTTGATACCCACTTCCATCGAGGTGTTACCGGTGTAGTTGACCGAGGCGAGGAACGTTACCAGCTCGCCGACATGAACCGGCTCGCGGAAGATCACCTGGTCGACCGACAGGGTCACCACATAGCTGCCGGCATAGCGGCTGGCACAGGCATAGGCCACTTCGTCGAGGTACTTGAGCAGGGTGCCGCCGTGTACGTTGCCAGAAAAGTTGGCCATGTCCGGTGTCATCAAGACGGTCATGCTCAGCTCGGCGTTTCCAGGTTCCATAGTGTGCTCACGGTGAGATTGCGCTGAATCGGGGCGGGTATCTGCTGACACTTCTGTTTCCCCTCTAGAAGGTTTGCCTTCCTGAATTACGGGACGTTGGCGGACGCTCCCTCGTCACGCCAATTACGTCATCAGAAGCGGCTGTTCGGCCGATCTGTTTCTACATATTGCACCGGCTTTTTGCGGCGGGGTGCGATGTTAACCTGAGTACGCCCATGCAACGTGGGCGTTTCTGCATTCAATACAGTATGTACTTGCTGCTCGCTCAGCTTTGCCTTGGCAGAGGAGCGGTCTGCCCGGGCATCCAGCAAAGTCGAAAAGGAGTATCGCGCCATGCATGCCATCAGCTTCATCCAGGATCTGGCAGTAATCATGCTGGTCGCCGGTGTGGTGACAATCCTCTTTCATCGCCTCAAGCAGCCTGTGGTACTGGGCTACATCGTCGCCGGCTTCATCATCGGCCCGCATACACCGCCGTTCGGCCTTATCCACGATGAAGACACGATCAAGACCCTGGCCGAGCTGGGAGTCATTTTCCTGATGTTCTGCCTGGGCCTGGAGTTCAGCCTGCGCAAGTTGTTCAAGGTCGGTGCCACGGCGTTCATCGCGGCATTCCTGGAAATCGTCCTGATGATCTGGATCGGTTTCGAGATTGGCCGCTGGTTCGGCTGGAGCACCATGGACTCGCTGTTCCTTGGCGCGATCCTGGCGATTTCCTCGACCACCATCATCGTCAAGGCGCTGAACGACCTGAAGATGAAGAACGAGCGTTTCGCCCAGCTGATCTTCGGTGTGCTGATCGTCGAGGACATCCTCGGCATCGGCATCATCGCCTTGCTGTCTGGCATCGCCGTCAGTGGCTCGGTCAGCTCCGGTGAGGTGTTCTCCACCGTCGGCAAGCTGTCGCTGTTCATGATCGTCGCGCTGGTAATCGGCATCCTGCTGGTGCCGCGGCTTCTGGCCTACGTGGCGAAATTCGAAAGCAACGAGATGTTGCTGATCACCGTACTGGGCCTGTGTTTCGGCTTCTGCTTGTTGGTGGTCAAGCTGGAATACAGCATGGTGCTGGGGGCCTTCCTGATCGGTGCGATCATGGCCGAGTCGCGCCAACTGCTGAAGATCGAACGCCTGATCGAGCCTGTGCGCGACCTGTTCAGCGCGATCTTCTTCGTCGCCATCGGCCTGATGATCGACCCACAGGTGCTGGTCGACTACGCCTGGCCGATCGTGGTCATCACCGTGGCGGTAGTGCTGGGCAAGATGCTGTCGTGCGGCATGGGCGCATTCATTGCCGGTAACGACGGGCGCACCTCGCTACGGGTGGGCATGGGCCTTTCGCAGATCGGCGAATTTTCCTTCATCATCGCGGCTCTGGGGATGACCCTGCAAGTCACCAGCGACTTCCTCTACCCGGTAGCAGTGGCGGTTTCGGCCATTACCACGCTGCTGACGCCTTACCTGATCCGCGCCGCCGATCCGCTGTCACTGAAGCTCGGCAGCATCGTGCCACGGCGCTTGGCGCGGGTGCTGTCACTGTATGGGGAATGGTTGCGCAACATTCAGCCGCAAGGTGAGAGCGCCATGCTGGCGGCAATGATCCGGCGCATCCTGCTGCAGGTGGGCGTCAACTTGGCGCTGGTGATCGCGATCTTCTTCAGCGGCGGCTACTTCGCCGGGCGCATCGGCACTTGGCTCAATGAGTGGGTGACCGATGTCAGCCAGCAGAAGGCGCTGATCTGGGGCGCGGCGCTACTGTTGTCCTTGCCGTTCCTGATTGCCGCCTATCGCAAGCTCAAGGCACTGTCGATGCTGTTGGCAGAGATGGGAGTGAAGCCGGAAATGGCCGGGCGGCACACCCAGCGCGTGCGTCGCGTGGTTGCCGAGGTGATTCCGCTGCTGTCGCTGCTGGTGATCTTCCTGCTGTTGTCGGCCTTGTCGGCGAGCATTCTGCCGACCAGCGAGCTGTTGCTGGTGATCGCGGTGGTAGCGGCGGGGGTGGTGGCGTTGCTTTGGCGCTGGTTCATCCGCGTGCATTCGCGTATGCAGATCGCCTTGCTGGAGACGTTGGAGAACAGTCGCGATCACTCGCACTGAGAGAGCATCGCCCTCTGCGCAAGGTTTCACCGTCGTCCGAGGGGATGGAGCGGCAGCGATGTCGCCAGGCGCAGAAAGCCTGGCGATTTTAACTACATTGATGGCACTAAGCCATTGATTTTCCTGTGTGTCAGCTTTCCAGCCACACATCGCGCGCCCAATGCCACACCGATTCCCAGTTGTCCTCGGCAGTAGCCTCTTCTTCCGCAACCCACAGCACCACGGTGCCGTCTTCTTCGACGCAGTAGTAGTCGTCGCCATCTTGGCACAGGGGAATCAAGTCGCGTGGCACGCCGGCATCCCAGGCATTGGCTGCGACATCGGGAAGGTAGGTGTGCGACTGGGGATCAGTAACGGTTACCGGCTCCAGCGAACCGTATACGACATCGCTGACGGTCAGCAGAAACTCTTTGAACACGAACGGAATGTTGATGAACAGCTCTTCCTCGATCTCTACCAGCTGGTCTTCGTCGGGAAGCTCCAAGGGCACCGGCACGGGTTCATTGGCTTCACGGAGTTGTTCGATCACTTCTTCCACGGCTTACATCCTCTGACCTTGATGACAACGCTGCGCGTTATACCCTAGTAGCCTGCTCTGGCAAAAGCAAAAACCCCGGGACAGGCCCGGGGTTTTTTGTGCAACGTGCGACGGTTAACCGTTTTGACGGATACCGGCGACCAGCCAAGGCTGGTTCTCGCCCTGGGCGCGAACCATGTGCCAGCTTTCGCTGAAGGCTTCGCCCTGGTCGAAGCGCGAGGTCTTCGACACGCCACGGAAGGTCAGGGTGGCGTCGGTGCGGTCGGCGCGATCGTCGACACCGTCCAATTGCACATCGAGGTCATCGATGTAGGTGGACTGGAAGCCATCACCCAGGTCGGCACGCTCGCGCTTGAGGAACTCGAGCATCTGCGGGGTCACGAACTCGGCGATCTTGTCCATTTCGTTGGCATCCCAGTGCTGCTGCAGCGACTGGAAGTGGCTGCGGGCCGCGGCCAGGAAGCTCTGCTCGTTGAACCAGGCCGGCGCGTTGATCACCGGAGCAGCTGCAGCTGCAGCGGCAGGCGCGGCCGAACCACCGAAGATCGACGGCTGGGCAGGCTGCTGGCCATGGGCTTCACGCTGGAACGGCGCGTGGCCAGGAGCTGCCATTTGCGGCTGCTGCTGGCGACGGCGCGCGGCAATGAAGCGGAACACCAGGAAGGCGATCAGGCCCATGATCAGGAAGTCCATGATCTGCATGCCCTGGAAGCCGTCACCCATGAACATGGAGGCCAGCAGGCCGCCGGCGGCGAGGCCGGCCAGTGGGCCCAGCCAGCGCGAAGCACCGCTGGCAGCAGCCGGGGCGCGGCCTGGAGCGGTCGGCGCGGCAGCAGGCGTGGTTGGCGTAGCCTGGCGGGTCTGATGGATAGGCGCGGCGCCCGAGCTCTTGCCGCCGCCAAAACGCTTGGCGTTGGCGTCCAGGCTCAGCGTCAGGCCGACGCAGAGCGCCAGTGCGATGCTAAGAAAACGTTGCATAAATGGGATTTCCCCTGTTGTGGATTGCACGCGCGTCATGGTGCACAGGTTCCTGTGCACATGACCAGCGACAAGATGTTTCCAGCTTTTGCCTGAATGTTACGAGGCCTTAGATAGCCTCGAGCTTGGCATACCCCAGCATGAGCCATTTGCTGCCTTCGGCAAAGTTCACCTGCACCCGTGCCTGGGCACCGGAACCCTCGAAGTTGAGGATGACCCCTTCGCCAAATACGGTGTGCTGCACGCGCTGGCCAAGGTTGAAGGCGGTCTGCGGAATATTGGCATTGGCAAACAGATTGCTGCTCGTGCTCGTCGAGCCGCCGAACGGTCGGCTGACACTGTTGGAAAGGCGTACTTCCTGAACCAGGCCGCTCGGAATCTCGCGTACGAATCGAGACACCTTGTTGTAGGTCTCGCTGCCATAGAGGCGGCGGGTCTCGGCATACGTCATGATCAGCTGGCGCATGGCACGGGTAATGCCCACGTAGGCCAGGCGGCGTTCCTCTTCCAGGCGGCCAGGCTCTTCCAGGCTCATCTTGTGCGGGAACAGGCCTTCTTCCATGCCGACCAGGAACACGTAGGGGAATTCCAGGCCCTTGGCGCTGTGCAGGGTCATCAGCTGGATGCTGTCTTCGTGTTCGTCCGCCTGGGCATCACCAGCCTCCAGCGAGGCATGGCCAAGGAAGGCTGACAGCGGCGACAGGTCAGCGTCGTCTTCGCTGGTTTCGAAGTTGCGTGCGGCGCTGACCAGTTCCTCAAGGTTTTCCACCCGTGCCTGGCCCTTTTCACCCTTCTCTTCCTGGTGATAGATGATCAGGCCGGACTGCTCGATGGCCGTCTGGGTCATGGTGTGCAGCGGCATGTCGGCGACCTTGCCGGCCAGGCCCTCGATCAACTCGATGAAGGCACCCAGGGCAGAAGCGGCACGGCCTTTCAGCGCCTTGGCGGCCAGCAGCTGGCACATGGCTTCCCACATCGACAGCTGGCTGTGGCGGGCATGTTCGCGAATGGCTTCGACGGTCTTCTCGCCGATACCACGGGGTGGCACGTTGATCACCCGTTCCAGCGCCGCATCGTTGCCGCGGCCTTCGATCAGCCGCAGGTAAGCCATGGCATTCTTGATTTCGGCGCGTTCGAAGAAGCGCTGACCGCCGTAAATGCGGTAGGGGATGCGTTCGCGCAGCAGGGCTTCTTCCAGCACCCGCGACTGGGCGTTGGAGCGATACAGGATGGCGATGTCGCTACGTGCGTTGCCTTGCTTGATCAGGCTCTCGATGGTCTCGACCACATAGCGCGCTTCATCGTGTTCGTTGTAGGCGGCGTACAGCGTCAGCGGCTCGCCGTCGCCCATGTCGGTCCACAGTTCCTTGCCCAGGCGCCCGCTGTTGTTGGCGATCAGCGCGTTCGCGGCCTTGAGGATGCCGCCGGTGGAGCGGTAGTTCTGCTCCAGGCGGATCATCTCGGCGTCGGGGAAGTCGGCCGTGTACTGGTGAATGTTCTCGATCTTGGCGCCGCGCCAGCCATAGATCGACTGGTCGTCGTCGCCCACCGCCATCAGGCTGCCACCGTTTTTGCCGGCCAGCAGGCGCAGCCAGGCGTACTGCACGGCGTTGGTATCCTGGAACTCGTCCACCAGCAGGTGGCGGAAGCGCCGCTGGTAATGTTCCAGCAGGCCGGGGTGGTCGCGCCACAGGTCGAGGGCGCGCAGCAGCAATTCGGAGAAATCGATAACCCCGGCGCGCTCGCAGGCCTGTTCATAGGCGCTGTAGACATCACGCATGGTCTGCAGGAACAGGTCACCGCTGGCCTGGATATGTTGCGGGCGCAGGCCCTCGTCCTTTTGCCCGTTGATGAACCACTGTGCCTGGCGCGCAGGCCACTTCTGCTCGTCCAGGCCGAGTTCGCGCATGACGCGCTTGATCAGCCGTTGCTGGTCATCGCTGTCGAGGATCTGGAAATTCTGCACCAGGCGTGCTTCCTGCCAGTGCGCCCTCAGCAGGCGGTGCGCCAGGCCGTGGAAGGTGCCCACCCACATGCCGGCCGGGTTGATGCCCAGCAATTGCTCGATCCGCTGGCGCATTTCGGCGGCAGCCTTGTTGGTGAAGGTCACCGACAGGATCGAGTGCGGCGAGGCCTGCTCGACCTGGATCAGCCAGGCGATGCGGTGCACCAGCACGCGTGTTTTACCGGAACCGGCGCCAGCAAGCACCAGCTGACGCCCAAGCGTGGCCGCGACGGCCTGACGTTGGGCATCGTTGAGGGAGTTCAGCAGGAGGGAGAGGTCATCTGTGTGCATCCGGCCATTCTAGGGGGAGGCCGGTTGCGGGGCAAACACCTACTGTATAAATATTCACCTCAGCGCTGTCGTTCATCGGGTTCTCTTGCTTGGCGTCGCCTGACCGCTGTGTGAGGCGTTCAGGTAGCGGGCCAAGTCACTCGCACTCGGTCGCCTGGCGATGGCCGATCTCGACCCTTTGCGAACCTGCAGGCTCGATCACCTCCAGATATTTCCACGAAGTACCGCCTTCGCGCCTGAATAACACGTCCTTCTGGGTGACGACCTGCAGGGCAATGCCTTCTTTTTCCACCAGTTGCAGTTCGAGCACTTCCCAGCCCCCGCGGTTACGGAACTTGGGTTCTACCAAGACAGGTTCGATACCCGTGTGGGCAACGGTCACCGTTCCCCGCACCTCAAAGTAAGTGGGCTCGCCGGGTACATCGCTGTTGTAGGCAACCAGATTTTTGATCGTATTCATGATGGAGTCCTTGGTTATTGAAAGTAGCGCCGTCAAGCGCGGTGCTACTTTCGCTTTCCATGAACGCTCATGGGATCTGGCAGCATTTCAGCTATACCAGAGTCTGCACGGCTACGACGTGGCGAAAGATGACTCAGAGCAGTTTGGCCAAGTCTGCCGTTTGTGTAAGATCGCAGCTCGTTTAGTGCCAACCATAACAAGAACTCTACAAGAACCAGCGCTATGACCCAGGACTGCACGGCGATCGGAGTATCGCTGGAGATGACAAGGAATGTGCGCAGGCAGTTCGCCACTCAGCTCTCCGTCGAGCGAACCCGTCTGCTGTATCAAGGCTCACTGTTGCCCACATTGTTCATGCTGCTCAATGGCCTACTGTGCGCCTGGCTGTTGTGGAGCCCTGGGCGTCATCTGCTGATGGCCGTGTGGCTGGTGTGGGTACTCGCGCTGGTGGCCCTGCGGGTTATCCAGGTGGCGGCGTTCGACGCAGCCACGGCGCAACGCCAGGCCAACCCCGGCTGGCGCCGTATGTTCCTGTTCGGTTCGGCGTTCAGCGGCCTGACCTTGGCCTGTGCCGCGATCGCGCTGGTGCCGGAAGACAATTTCTTGCAGCAGGCCTGGGTGTTCGGGCTGCTGGGGATGGCCACTTTGAGCGCAAGCATCGCCTATGCAGTCAGCCTGCCGGCTTTCCTCAGCTTTGCCTTGCCCTGCCTGTTGCCACCCATCGTGTTCCTGTTCCACTTCGAGGCGGGGCAGCAGCGCGGTTGGGGCTGGCTCGGCCTGATCCTGCTGGCAGCGCTGCTGGTGGTGGCCTGGCAGGTCAACCGGCTGCTCGACCGCAGCCTGCTGCGGCGTTTCCAGAATCAGGCGTTGAACCAGGACCTGCAACGGGTTTCGGCGCAGAAGGTGCTTGAGGAGCAGCAGCGCCTTGCTGCCACGGTGTTCGAGGCCTGTAATGAGGGTGTGGCAATTCTCAGTGCCGATTTCGTGGTACTGGCAGTGAATCAGGCTTACTGCCAGATGACTGGCTACAACCGCTCCGAGCTACTGGCGCGCGAACTGTTCGACCTGGCATGCCACAGTGATGCTCGCCGGCACAGCCAGGCCATCGAGTCGGCGCTGGCGCAGCAGGGCGGCTGGCAGGGTGAGCTGGTAGAGGCCCGTAAGCACGGCGAGTTGCATCCGCAAAGGTTGCAGCTGACGGCTGTGCGCGACCCTCAAGGCCAATTGAACCAGGTAGTCGGCTTTTTCACCGACCTATCGGCCCGTCGGGCATCCGAGGAGCGCCTGCGCTACCTGGCGCACTACGATGAACTGAGCGGGTTGGCCAACCGCACACTGTTCCGGCTGCGCCTGCAGGAAGCCGCGCAACGTGTGCGCAGCAACGGCCGCAGCCTCGCATTGCTGCATGTCGATCTGGACCGTTTCAAGCTGCTCAATGAAGGCCTGGGCCATGAACTGGCCGATCAGCTGATTCACAAGATTGCCCGGCGCATTGTCAGCACCGTTCCCGAGGCGGATACCGTGGCGCGGCTGTCCGGCGATGAGTTTGCCGTGCTGTTCGATGGTTATAGCAACCTGTCGAGCCTGGTGCGGGTCACCTCCCGCTTGTTGAACAAGTTGCGCAAGCCGCAACGGCTCGATGGGCATGAGGTCGTGGTCAGCGCTTCGGTGGGAATCAGTGTGCTGTCCGACGCCACGCTCGATGCCGATGCCCTGATCAGCCAGGCCGACATGGCCAAGCAGCATGCCAAGCACCTGGGGGGGGACAACTTCCAGTTCTATACCGAGAGCCTGCGCGCCAGCACCCTCGAGCGCCTGCAGCTGGAGAACCAGCTACGCAAGGCCATCGAAGAAGAACAACTGATGGTCTATTACCAGCCCAAGCTGTGCCTGCTCAGTGGGCGTTTGCATGCCGCCGAGGCGCTGGTGCGCTGGCAGCATCCACAGTGGGGCATGGTGCCGCCCGGGGAATTCATTGGCCTGGCGGAAGAAACCGGGTTGATCGCCCCTATCGGTGAGTTCGTGCTCCGCCATGCCTGCAGGCAGGCGCGCGAATGGCTTCATGAAGGGCTGGAGGTGCGGGTTTCGGTCAACCTGTCGGTCTACCAGCTGCGCCAAGGGAAGCTGGTCAGCCTGGTGCGTCAGGTGCTGGAGGAAACCGGGCTGGCGCCGCATCTGCTGGAGCTGGAGCTGACCGAAAGCCAGCTGCTGGACAGCGTCGAACACATCATCTCGACCTTCGAGCAACTGCACGCACTGGGGGTGAAACTTGCCATCGACGATTTTGGCACCGGCTATTCGTCATTGAGCTACCTCAAGCGCCTGCCGGTGGACTACGTGAAGATCGACCAGGCATTCATCCGTGGCTTGCACGAGGGTAGTCAGGATGCGGCCATCACCCGGGCGATCATCACTCTGTCCCGAACCCTGGGCCTGAAGGTGGTGGCGGAAGGGGTGGAAACGGCGGAACAGTTGGCGTTCCTGCGTGAACAGGCATGTGACGAGGCCCAGGGCTACCTGATCAGCAGGCCCGTCCCAGAGCCTGAGTTCAGGCAGATGATTGCCCGCCCGTGGGGCCATTGAGCACCCTGTCACTCAGCCATGCCAGTGCCTGCCATGCCTGGCCAGCAGGCTGTTGGCCTGTTCCGGGCCGTTGTTGCCGGCTGCATAGTGGCGGGGCGCCTGGAAGTGCTCTTCCCAACCCTCGATGATCGGGTCGATCCAGGCCCAGGCGGCCTCCACTTCGTCGCGGCGCATGAACAGCGTCGAATCGCCTTCCAGGATGTCCAGCAGCAGGCGTTCGTAGGCATCCCAGCGGCGGGTCTGGCCAAATACCTGGGCAAGGTTCAGGTCCAGATCGACGGGCTCCAGGCGCATGCCCTTGCCGGGGCTCTTGGTCATCATGCGCAGGCTGATGCGCTCCTCGGGCTGTAGCTGGATCAGCAACTGGTTGACCTGGCCGCCGCTAAACAGCTCGTGGGGCACCGGTTTGAACTGGATGACGATTTGCGATGAGCGCCGTGCCATGCGCTTGCCGGTCCGCAGGTAGAAAGGCACGCCGGCCCAGCGCCAGTTGTCGATGTGGGCGTGCACGGCGACGAAGGTTTCGGTGTCGGTGTCGTTGTCGACGTCCTTCTCGAAGTAGTAGGCCGGCACTTCCTGGCCGCCGATGTGGCCGGCACCGTACTGGCCGCGCACGGTCTTGTCCTGCACGTCCTGGCCGGTAATGGGCTTGAGGGCACGCAGGATCTTCACTTTCTCGTCGCGTACGGCTTCGGCCTCGAACTGCGCGGGCGGCTCCATGGCCACCAGGCACAGCAGCTGCAGCAGGTGATTCTGCAGCATGTCGCGGGTCGCCCCGGCGCGGTCGTAGTAACCGCCGCGATTTTCCACACCGAGGGTTTCGCAGACGCTGATCTGCACATGGTCGACCTGGCCGTTGCGCCACACCGGTTCCAGCAAGGCATTGGCGAAGCGCAGGGCCATCAGGTTCTGCACGGTTTCCTTGCCGAGGTAGTGGTCGATGCGAAACACCTGCGATTCGTCGAACACCGCGCCGATCGCTTCGTTGATGGCGGTGGCAGATGCCAGCGAGTGGCCGATCGGCTTCTCCAGCACGATGCGCGCTTCGCTGTCGGCCAGCCCGGCAATCCGCAAATGGTTGGCGATCGGCACGAAGAGGTTGGGCGCAGTGGCCAGGTAGTAGATGCGTGTCAGTCCTCCAGGCTCGCCGAGGTAGCGCGCCAGGCGGCCGAAATCGGCGCTTTGCGCGGCATCCATGGGGAAGTAGTCGAGGCGTGCGGAAAAGCGTTGCCACACATCTTCATCGAAATCGTGGCGGGCGATCTGAGCCCGGCAATGGCGCTCGGCGAGTTTGAGGTATTCGTCACGGCTTATGTGGCGGCGGGCGAGGGCAATGATGCGCACCGCGTTGTTCAAGCGTGCCTCGCGATACAGGTGATAGAGCGCCGGCAGCAGTTTGTGCAGGGCCAGATCACCGGTGCCACCGAACACCAGAATGTCGCAAGGAATAGTCAAACCACCACTCTCCACGTTCGTTTAACTGGGCGGGTTGGCGTCCATGTAGTATAACTACAAGAAAGCTACATCCCGGCCAGCCGATCATAACCGAGTCCAGCCCGTGAATCTGTTGCAACATATCGCCCAATCGCGCCACCTGCTGCGCAAATCGGAACTCAAAGTGGCCGACCACGTGCTGCTCGACCCGGCTGCCGTGATGCACAGCTCCATGGCTGACCTGGCGCACAGCGTGGGCATCAGTGAGCCGACCATTGTGCGTTTCTGCCGGGCGATCGGTTGTTCGGGCTTCCAGGATCTCAAGCTCAAGCTGGCGCAGAGCCTGGCGGCCGGTGCCAGTTTCGGCCAGTTCGCAATTCACGAAGACGACTCGGTTGCCGACTACAGCCTGAAGATTTTCGACACTACCCTGCACACGCTGATGGAAGTGCGTGAGCACCTGGACCCGCAGGCCCTGCAACAGGCCGTGAGTGCCATGGCTCAGGCTCAGCGCGTGGAGTTCTATGGCTTTGGTGCATCCGGCGCGGTAGCGGCCGATGCTCAGCACAAGTTCTTCCGCCTGCTGCTCAGCGCCGCGGCCTACTCCGACCCGCACATGCAGGCCATGTCGGCGGTGACGCTGAAACCGGGTGACGTGGCGGTGTGCATTTCCCAGTCGGGGCGTTCCAAGGATCTGCTGATAACCGCCAACCTGGTGCGCGAAAGCGGTGCCAACCTGATCACCTTGTGCCCGAGCGCGACGCCGCTGGCCGAGCTGTCGACGGTCAACCTGGCGATCGACGTGCATGAAGACACCGAAATCTACACCCCGCTGACTTCGCGCATCGCTCATCTGGTGGTGATCGACGTGCTGGCCATGGGGGTGGCCATGGCCCGTGGCCCGAGCCTGGTCAATCACCTCAAGAGCGTGAAGCGCAGCTTGCGCAGCCTGCGGTTGTCGCCCAAGTCGATCAAGGCTACCGACGACTGAGGTAAGCCTGTCCTGGCCTCTTCGCGGGCGAGCCCGCTGCCACAGGTACTGCACTGCTCTCAAGGGCGGCGATATTCCTGTGGGAGCGGGCTTGCCCGCGAAGAGGCCGGTATAGACAAAGCAGATTTCATGGTTTTGTCACCATTCCACAGCCAAACTGTAAACCCTCAAGGCCAGTCTGAAACTCCCGCATCCTATTTTGGGAGACAGGCAATGGCTCGTGACTTCGACGGTACGTACCAACCCAGCGCCAAGGCTCGCAAGCAGCAGGAAAAGGATCAGCGCCGCATGGAATACCGCCGCGCGATCGAGAGCTATTGCGACCAGCGTCAACTGCTCCGCGATCTGGCCGACTACCCCGAACTGCAAGCGCTCACGGTGTGGCAGGCGTCGGCGGCAACTTCCCCGAAAAACGCTCAACCAGCGCGCTGATCAGTGCACGTTCGCTGCGGATGAACGCCAGAAAGGCCAAGGCCACCGGCGATTGTCGCTTGGCCTTGGCCTGCACCACGCACCAGCTGCGGTACAGCGGCAACTCCTCCACCGGCAGCTCCCTCAGGACCCCCGTGGCCAGCTCCAGGTTCACGGCATGGCGGGTCAGCAGGGCGATACCCAGGCCGGCGATCACGCATTCGCGTTGGGCATCGGCCGACGCGACCTCCAGCGTCTGGGTGAAGTGCACGCGCTTGTCCTTGAAGTACTCCTCGCAGGCCTTGCGCGTTCCCGACCCCTGCTCGCGGACTAGCAATGTATGAGGCTCAAGGTCCTGCAGGCGCAGGTGCTCGAGCTTGCACAACGGGTGCTCCGGCGGTGCCACGGCAATGATCGGGTTGTTCAGGAACGGCAGAAACTCCAGCCCCATGTCCTGGGGCACCATCGACATGATGATCAGGTCGTCGCGATTGTCGGAAAGGCGGCGGATCGCCTGGGCACGGTTGACCACCGTGAGGGTCAGGTTGACCTCCGGGTGACGCTGCTTGAAGGCGGCGAACAGGTGTGGCACGAAGTACTTGGCACTGGACTCGATCGCCAGTTTCAGCTGCCCCTGCAGTGAGCCCTGCATATCCGAAAGCTGCATATCCAGGCTTTCAAGGCGCCCGAAAATATCGTGGCTGGCCCGCTGCAACGCTTCGGCGGCCTCTGTCAGGTAGAGCTTCTTGCCGACGTACTCGAATAGCGGTTGGCCGATCAGCTCCTCAAGCTGACGGATCTGTAGACTAACGGCGGGTTGCGTCAGTGCCATCTCCTCGGCCGCACGGCTGTAAGAGCGCAAATCGCACACCTCGTTGAAGATCTGCAATTGACGCAATGTCATACGCATCAAGGACTTACGCATTTTTATCGGCTCTTCGGCAATACCTTGTTACCGAACTATAAGCTTTTGCTAATACAGCCCCTAACAAATATTGATTTTTGTTTATCAACCTTCAGCGCTAGGGTGAATGTGCGACTGGCCAGCAACCTCTGGTCACGCGCCGACCGGTAGAACCGGATCGTCTGTTCCTACGGCTTTGGGAAGACTCCAGTGATAAAAAAAATCCTGATCGCCAACCGGGGTGAAATCGCAGTTCGGATCGTGCGTGCCTGCGCCGAGATGGGCATTCGCTCTGTCGCGATCTATTCCGATGCCGACCGTCATGCCTTGCACGTCAAGCGCGCTGACGAGGCCTATAGCATTGGTGCCGAGCCGCTGGCTGGCTACCTGAACCCGCGCAAGCTGGTCAACCTTGCTGTGGAAACCGGCTGTGACGCCCTGCACCCGGGTTATGGTTTCCTGTCGGAAAACGCTGAACTGGCAGAGATCTGCGCCGAGCGCGGGATCAAGTTCATCGGCCCGGCTGCCGAGGTCATCCGCCGCATGGGCGACAAGACCGAAGCGCGCCGCACCATGATCGCAGCCGGCGTGCCGGTAACCCCGGGCACCGAAGGCAACGTTGCCGACATTCACGAAGCCCTGAGCGAAGGCGAGCGCATCGGTTACCCGGTGATGCTCAAGGCTACTTCCGGTGGTGGCGGCCGTGGTATTCGCCGCTGCAACAGCCGCGAAGAGCTGGAACAGAACTTCCCGCGGGTCATTTCCGAGGCCACCAAGGCCTTCGGTTCGGCCGAAGTGTTCCTGGAAAAGTGCATCGTCAACCCCAAGCACATCGAGGCGCAGATCCTCGGTGACAGCTTAGGCAACGTCGTGCACCTGTTCGAGCGAGACTGTTCGATCCAGCGCCGCAACCAGAAGCTCATCGAAATCGCCCCGAGCCCACAGCTCACCCCCGAGCAGCGCGCGTATATCGGCGACCTGGCGGTGCGTGCGGCCAAGGCGGTGAACTACGAGAACGCCGGTACCGTGGAATTCCTGCTCGCCGATGGCGAGGTGTACTTCATGGAGATGAACACCCGGGTGCAGGTGGAACACACCATCACCGAGGAAATCACCGGTATCGACATCGTCCGCGAGCAGATCCGCATCGCATCGGGTCTGCCGCTGTCGGTGAAACAGGAAGACATCCAGCATCGTGGCTACGCGTTGCAGTTCCGCATCAACGCCGAAGATCCGAAGAACAACTTCCTGCCCAGCTTCGGCAAGATCACCCGTTACTACGCCCCCGGCGGCCCGGGCGTGCGCACCGACACGGCGATCTACACCGGCTACACCATTCCGCCGTTCTACGACTCGATGTGCCTGAAGCTGGTGGTCTGGGCGTTGACTTGGGAAGAAGCCATGGACCGCGGCCTGCGGGCCCTGGACGACATGCGCGTGCAAGGGGTGAAGACCACCGCCGCGTACTACCAGGAAATCCTGCGCAATCCGGAATTCCGTAGTGGCCAGTTCAATACCAGCTTCGTCGAAAGCCACCCGGAACTGACCAACTACTCGATCAAGCGCAAACCCGAAGAGCTGGCCCTGGCCATCGCCGCCGCCATCGCCGCCCACGCAGGCCTGTGAGGAACCCCATAATGTCCAAGAAAATTCACGTAACCGACACGATCCTGCGCGACGCCCACCAGTCCCTGCTGGCTACCCGCATGCGCACCGAAGACATGCTGCCGATCTGCGACAAGCTCGACAAGGTCGGCTACTGGTCGCTGGAAGTCTGGGGTGGTGCCACCTTCGACGCCTGTGTGCGCTTCCTCAAGGAAGACCCGTGGGAGCGCCTGCGCAAACTGCGTGCGGCCCTGCCGAACACCCGTCTGCAAATGCTGCTGCGCGGCCAGAACCTGCTGGGCTACCGCCACTACAGCGACGACGTGGTCAAGGCCTTCGTCGCCAAGGCCGCGGTCAATGGCATCGACGTGTTCCGCATCTTCGACGCCATGAACGACGTGCGTAACCTGCGTGTCGCCATCGAAGCAGTGAAAGCTGCCGGCAAACACGCCCAGGGCACCATCGCCTATACCGTCAGCCCCGTGCATACCATCGATGCCTTCGTGAAGCAGGCCCAGCAGATGGAGGCCATGGGTTGCGACTCGGTGGCGATCAAGGACATGGCCGGCCTGCTGACCCCGTTCGCTGCCGGTGAGCTGGTCAAGGCGCTGAAGGCCGAGCAGTCGCTGCCGGTGTTCATCCATTCCCACGACACCGCTGGCCTGGCCGCCATGTGCCAGCTCAAGGCCGTGGAAAACGGTGCCGACCACATCGACACCGCGATCTCCAGCTTCGCCTGGGGCACCAGCCACCCGGGTACCGAGTCGATGGTCGCCGCGCTCAAGGGCAGCGAGTTCGACACCGGCCTGGACCTGGAGCTGCTGCAGGAAATCGGCCTGTACTTCTATGCCGTGCGCAAGAAGTACCACCAGTTCGAGAGCGAGTTCACCGCCGTGGACACCCGCGTGCAGGTCAACCAGGTCCCGGGCGGGATGATTTCCAACCTGGCCAACCAGCTCAAGGAGCAGGGCGCGCTGAGCCGCATGAACGAAGTGCTGGCTGAAATCCCACGGGTGCGTGAAGACCTCGGCTTCCCGCCGCTGGTGACTCCGACCTCGCAGATCGTTGGTACCCAGGCGTTCTTCAACGTGTTGGCCGGTGAGCGCTACAAGACCATCACCAACGAGGTGAAACTGTACCTGCAGGGTGGTTACGGCAAGGCGCCGGGCGTGATCAATGAGCAGCTGCGCCGCCAGGCCATCGGTAACGAAGAAGTCATCGACGTGCGTCCGGCTGACCTGCTCAAGCCAGAGATGACCAAGCTGCGTGGCGACATCGGCGCCCTGGCCCGTTGCGAAGAAGATGTGCTGACCTTCGCCATGTTCCCGGACATTGGCCGCAAGTTCCTGGAAGAGCGCGAAGCCGGCACCCTGACCCCAGAAGCCCTGCTGCCGATTCCCGAGGCCGGTGCAGTGGCGTCCCATGGCGGTGAAGGTGTACCGACCGAGTTCGTCATCGACGTACACGGTGAAACCTACCGAGTCGACATCACCGGTGTCGGCGTCAAGGCCGAAGGCAAGCGTCACTTCTACCTGTCGATCGACGGCATGCCGGAAGAAGTGGTGTTCGAGCCGCTCAACGAATTCGTCGGCGGCGGTGGCAGCAAGCGCAAGCAGGCCAGTGCACCGGGCCATGTCAGCACCACCATGCCAGGCAACATCGTTGATGTGCTGGTCAAGGAAGGCGACGTGGTCAAGGCCGGCCAGGCCGTGCTGATCACCGAAGCGATGAAGATGGAGACCGAAGTGCAGGCGGCCATCGCCGGCAAAGTCGTCGCTATCCACGTGGCCAAGGGCGATCGCGTGACGCCGGGCGAAATCCTGATCGAGATCGAGGGCTGAGATAAGCCCTCATCTACAAGCGGTTAACCTCTGGGGAGCGGATGCTCCCCTTTTTTTATGGTTCGCCACGGCATTATTTCCGTGCGTACGCTCATTCAGATTGAGCAGGGTGATGGTAATCCCACGTTCAAGTCGTTGAACGCTGTATTCAAACCATTTGGTTTGCAGCTGGGCGTCGTCAGGCGCGCGAGCCAGATGAGGTAACCCCTCAGACCGATCACAGGCCCACTGGCCCGTGATCGGTTTCGATGAATCAGCCTCTGCGGCAGTCTTCAAGTGTTTGAGCTTGGCCTCCCGGCCTCTGATTCTCTGCGCTCAACCACCGTTCGAACCCGGCCGCCACCTGTGGCCATTCATCATCGGTAATCGAATACCACGCCGTATCGCGGTTATGGTCCTTCACCACCAAGTGCTTGCGGAACACCCCTTCAAAAGTGAAGCCGAACCGCTCCGCTGCGCGCTTGGAGCGGGCGTTGGCGTTGTTGCACTTCCACTCCAGGCGGCGGTTGCCCAGCGCGAAGCTGAGCTTGCCCAGCAGGTAGACGGCCTCGGTGCTTTTGGGCGTGCGCTGCATGGGGGCGCCGAAGGCGATGTGGCCGATCTCGATACGGCCGTGGTCGGGCACGATCGACATCAGGGTGAGTACGCCCTGGGCCTGGCCGCTGGCGCGGTCGATCACGGTGTAATACAGCGGGTCATGGCTGGCGGCATTACCTTGCAGCCAGCGGTCGAAGGCAGTGCGCTCGGTGAACGGGCCGTAGGGCAGGTAGTCCCACAGCACCGGGTCGGAATCGGGACCTTGCAGGACGAGCCAGAGGTCGTCGCCGTGGCGCGCCGGGTCGAGTTTCTCCAGGCGGATGAAGCGGCCGTCGATGGGCTCGGCCTTGGGCGATGCAGCAGGTTTCCAGTTCAGTGCGTCAGTCATGTGGCCTACAACCCTTTGCGGAATTGGATGAAGCCCGGGCGCTCGGCAACCTGCTCGTACAGGCTGATGGCGGTGGCGTTGGTTTCGTGGGTCAGCCAGTGCACCTTGATGCAGCCGGCGGCCTTGGCCGCGGCGTACACGTGTTCGATCAGCTGGCGGCCGATGCCCAGGCCCCGCTGGCTGTTGTCGACGTAGAGATCCTGCAGGTAGCAGGAGTTCTCGATGCTCCAGTTGGAACGATGGTAGATGAAGTTGACCATGCCAACCGCCTTGCCATCGACCCAGGCCAGGGTCGAAAGGGTTGGCTCGTTCGGGTCGAGCAGGCGTTGCCAGGTGCTGAGGCTTACTTCCTCTGCCAGCTCGGTCTGGTAGAAGCGCAGGTAGGCTTGCCACAGGGCGAGCCAGGCGGCGTGGTCTTGGGCGCTGACGGGGCGCAGGGTAACGCTGGGCATGGGACTTTTCCTTCAGAGTTGGCGCATGTGCGCCGCAAGTTGGTTGTCCAGGTAATCCGGGCTGGCGCCTAGGCCATCACGCACGCCGGCGATATCTTCGGCCGAGCGGTTCTGGCTGAGCTTGCGCGCGCCTTGCAGACGGGCGATAGGCAGGCGGATGCCGACGATGGCGCGCAACATGCCGTCGAGGTAGTCGGCGGGGGCGTCGGCGACCTTCCAGGGCACGTTGCGGCCCTGTTCGTGGCGATCGGTCAGGCGGCTGACGATCTGCAGCAGCGGCGTGGGGTCGTGGATCACTTCGGCCGTGCCGTAGGCGTGCACGGCAAGGTAGTTCCAGGTCGGCACCACCTTGGGGTTTTCGGCCTTGCTCGGGTAGTAGCTGGGGCTGACGTAGGCGTCGGCACCCGGGAACACCAGCAGTGCTTCGGCGCCTTGCTCCAGGTCCTGCCATTGGCGGTTTGCCCGCGCCAGGTGGGCATAGACGGTGCCGAACTCGCCCTCTTGGGTGTCGAGCAACACCGGCAGGTGCGTGGCCAGCAAGCCCTGTTCACCGTGGCTGACCAGCACGGCCAGACGGGTTTCGCGCATGTGCTGGTGCAAGCGCTCAAGGTCATGTTCCTGGTGGGGTTTGCTGTTGTACATGCGCAAGGTCCTTGTCGAATGGTTCCATCCTAGGCAGGCTATTGGTTCTGGGTAAGAGCCATTAATGACTGTTTTGATAGGTCCAATCTCATGAGCGAGCGCCCCCTCGTGTTGCCTTTCGATCCTGCGGGTATCGTTCTCGATCGTCGTCGTGGGCTCAGCCAGCAGCTGTACCAGGCCCTGCGTGCGCGGGTGCTGGATGGTCGGTTGAGCAGTGGCACGCGGTTGCCGGCCACACGGGATCTGGCGAACGTGCTGGCGCTGTCGCGCAACAGCGTGGTGCGTGCGTACGACCAGCTGTATGCCGAGGGCTACATCGAAAGCCGGGTGGGGGATGGTACTTATGTGACCCGGCTACCAAAACTATCCACACAACTGTCCACAGGGTTATCCCGGGGTTTATCAACAGGGTTATCCACATTTTCTTTGGAAAGCACTGAGGATTTATTCAGCAACACGCTGTCCAGTGCGCCATTGGAAAGGTTGAAAAGTAACCATCTGCCGCCGCCAAAAAGCGGTGCTCCGAAGGCATTTCGAGTCGGAATTCCAGCGTTCGATCTGTTCCCATTTGACGTGTGG
The DNA here is from genome assembly GCF_052041945.1 of Pseudomonas sp. SMN11. Lineage (NCBI taxonomy): Bacteria > Pseudomonadati > Pseudomonadota > Gammaproteobacteria > Pseudomonadales > Pseudomonadaceae > Pseudomonas > Pseudomonas sp. SMN11. Next base: position 75,931 of record NZ_JBKGGW010000006.1, on the reverse strand, counting down.
GCCAAGCTGCAGGCGGGTTTCTGGCGCAATCCGTCGCCTGCGCAGCTGGGTTATGGCGACCCAGCGGGTGAACCAGTGCTACGCGAGCTAATAGCCGCCTATTTGCGCCGTTCGCGCGGCCTTTCCTGTACGGCTGAACAAATTGTGATCACCAGTGGTGCGCAACAGGCCATCAGCCTTTGTGCACAGTTGCTGTTGCAACCGGGCGACGGTGTGGCTGTGGAAAACCCGGGTTATCGTGCTGCTGGGCATACCTTCGCCGTAGCCGGTGGCAAGGTGACCGGCGTGCCGGTCGACGAGGAGGGCATGGATTGCCATTACCTGGAGCAGTTGACGGACTGCCGGTTGGCCTATGTCACGCCGGCGCACCAGTACCCGACCGGTGTGACCATGAGTCTGCCGCGGCGTCTGGCCTTGCTGGCCTGGGCCGAGCACAACGATGGCTGGATCATCGAGGATGACTACGACGGTGAGTACCGCTATAGCGGCGCGCCTTTGACCCCGCTGGCAGCGCTCGACCGCCAGGGGCGGGTGTTGTACGTCGGGACCTTCGGCAAGATCGCCTTTCCGGCATTGCGCCTGGGTTATCTGGTGCTGCCGCCACGGCTGGTCCAGGCGTTCAGTCAGGGGCGGGCGCTGGCGGTACGGCATTCGGAAGTGGGCACCCAGTGCGTGATGGCCGAATTCATGGCCCAAGGGCACTTCCAGCGGCACATCCGGCGCATGCGCAAGGCGGCGCTGAGCCGGCGCAATGTCCTCAAGGCCGGATGGCCTGTGGATGTGCCTGGGCTGGGTGCGATGCCTGAGGTGGCAGCGGGGCTGCATGTGAAGGTGGAGGTGGATAGCTTTGCGCGGGAGCAGGAGCTGGTGGCGAGGGCTGAGGCGGTGGGGGTGGAGGTGAACCCGCTGAGCAGTTATTGGCTGGAGGATAGCGATCTGCCTGTGGATAAGCGGGCAGGGCTGGTGCTCGGGTTTGCGGCGGTCCCTGAAGGGGAGATTGCCGAGTCCTTGTTGAAATTGCGCAGGGTGTGGAAAGTGTGAATGGGGCCGCGCAGCGGCCCCCGTTCTAAATCAGGTTCCGGACTTGATCCGTGTCCAGGCCCTGGTCCGCGCCCGCTCAGCCTCACGCGTCAACGGCTTGAGGGTATAAAGCTTGGCCATCGCCTCCGCCGTCGGGTACAGGTTCGGGTTGTTGCGAATCGCCGGGCTGACCTTGTCGGTGGCATCCTTGTTCGGGTTCGGGTAGCCGACGAAGTCGCTGATCGGCGCGATCACCTCAGGCCGCAGCAGGTAGTTGATGAATGCATGGGCATCCTCCGGGTTCGCCGCGTTCTTCGGGATCGCCAGCATGTCGAACCAGATCGGTGCACCTTCCTTGGGCAGGCGCATGTCCACCACCACGCCATTCTTCGCATCCTTCGCCCGGTTGGCGGCCTGCGAGAAGCTGCCGCTGTAGCCAACCGCCACGCAGATATCGCCGTTGGCGATGTCGGCCATGTACTTCGAGGAATGGAAGTAGGTGATGTACGGGCGGATCTTCAGCAACAGCGCTTCGGCCTTCTTGTAGTCGTCCGGCTTGTCGCTGTTGGGTGGCAAGCCCAGATGCTGCAGGGCTAGCGGCAGGATCTCTGACGGTGAGTCGAGCAACGCGACGCCGCACTGCTTCAACTTGGCGATGTTCTCTTCCTTGAAGATCAGGTCCCAGCTGTCGACCGGGGCCTTGTCACCGAGCACAGCCTTGACCTTGTCCGGGTTGAAGCCGATCAGGATCGTGCCGTACATGTACGGCACGGCGAACTTGTTGCCCGGGTCGTTGGCTTCGATCAGCTTCATCAGCGCCGGGTCCAGGTGCTGCCAGTTCGGCAGCTTGCTGCGGTCCAGCGGCTGGAACACCCCGGCTTCGATCTGCTTGGCGAGGAATACGTTGGACGGCACTACCACGTCGTAGCCGGAGTTGCCGGTGAGCAGCTTGGCTTCGAGCGCTTCGTTGGTGTCGAAGATGTCGTAGATCAGCTTGACGCCACTGTCCTTCTGGAAGTCGCTCAAGGTCTGCGGGGTGATGTAATCGAACCAGTTATACACACGCAGGGTGCGCTGCTCGGCGTGAGCCTGCAGGGCACCGGTGAACAGGGTGGCAGCGATGAACGGGGCGAGCAGACGCTTGAGTCGGACCATGATCAGGCTCCTGGCTGGGCGCGCTGGAAGCCTTCCAGCACATTGACTGCGTTGATACCGATTTCTTCCACAGCGTAGCCACCCTCCATCACGAACAGGGTGGGTTTGCCGAGCTGGGCGATGCGCTTGCCCATTTCCAGGTAGTCCGGGCTGTCCAGTTTGAACTGGGAGATAGGATCGTCCTTGAAGGTGTCCACGCCGAGGGAGATCACCAGCACGTCGGGGTCATAGGCGGCGATGCTTTGGCAGGCGTCCTCCAGTGCCGTGCTCCAGGCTGTCCAGTCACTGCCGGCGGGCAGCGGGTAATTGATGTTGCAGCCTTCGCCTGCGCCTTCACCCGTTTCATCGGCATAGCCGAGGAAGAACGGGAATTCATCCGTTGGATCGCCGTGGATCGAGGCGAAGAACACGTCGTTGCGCTGGTAGAAGATGTCCTGGGTGCCGTTGCCGTGGTGGTAGTCGACGTCGAGGATGGCCACCTTGGCGCGGCCCTGGTCGAGGAAGGCCTGGGCGGCGATCGCGGCATTGTTCAGGTAGCAATAGCCGCCCATGACTTCAGCGGCGGCGTGGTGCCCTGGTGGGCGGCACAGGGCGAAGGCAGAGTGAGCGCCTTGCTGGATGGCAGCCTGGGCGGTCAGGGCGACCTGCGCGGCGCTGTACGCGGCCTGCCAGGTGCCAGCGGTGATCGGTGCGCCGGCGTCGAAGCTGTAGTAGCCCAGTTCGCCATGCAGGCCGGTTGGTTTGACCTGGCGCAGGGTGCGCGCCGGCCAGGTGAATGGCAGCAGGTCGCCGTCGTGGCCGAGCGCGGCCCAACGCGCCCAGGCGCCCTGGAAGAAGTCGAGGTAGTCGGCGCTGTGAATGCGCTGCAGCGGTGCGCGGCCGAAATCGGTCGGTCCCTGAACGTCGCCGAGGTTGCGCTTTTTCACTTGTTCGAGGACATGGTCGGCGCGTGAAGGCATTTCGAAGCAAGGCATCAGCTTGCCGTCGATCAGCTCGCAGCGGCCATGGTGCAGGCGGTGATCATCGGAATAGATCGTCAGCATTTGTTGTTCTCCGGGGGTACTGGCGTAAGCCCATTTTCACGGGCGGCCCGGTGGCGGAGAACGACGCAAACGGCCAAAAGGGGATCGATGTGGCCAAGCTCGTTGGCCACCACAGGTCAACCGCGGAAGTGGCTGGGGGCGACACCGCTCCAGCGTTGGAATGCATGGCGAAAACTCGCAGTCTCGCTGAACCCCAGGGTCTCGGCGATGCGGTAGATCGGCATCTGCTCGTCGGCCAGCAGTTGCTTGGCCCGATCGAAGCGCAGCTCATCGAGCAGTTGTTGATAACTGCAGCCCAGTGCCTGCAGGTGCCGGCGCAAGGTCCGCGAGGAGCAGTTCATCTGCCGCGCCAGCCCCTCCAGGCCCGGCGCCGCATCCAGTTGTTGCAGCAAGAGCTGGCGGATTCGCCCAAGCCAGGCCTGGCGCCCGGTGAATTCCAGGTTCAGGCGCCGGCAGCGCTCGCTCATGGCCTTGTGGGTAATCGGATCGGCCAGCGGCAATGGCATGTCCAGCCAGCGCCGTTCGAAGGCAAAGGCGTTGTCCTCGGCGTCGAAGGCCAGTGGGCACTGGAAGGCGCCACTGTAGAGGCCATGGTAGCCGGGCCTTGGGTGCTCGAAGCGGGCGCCGAGCAGCGGCAGAGGGCGGCCGAGCAGGTCATCGCATATCACTTTCAACGACACCAGGCAGAACTCCGCATTGAAGGCGGCGAGGGCAGGGCTGTCATGGTATTCGCTGGCGCTGAACCAGACGCGCTGGCCATCATCGACCAAGCGCAGCTTGAAGACTGTTCCCAGCAGTGCCGGATAGTGCAGCGCCAGGCGCAAGGCGTCACCCAAAGTGGCACTGGAGAGCAGGGCGTAACCGAGCATGCCGTAGCACGACACATGCATGCGCCGGCCCAGTTCCAGGCCGATTTCTTCGCGCCGGGCCACGGCATTGGCGCAAACCTGCAACTCTTGCTGGGTGGTGATGCGTGCGTCGCTATGGCCCAGGTCGGCCGGGCCTATGCCGCTGCCGGCGAGCAACGTCGTCGCCTCGCAGCCTTCTTCCCGGAACAGGTTGAGGATCAGCGAAACCGCGTTGAGGGTGGTCAGGTGGCTGTGCAGCATGCTCGGTCATCCCGTGGGCCTGGGAGGCATTATGGAGCAAGTTGTGTGCCGATACCGGCACGGCATGGCTGGCGCGGTATTCATGAGGCGAAAAAAAAGGCCCGGAGCGTGCGCTCGGGCCTTTGAAAGGTTGAGAGGTGTCTAGTCCCTCGACCTGGTGAGACTGTTTGCAGCGGTCTGAGTTACGCCTTCAGCGGAACCAGACGTGGAGCGATCATGTTTTCCGGACGCAGGATGTCGTCGAGCATCGCGTCGTCCAGCAGCTTCTCTTCACGCACCAGTTCCAGTACGCCGCGGCCGGTTTCCAGGGCAACGCGAGCGATACGGGTGGCGTTTTCGTAGCCGATGTAAGGGTTCAGGGCGGTGACCAGGCCGATCGAGTGCTCGACCAGTTCACGGCAGCGCTGTTCGTTGGCAGTGATGCCGACGATGCAGTGCTCGCGCAGCATGTCCATGGCGCGCTGGAGCAGGCGGATCGAGTCGAAGATCTTGTAGGCGATCAGCGGCTCCATCACGTTCAGCTGCAGCTGACCACCTTCGGCGGCGACGGTCAGGGCCAGGTCGTTGCCCATGATGGCGAAGGCCACCTGGTTGACGGCTTCCGGGATAACCGGGTTGACCTTGCCTGGCATGATCGAGCTGCCTGGCTGACGTGCTGGCAGGTTGATCTCGTTGATGCCGGTGCGTGGGCCGCTGGACAGCAGGCGCAGGTCGTTGCAGATCTTCGACAGCTTGACCGCGGTACGCTTGAGCATGCCGGAGAACAGTACGAAGGCGCCCATGTCGGAGGTGGCTTCGATCAGGTCGGCAGCCGGTACCAACGGCTGGCCGCTGATGGTGGCCAAGCGTTGTACGGCCAGGGCCTGGTAGCCTGGGTCGGCGTTGATGCCGGTACCGATGGCGGTACCGCCCAGGTTGATTTCGGTCAGCAGTTCCGGAGCCAGCGAGCGCAGGCGCTGCAGGTCTTCGCTCATGGTGGTGGCGAAGGCACGGAATTCCTGGCCCAGGGTCATCGGCACAGCGTCCTGCAGCTGGGTACGGCCCATCTTCAGTACGTGGTCGAATTCCTTGCCTTTGGCAGCGAAGGCCTGGATCAGGCTGTCGAGGCTGGCCAGCAGGGCGTCGTGGCCCAGCAGCAGGCCCAGGCGGATAGCGGTCGGGTAGGCGTCGTTGGTCGACTGCGCCATGTTCACGTCGTTGTTCGGGTGCAGGTACTGGTACTCACCCTTCTGGTGGCCCATGGCCTCCAGCGCGACGTTGGCAATGACTTCGTTCGCGTTCATGTTGGTGGAAGTACCGGCACCACCCTGAATCATGTCCACCACGAACTGCTCGTGGTAATCGCCTTTGATCAGGCGGGCGCAGGCTGCACTGATGGCAGCGTGCTTGGCATCGCTCAGGTGACCCAGCTCACGGTTGGCGTCGGCAGCAGCCTGCTTGACCATGGCCAGGGCCACGACCAGCTTCGGGTAGTGCGACAGCGGAACACCGGAGAGATGGAAGTTGTTGGCAGCGCGCAGGGTCTGGATGCCGTAGTAGGCATCGGCAGGGACTTCAAGGGTACCAAGCAGATCTTTTTCGACGCGGAACGATGCAGCGGAGGACATGATGGATATCATCTCGATTTTGACCCGGCACATGCCGGAATGGCGCCAATCCTAGGCGTGAAGGGGATTTTGCGGCCAATGCTGTTGCACGCTAACCTATGCACAAACGGCATAGTGTTTCATGTGACGCCAATTGACATTCGAGCGTGTTCCATTTTGGTGCACGCCGGGAGATCTGCTTCATGAACCTCGAAAGCAAGTGGCTGGAGGACTTCAGTGCTCTGGCCTCCACCCGCAGTTTTTCCCAGGCGGCCGAGCGACGTTTCGTCACCCAACCCGCCTTCAGCCGGCGTATACGCAGCCTGGAAGCGGCGCTGGGGCTAACCTTGGTGAATCGTTCCCGCACACCGATCGAGCTGACCGAGGCAGGGCAGTTGTTTCTGGTCACTGCGCGTACCGTTGTCGACCAGTTGAGCGAAGTTCTCCGCCATTTGCATCACCTTGAAGGTGGCCAGGGTGAGGTGATCCAGGTGTCTGCCGCGCACTCCCTGGCATCTGGCTTTTTCCCTCGCTGGGTAGCCCAGTTGCGCAATGATGGTCTGAACATTGCCACCCGCCTGGTTGCGACTAACGTCGGGGACGCGGTGCATGCATTAAGGGAAGGGGGCTGCGACCTGATGCTGGCGTTCTATGACCCTGACGCCGCCCTGCAGATGGATGCCGAGATCTTCCCGTCGCTGCACATGGGCACCACCGAAATGCTTCCGGTGTGCGCAGTGGATACCGACGGCAAGCCGCTTTTCGACCTTGAGGCCGACAGCAGCGTGCCGTTGTTGGCCTATAGCGCTGGTGCCTTCCTTGGCCGTTCGGTGAACCTGCTCTTGCGCCAGCGCAACCTGCGCTATACCACCGTTTATGAAACCGCGATGGCCGATAGTCTGAAAAGCATGGCGCTCGAAGGGATGGGCATTGCCTGGGTGCCGCGCTTATCGATGCGCGGCGAACTGGAGCGTGGCGAACTGGCGATATGTGGTGGCACCCAATGGCATGTGCCGCTAGAGATCCGTCTATATCGTTGCGCCTTGGTGCGCAAGGCTAATGTCAGGCTGCTATGGCGCAAGCTCGAGTCGGCTGTCAGTCAGGGCGAGGCTTGACCGTCACTGTTGATGGCTACGCAGGTGCGCAACGATGTTCAGTCGATTGGCATCGCTGTAGTGGTAACAGTTTGATCGGTCCCAGGCGCGTTCCGGGTAGACATACGTCTCGCATTTGACCAGCAGCGGCGTCCTGATGGTTTCTGCGTGTTCATGAGTGGCCCCGAGCATGTGGCCGATCTCGTGTCCAAGGCTGGCGTAACTGGTGCGAGAGGCGATGGCGTAGTTGCCTTCGAACTGTGCCAGCCCTTGCAACGTGTTGCCGTTGTTGAGTAGCTCGTAGCCGTTCTCGGTCACCAGGATCGACTTGTTGATGCCTCCTGGATATTCCTGGAACCTGAGTTCGGCCACGGCGTTATGAAAGGCCTGAAGTGTCGATTGGGCATTGTTGCTTGCGGCGTATTCGATATCGGTGATGCCCGGAATATCGCGATGGTAGATCACCTCAATCGGCTGCGAGGTGAATGCGTGCATCTCGTCTTCCCAGTGTTTCAGGTAATCGCGGTACAGCGCTTGTTCACTGACCGATGCGAGTTCATCGTGCAGGTATACGTGGATGATCAGGGTTTCGCTGGCGATGGCTGCTGGCACGCGCAGGGCGCACGCCAGCAATATCAAGGTGGCGAGACTTTTGATGCAGGGCATGGTGGAACCTCCATTGTGGGAAGTGTTGAGATTCCGGCATCGCTGGCGCGAGAGGCACTTGGAAGGCCTGGCGCTTGGCTGGCGGACCGCAGAAAACTTGTCCCGCGAGACAGCTTGCCCTTTGATCTGACATGTGCTTATGGGGGTGGGCGGCCCGCCCAGAAATACGCTACAATCCCGCGCCTTCGACCGACCCGGTCGATTCAGAATCCGTATGACAAGCCACGCCGGTCCACCTGCGTGGCTTGTTGCTTTTAGCGCGCCAGAAGGCGCTTGCAGGAGAGGCTCGACGATGAGTGCACTGGTTGGCGTGATCATGGGCTCCAAGTCCGATTGGTCCACCCTTAGCCACACCGCCGATATGCTGGAAAAACTCGGCATTCCCTACGAAGTGAAGGTGGTTTCCGCCCACCGCACCCCGGACTTGCTGTTCCAGTACGCCGAAGAGGCCGAAGGGCGTGGCATCGAGGTGATCATTGCGGGTGCCGGTGGCGCTGCCCACCTGCCAGGCATGTGTGCCGCCAAGACCCACCTGCCGGTGCTGGGCGTGCCAGTCCAGTCGTCGATGCTGTCGGGCGTCGATTCACTGCTGTCGATCGTGCAGATGCCTGCTGGCGTGCCGGTTGCCACCCTGGCCATCGGCCGTGCTGGCGCCGTCAACGCCGCACTGCTGTCGGCGAGCATCCTCGGTGCAAAGTACCCGCAGTATCACGCGGCACTGAAGCAGTTCCGCACCGAGCAGACCGACACCGTGCTGGACAATCCAGACCCGCGCCAGGCTTGAGGCTGAACCCATGAAGATCGGTGTAATCGGTGGCGGCCAGCTGGGCCGCATGCTGGCCCTGGCGGGTACCCCGCTGGGCATGAACTTCGCCTTCCTCGACCCGGCGCCAGACGCCTGTGCCGCCGCGCTGGGCGAGCACCTGCGTGCCGACTATGGCGACCAGGACCACCTGCGTCAGCTGGCCGACGAAGTCGACCTGGTGACCTTCGAATTCGAGAGCGTCCCGGCCGAGACCGTGGCTTTCCTGTCGCAGTTCGTCCCGGTTTACCCGAGTGCCGAGGCCCTGCGCATCGCCCGCGATCGCCTGTTCGAGAAGAGCATGTTCCGCGACCTGGGCATCCCGACCCCGGCCTTCGCCGACATCCTCTCGCAGGCAGACCTTGACGCGGCAGTCGCCAGCATCGGTCTGCCGGCCGTGCTGAAAACCCGTACCCTGGGCTACGACGGCAAGGGCCAGAAGGTGCTGCGCAAGCCTGAAGACGTGGTCGGTACCTTCGCCGAACTGGGCAGCGTGCCTTGCCTGCTGGAAGGCTTCGTGCCGTTCACTGGCGAAGTATCGCTGGTGGCCGTGCGTGCCCGCGATGGCGAAACCCGCTTCTACCCGCTGGTGCACAACACCCACGAGAGCGGCATCCTGAAACTGTCGGTGGCCAGCCAGGCACACCCACTGCAGAGCCTGGCCGAAGATTATGTTGGTCGCGTGCTCAAGCAACTGGATTATGTCGGCGTGATGGCCTTCGAGTTCTTCGAGGTCGATGGTGGCCTGAAGGCCAACGAAATCGCCCCGCGCGTGCACAACTCCGGGCACTGGACCATCGAAGGCGCCGAGTGCAGCCAGTTCGAGAACCACCTGCGCGCCGTGGCCGGCCTGCCGCTGGGTTCGACCGCCAAGGTCGGCGAAAGCGCCATGCTCAACTTCATCGGCGAAGTGCCGGCGGTTGAAAAAGTCGTGGCCATCGACGGCTGCCACTTGCACCACTACGGCAAGGCCTTCAAGGTCGGGCGCAAGGTCGGCCACGCCACCCTGCGCTGCCAGGACATGGTCAGCCTGACGGCCAAGATTGCCGAAGTAGAAGCCCTGATCAGCAACTGATCGAACTTCTGCCTGGGGTCTGCTCTCTGAAAATGGCAACAACCCAAAGCGCTGTCTAGGCTTTGGCTTGTTCCATTTTCACTGCAGAGGGATTGCCATGGGCATCATTGGAACCATCTTCATCGGTCTTATCGTTGGCCTGCTGGCCCGCTTCATCAAGCCGGGCGACGACAGCATGGGCTGGATCATGACCATTCTGCTGGGTATCGCCGGTTCCCTGCTCGCCACCTATGGCGGCCAGGCGCTGGGGATCTACCAGGCAGGCCAGGCCGCAGGATTCATCGGTGCGCTGGTCGGTGCGGTCATCCTTCTGGTGATCTACGGATTCATCAAGAAACGCTGAATACTGGTTAGAATGCCCGGCAATTCATCCCGAGTTGCCGAGCATTTCCATGCGTGCCCTTTTCCTCATTCCGTTGCTTCTGGCCAGCACCCTGGCCCATGCCGAACTGCCCGAAACCGACTGGCTCGAGCTGATGCCCAAGTCGGACCAGAAGGCGCTCGAAGAGATGCCCGAAATCGACCACAACTCGCCGGAAGCCAATGGCACTTTCACTACCAAGGGCGGCCTCAAGCAGAGCAAGGGCCTGCCGGCGGTGATGTATTCGACCAAGACCGTGGCCGCCATGAACGGCAAGGACATTCGCCTGGGCGGCTACCCGGTGCCGCTGGAAAGCGACGCCAAGGGCAACAGCACCTTGTTCTTCCTCGTACCCTACCCGGGCGCGTGCATCCACGTGCCGCCGCCGCCGCCCAACCAGCTGGTGCTGGTGCGGTATCCGAAGGGCTTGAAGATCGATGACATCTACACACCGCTTTGGGTCAGCGGCAAGTTGAAGGTGGAGAAGGTCAGCAATGACCTGGCCGATGCGGCTTATGCGCTGGATGCGGGGAAGGTGAGGGTGGTGGAAGACGCCGACCTCTGATCGCCAGTACCGGCCTCTTCGCGGGCTTGCCCGCCCGCGACGAAGTTAATGCGGGAGTCAGATCTCAGCGCTGCCAATCCGGACCTGCAGCGATCGGCCGGCACCGGGTTTTAGCTCCACCACATCATCCCAGACATTTGCCGTCTCGATGCACAGCATCCGCTGCCAGCCGTCATCGGCCATGTCCGCCAGCTCCTTGGCCCGCTCGGTCCAGGGGTTCCAGATCACCGCCGAGCGCGACCCGCTGCAGGTCAAGGTGATCCGCCGCTTCCAGTGCGGATCGACAATGCTCAGAGTCTGCGGCGTATCCAGGTAGATCCGGTCGGTTTCCCCGGCAAACGTCAGCGCACCCTGCTGCTGGCGCTGTTCCCAGTCGGCGAGGGTCTCGATGTACTGCAGCCCCTCGACCCCTTCGACCCGCGCCTGGCGGACGTCGCTGACGGCAAAGTAACTGTGCAGGGCCTGGCTGATGGTCACGGGGCTGTTACCCGTGTTGCGGCTGGTCAGGGATATGGTGAGCGCGTCACCTAGGACGACCTGCAGCTTCAGCTCGACATCGTGCGGCCAACCCGGCAGGTCACCCTGGGCCTCTGGCAGCTCGAATTCGATGTGCAGGTCATCGTCTTTTTGTTCGACGCCCAGCAATTGCCAGTCACGCGTACGCGCCAAACCATGGGCGGGAGCTTGCTCGCCACGGTACATGGCCTGCACTGATGCGGGATTGCGCTGCAAGTTGCCAAACCATGGCCAGCACACCGGCACACCGGCTCGCACCGATTTGCCCTGGCGGAAGATGGCCTGGTCGCTCAGCCACAGCAGCGGTGGCTCGCCAACACGCTGGTAGCTGAGGATCTGCGCGCCCTGCTGGGCGATCAGTAGTTCGGCGTGGTCGCTGCTGATGCGCCAGCAGTTGAGTTCGCCGTGTTGCTCGGATTCGACCTTGAAGGTAGCCATTTCGCTCGTCTCATTGATTGCCTGTGGGCCCTTGGACCCGGTGACGTGCAATGAGTTTACCGCTCGCGAGGCTCAGCGACGAGGCACCGAGCGGGTTCGGCCACTGCCATCGATGGCGACGAACACGAATGTCGCTTCGGTAACCTTGCGCCACTCGCTGGACAGCGGGTCGTCACTCCACACCTCGACCATCATGCGGATCGAGCTGCGGCCGATTTCCAGGGTCTGGGTATAGAACGACAGTTGTGCGCCCACGGCCACCGGCACCAGGAAGGCCATGCGGTCGATGGATACCGTCGCCACCCGGCCGCCAGCGACGCGGCTGGCCATGGCGGTGCCGGCCAGGTCCATCTGTGCGACCAGCCAGCCGCCGAAGATGTCGCCGAAGCCATTGGTTTCGCGCGGCAGTGCGGTGATCTGCAAGGCCAGGTCGCCTTGCGGGATAGGATCTTCTTGTTCGAGCTCAATCATGCGATGGGGCCTCTGACCCGTGACGCTTTCGTTGGTGTGGCGCAAGGCCGGGAAAACGATTCAGCTGACAACATACTACGCCGATTCCGTTTTGCTGGGCGGCCATAGGGAAACTCTGCGAAACCGTCTGACATCACGACCGGCGTTTTCGCACAACTTCCCACAGTTAAAGCAACCTTTTCCTACGAGCGGCCAGTATATATAGCCAATCGTCCAGCGACGACCGCGTATTTATGAATATGTGTATGGATTTTGTATCGCTTTCAGCGCAGCTCGGCAATTTGCTATCTTCGCTCCTCGCCCCAATCCAGAAGCCGCGTGCCAAGCGGCCTGCATGACCTACAAGAGAAAGACGAGCGATGACCTCCGTGCCGAGCAGTATCGAGCAGCCCTCGCGGCCGCTGACCCGCAGTGACTACAAGACCCTCTCACTGTCCGCCCTGGGCGGAGCCCTGGAGTTCTACGACTTCATCATCTTCGTGTTCTTCGCCACGGTGGTCGGCAAGCTGTTCTTCCCCGCCGACATGCCTGAGTGGCTACGCCTGATGCAGACCTTCGGCATTTTCGCCGCCGGCTATCTGGCACGACCGCTGGGGGGCATCGTCATGGCCCACTTCGGCGACCTGCTCGGGCGCAAGAAGATGTTCACCCTGAGCATCTTCATGATGGCCCTGCCGACCCTGATCATGGGCCTGCTGCCGACGTATGCACAGGTCGGCCTGTGGGCGCCGATCCTGTTGCTGCTGATGCGGGTGATCCAGGGCGCGGCCATCGGTGGCGAGGTGCCGGGCGCCTGGGTGTTCGTTTCCGAGCACGTGCCAGCGCGCAACACTGGCTACGCCTGCGGCACCCTGACCGCCGGCCTGACGGCGGGCATCCTGCTCGGCTCGCTGGTGGCGACCCTGATCAACACCCTCTACAGCGCCGAAGAAGTAGCCGATTACGCCTGGCGTATTCCGTTCCTGCTCGGCGGCGTGTTCGGCCTGTTCTCGGTGTACCTGCGCCGCTGGCTGCACGAAACCCCGGTGTTCGCCGAGATGCAGCAGCGCAAGGCGCTGGCCGAGGAGCTGCCGCTGCGCGCGGTGCTGCGCGACCACCGTGGCCCGATCATCCTGTCGATGCTGCTGACCTGGATGCTCTCGGCGGGCATCGTGGTGGTGATCCTGATGACCCCGGCACTGCTGCAGAGCATCTACCACGTCAGCCCCACCGACTCGCTCAAGGCCAACAGCCTGGCGATCGTGCTGCTCAGCTTCGGCTGCATCGGCGCCGGCAGCCTGGCCGACCGCTTCGGGGCGGGCCGGGTGTTCGTGATCGGCAGCCTGCTGCTGCTGGCCAGCTCCTGGACCTTCTATCACAGCTTGCCGACCCATCCTGAGCTGCTGTTCCCGCTGTATGCGGTGACCGGATTGTGCGTGGGTGTGATCGGCGCAGTGCCGTACGTGATGGTCAAGGCGTTCCCGGCGGTGGTGCGCTTCAGCGGGTTGTCGTTCTCCTACAACGTGGCCTACGCCATCTTTGGTGGCTTGACGCCGATGGTGGTGACGGCCTTGCTGAAGGTGAGCCCGATGGCGCCGGCCTACTATGTGGCTGGCTTGTGTGTGCTCGGCTTGCTGGTTGGCCTCTATTTGCTGGCGAAGAAGCGTTGAGTTTCAGACCCGACGCCCTCCCTGAAGAAGGCCAAGTCGCAAACCTGTAACTCGGCGTTGTATTGGAACATCACGAAAGTGGGGGCGTTGTTTGTGTTTTCCCAGACAAACACGTCCCAGCCTCCGGTATCGCCCAAGGGCGAGGGCATTCGCAGGGGAGGCTGTGACAAGGACGAAGGTCCGAACCTCTCGGTGACTTTTTTTCTGGTTGTAAGTCCTTGTAATCGTTCGGGTAGCGTACCTTGATAGGGATGATCCTGAGGGATTGTTCTTATCACGTTGATGTGCACGCATTTCAATATTGACGGTTCCGTTGAAAACTCCAGTTCGAGACCGGGGAGAGGAGTGGCAGTTTCTGACGTTTGCCCCATAAATGCCACTTCAAGAGGTATATCTGGCAAATGGCCCAGCGTCACTAAAGAAGCGTGCGGGTGGTCAAGGCGCTCTATCCAGATATCAATTATTGATCGGTTCAATTTACCCATCCCCCGTTCTGATAAAGGCGAATTACTTCCAGCTTGGAGCATTCGAGTTCTGTGGCTTTGTCCGGCCAAGCCATTTTTAAAGCGATGAAAAACAGGTCGACCTCAGCCAATATATCCCCAGGCTGAGCGTCTGAGGCGTGCCTCTTGTTCCTGACGAGATGAAACGCCAAATCGAATTTTGGCAATAGGGATTCGGGCAAAACGATCGAGGGTGTTCCAAGTAGTATTTCCTTGGTCTTGGCAAAGCTGAGCCTTGGGTGCTTCTTTATTAAGGTCTCGATGAGGATTTCTGGCCAAATGGTTGGCAGGGTGAAAGTGTTCTCGTGAATGTATTTATCAGGCATGGATTTCGCTGCTAATGATCAAGTGTGATTGGTAAATGCTTCACCCATAGAATTGCATTCGACAGAGTCCTGTGCCAGTGCGGATTTGTTTCATTGTGTGCTGTTTTTGTCGCTGTAAGAAGCTTCAATTCAACTAGTAGGAAATATCTATTTTGGTATCAGTGAATATAAAGAGGGGATTGGTCTTCGGCTGGGTATATATAAACAAGTAACGCAGCGTCATACCGCTTTTTCACAACGATCGGCCATACAGACAAGGAGACTCTGTATGGCTCAGGACACTTTTAACGACAATTCAACAGGTGAAGTTGTCATCACCCCAGGCTCTTCCGGTTCAAGCGCTGGCGGGGGTGGCTTCTTCAGCATTGGTGGTGGCGGTGGCTTCGGTGGTGGCTTTGGCGGTTCCAGCCGACGTCGCCGAAAAAAGCGGGCGAGAGCACGCGCTGCTGCGCTGGCCAAGGCGCAGGCCGAACAGCAAGCACGCCAGGCCGCGGCTGCGGCTGCAAGCGCCGAAGCACAAGCGCTCGCCCATCGACAGCGAGTGGCTGCCTACAGCCAGGCACGAGAAGGCCGGCGCGTGCAGCTTGACGCCCATTTCGCAGGCCAGGCTCAGGGGTTGACCCAGGCGCTTCAAGGCGAAATCGATGCAGCACGCAAGCGCCCGGAACATGACGGTAGCGAACGCTGGCAGCTTTATCAGATCACCAAGGCACGTAACGAGACAGAAGGGCTCATTGCGGCAAAGCAAGGCGCGCTGGCCGAGTATCAGGCACGAGCGGCTGCTTTCGCTGGCCCGGGTGCAAGCGCGGACGCCTATGCCGCGCGGCTGTCAGGCCTGGCGACCGCAGAGCATATGCAGCAACTGCATCGCGATTGGGAAGCGGCCTATCTGGCAGTCCAGGAAGCGCAGTTGCTGGAAGAGGCCATCAGGCAGTTGTCGCAGCGTTCGGCTGCATTGCTGGCCGAGCATGCTACGCAGCAACAGCTATGGAGGGAGAGGGAGGCACGCTGGGAAGAGCAGCGCCAATACGCTGAACAGCGCGAAGCACGGGTTCGTTACAAGCAACAGGCGGATGAAGATCGGCGCCTGCAACGGCTGAAAGATGCCGCCACGCTGACGGCTCCGGTGGCCGCAGCCCAGGCCGGTGGTGTGTTGCTCACCCAGGGCGGCGCACAGGTTGCGTTGGAAGTGGCCACTGCCATCCAGCAGGCCATCGCCAATGCGGCGAAGGAAGTGTTCAGGGTTGCAGCGATCCGTGCCGGTCAGGCCGTGAGCCTGGCGGTTACCGCCATGGTGCATTCGCCGATGCTCGGCGATGGCGAGTTGACTGCCGACCAGCGTCGGCGACGACTCGAAGGGCTGGGGGTACGTGCTGATCTGCTGGGCGTTGAGGCTGGGCAGGACCTTCAGGCTATCGCCAATGCTGGTGGTTCGGCCCGTCTCTCGAGTCGCATCAAGATCGAGCACCTGCCGGGAGGCAGTGGTGTCGCGGTGGCGTCGACAGGCGCCGGGATCGCGTCCGAGGTACGGGTCAGAAATGCCGTTTTCGATCCTCTGACCGAAACCTACCAACTCCAGGCTGAGACACCCACTGGCAAGACCATCGTCCTCGGTGGTTATACCGTGCCAGTAGAAGCTGGGTCGACGGGGAGAGTGCTGTCACTTGCGCCGGAGGTGGTCCCAGTAGGTGCGGGTGTGGACCTGCGCTTTGACGACTGCATTGTCTGTATTCCTGGCCACCCCCCTCAGTATTTCTCTTTCGTGGTGCCGCCAGCCGGTACTGGAGTGGTCAGCGGAAGAGGGCAGGCGGTTGCTGGCAACTGGTGGTCCGGCAATGCGGCCGCTGCTGGCGTGGCAGTGCCGGCACAGGTTGGCAACCAGCTGCGCGGCCGCCAGTTCACCAGTATGCCGGCTTTCGAAAGTGCGGTATGGCGGGCTATAGCAGCGGAGCAGGCGTTGCTCGGGCAGTTCGATGAACTGAACCAACGACGCATCCTCAGCGGTTTTCCTCCCATCGCGCAGAAGGCGAGTTGGAGCGGGGCGCGGCAGTCGTACGAACTGCGGCATGCAACTGGCGCCGGTGTTGGCTCTGACCTCTATAACCTCGACCAGCTGAGTATCCACAGGCCCAGCGATACCCAGGGCGTGCTGACGGTGGTCCAGCCGTTCCAGCCCTGGTTTGCCTCCAGTGTGGCGCTGGCCTTTGACCCGGCAGTTGTACAAGGCCAGCCAACGCGCACCTGGACACCTCTAGTGGTCCCAGGTGCAGAACTGCTCGGCCCGACGCGTTTGCCGGAGGCGCCGTCGCTACCGGGCATCCTGCCAGGCGCGCCCACCGACCCCGTGGGGCCAAGTCTTGAAATACTTCCGGGCGAAAATCCAAGTGAAACTGGGGCCATAATTCCTGGGTTTGGCAGCGATACAGATCTGCCCGAACCAGGGCTGGTCAACTACGAACCAGCCAGGCCTCTTGAGGTTGGTGAGTACAAGGATCTACGACGCCGAAGCATCAATGATCGAATGGATGTGGATCATATCGTTTCACGAAAAGCCTATGAACGGTTCTTGATCCAGAATAAGCCTGGATTGAGGTCGCATGAGCTTAAAGCTTTACTGGAAGCAGCTCCGAGCATAGTGATTCCTGCAGAAGTGCACAGAAAGTTTAGTCAGACCTATGGCGGTAGAAATACTGTGGCGCGGCAACTTAAAGATGCATCGGACTTGCGTGCGGCTGTTGATAGTAACATGGATGCATTAAAGCCTGGGCTGCTTGAATATGGTTTCGATGAAATTAAAATAGAAGAGGCTCGGCAGAAATTGCATGCTCTTCATCAGCAGATAGGACTTTACAAATGAATGCAAAGCGATTGAATGCTTATCTCACGGGCCTTGGTCAGTCGCATGATGAGCTTGTAAGCGGGGATGTTATACCTCCTGGCGATTTCATAGAGGTTTACCCCGGTGCTTTATCTATTTATAGAGAGCTGATGCCAGGCTTGGAGCTGCGCTTTTGGGCAGAAGATCAAAATTTTGAATCGGTGATGATTGCGCTGGCCGAGACGGCGACGTCAAAAGTTGTCTATCAGCAAGGACTCCCTGAGCCCTATGATATGTGTGTAAGTCGTAAGGTAACCTTGAATATTTTAGGGGAGCCCATTGAGTCGAAAGGTCCCCATAAAATGCCATCGCCCTTAGGCGAAAGCGGTGGCTGGGACAAGTTTGATCTTGCGAGTTTTGGTTTTGAAAATATATATGTCCTCTTTGAATATGATGTGGGCATGAATGTGACTGGTCTGATGTTTTCGCTGAAGAAAACAGGCTACGACCGCAGTAATAATGAACTTCAACAGCAAGCTGATGAGTGAGTAGTTCATCGTGCATAGATTATGAGGTAATAATTATGGAGCTTAGGTCTCAATTGGGTCAGTACGAAGAGCATTCCTTTCTCGGTTTTGTCGAAGCTATATGGCATCACAATGCCGACAAGGCCTCGCATGACGCGTGGATCGCCCACTTCAACAGCATTGTCGGCCATCCCGCTGGCAGCGATCTCTTGTTCTATTCAGATGCTGACGAAGCTGGCAACGTCAACTCACCTACGTACGTCGTTCAAACGGTAAAGGCGTGGCACCAGCAAAACGGCCGCCCGGCCTTCATGGGCCAGATTTTGCAGCCACCACCGCCTCGGCAGACTCTGACCCGCGAGCAGCGCGCCAGTCAGTCGTCCAACCTAAATCTGGAGAAAGTGCGCAAACTGGTGGCAGAAGTTCATTCCGCCGAACAGCAGTCAGTGCAGCAACTTGCCGTACTGGAGCAGCAACTGGCCACCGACCCTATTGCCGACACGCCAGAGCAGCAACTGGCTGTCAGCCTAGCCACGTTGCGTGCACTGGAAACCACCCAGCACCAGGCCAAGCGCGCAGTAAACCAGCTTGAGCGGTTGCAGATGTCGGTCAAGTTCGCACGGGATGGCGCCGCGCGCGATGCCACCAATTCATTCCTCAACGCGCCGATTCAGGCCGTGGTGCTGCAGGAGATCAGCGCTGGCAGCCAGCGGCATGCGGCAGCGCTGGCGGCGGTACAGGCGCGCCATCCCGGCTTGTACGCCCGAGCGGTGACGCTGATCGAAACCCTCGAGGCGCGTATCGCCCAACTGGCCAGAACCACGCTGACCGGGCCAGGCCATGGGCCGCTGACGTTGCAGGCGCATGCACCTGCGGCAGGCCTGCATCCGGCATTGCTGACGGCGCAGGGCCTGAGCCGCGAAGTGGCCCAACAGCAGCATCACCTGACCAAAAGTATCCGTTCTGCAATAGCTGAACTGGAGTGGCAATCGACCTCCGTGCAAGGCGAGCATCCTGGCACTTATGCGGATGTTGTCGAGTTCGTGCTGGGTACGCCAAGCGATGACCCACGTTTTGCCATGACGGTGCCGTTGGATGAGCTATTCACCGGCGAGGATCTGGACTGGGCAGCCCTGGCTGCAGAAAGGGCCGAGGTGGATTTGCCCGTACGCTTGTGCTCCACGGTTAGCGGCGTTGGCTCTCTCACCAGCACGGGCGTCAAGCCATTCAGCCGTTACTCCCATGTGGTCATGACGCTCACCCAGGGGGCTGTCGTCCCTTCGAGGGTGCGCGTACGGCCGGCTGCCTGGGATGGTACGCGGCAGGTGTTTTCCTTTACCAGCGAGGGGCAGTCGCCTGTGACCGTGTTGTGGTACACGGAGCGTGCGCCCTATGTACTCAGGGACCAGGCAAAGCCACCGAGCATTGGCTTCCTGCACATGCCAAAGGTGCCGCTGATCGAACGCTTCGCCGATCTGTCTCAGGTGCAATTCGATGACTACGTCGTGGTGTTTCCGCCCGACACCGGCTTGCCACCTGTATATATCGCGTTCAGAGACCGTCGTGAGCTATAGCATGGAGTCGCATCCGCGAAGGCCATGCTCAAAATTCGAGTGATGGCCTTTCATCCATTTGTCACAATTGAGTCATATCGTATTCATGCGGCCTGCAGATACTTGGCCCCGTTCCATCCAACACCCCAAATATTCCTGCTAGGAGCAAGGCATGAAACTGAAGCGTTTGATGGCGGCCCTCACCTTTGCCGCCGCTGGCGTTGCGACCGCCAACGCGGTAGCCGCTGTCGACCCTGCAATCCCGACCTACACCAAGACCACCGGTGTATCGGGCAACCTCTCCAGCGTCGGTTCCGACACCCTCGCGAACCTGATGACTCTGTGGGCCGAGGCCTACAAGAAGGAATATCCGAACGTAAACATCCAGATTCAGGCTGCCGGTTCCTCGACTGCGCCACCCGCGCTGACCGAAGGCACCGCCAACCTCGGCCCGATGAGCCGCAAGATGAAGGACGTCGAGCTGCAGGCCTTCGAGCAGAAGTACGGCTACAAGCCAACCGCGATCCCGGTCGCCGTCGACGCCCTGGCCGTGTTCGTGCACAAGGACAACCCGATCAAAGGCCTGACCATGGCCCAGGTTGATGCCATCTTCTCGTCCACCCGCCTGTGCGGCGCCAAAGCCGAAGTCAAGACTTGGGGTGACCTGGGCGTGACCGGCGACCTGGCCAACAAGCCGGTTCAGCTGTTCGGCCGCAACTCGGTATCGGGCACCTACGGCTACTTCAAGGAAGAAGCCCTGTGCAAAGGCGACTTCAAGCCTAGCGTCAACGAACAACCTGGCTCGGCTTCGGTCGTGCAGTCGATCAGCTCCTCGCTGAACGGCATTGGCTACTCGGGCATCGGCTACAAGACTGCCAGCGTCAAGACCGTGGCACTGGCCAAGAAAGAAGGCGGCGAGTTCATTGAGGATAACGAAGCCAACGCCCTGAACGGCTCGTACCCGCTGTCGCGCTTCCTGTACGTGTACGTCAACAAGGCACCGAACAAGCCTCTGGCCCCGCTGGAAGCCGAGTTCGTCAAGCTGGTGCTGTCGCAAGCTGGCCAGCAGGTCGTGGTGAAGGATGGCTACATCCCGCTGCCGGCCAAAGTGGTCGACAAGACCCTGGCTGACCTGGGCCTGTCCCACAGCGACAATGTTGCAAAGAAGTAAGTAACTGAGAAGAGGCCGGAACCCCAAGGCCGGCCTCTTCCACGCTTTTCCGAGTCCGAAGCCAGGGTTCCTGCGCGGCGGGCTTTGTCACGTCAACACACTGTCATGTTTTTGTCATACGGGACCGCTAGGGTGTGCGCATGAATGATCTGGCCAATTCCACAATGACCCCAAATTCACCGCCCGTGCGGATTGACTTCAATACGCCCGAGTTGCAACGCAAGCGCCGGATGCGCGCCCTCAAGGACCGGCTGACACGCTGGTATGTACTGGTGGGCGGGCTTGCCGTATTGGCAGCCATCACGCTGATCTTCTTCTACCTGGCTTATGTGGTGCTGCCATTGTTCCAGGGCGCTGAGCTGACCAGCAAGCAGGCCCTGGAGCCGACCTGGCTGCAACAGGATGCCGGCAAGCCAATGATGATCGCCCTTGAAGAGCAGAACCTGGTTGGCATGCGCGTTTCGGACAAGGGTCAGGCCATTTTCTTCGACACCAAGGGCGGTAAAGAGCTCAAGCGTGTCGACCTGCCGGTGCCGGCAGGTACCCAGGTCACTTCGATCAGCGCCGACCAGCCGGGTAGCCCGCTGATCGTGCTCGGTCTGTCCAATGGTCAGGCACTGGTGTTCCACCACGCCTACAAGATCACCTACCCGGACAACAAGAAGACCATCACTCCAGGCATCGACTACCCGTACGGCCAGGCGCCGTTTGTGCTCGACGAGCAGGGCCGTGCGCTGGAGCACGTGAGTGTCAACGTCAACGGCGAAACCCTGGTGCTGGCCGGTTCGACCGGTGCGCACCTGCAAGTGGTCGAGCTGTCGCGGACTGAAAACATGCTGACCGGTGAGACCAGTACCGAGCAGAACCGCATCGAATTGCCGCAGATGACCGAAGCGGTGAAGAACATCTTCATAGACCCGCGTCAGCAGTGGTTGTACGTGATCAACGGTCGCGCCACCGCCGATGTCTTCAGCCTGCGCGACAAGAGCCTCAATGGCCGCTACAAACTGACTGAAAGCGCCGACACTGAAGTCACCGCTACCGCCCAGCTGGTTGGCGGCATTTCGCTGATCATCGGTGACTCCAAGGGCGGTCTGGCCCAGTGGTTCATGGCCCGTGACCCGGATGGCGAACAGCGCTTCCAGCAGATCCGCACCTTCCAGCTGGGCAAGGCACCGATCGTCCAGATCGACGCCGAAGAGCGCCGCAAGGGCTTCATCGCCCTGGACACCGACGGCAAGCTCGGCGTGTTCCACAGCACCGCGCACCGCACCCTGCTGGTCGAGCAGGCTGCCGAAGGCGCAGGCATCCTGGCCCTGTCGCCGCGTGCCAACCGCATCATCATCGAAGAAGGCGGCAAGCTGCTGCCGCTGAGCCTGCGCAACCCGCACCCGGAAATCTCCTTCAGCGCGCTGTGGGGCAAGGTCTGGTACGAAAACTATGACGAGCCTAAATACGTCTGGCAGTCGACCGCTTCGAACACTGACTTCGAACCCAAGCTGAGCCTGTCGCCGCTGACCTTCGGTACCCTCAAGGCCGCGTTCTACGCGATGATCCTGGCGGCCCCGCTGGCCATTGCCGCCGCCATCTACACCGCCTACTTCATGGCCCCGGGCATGCGCCGCAAGGTCAAGCCGGTGATCGAACTGATGGAAGCGATGCCGACGGTGATCCTTGGCTTCTTCGCCGGCCTGTTCCTTGCGCCGTACCTGGAAGGCCACTTGCCAGGCGTGTTCAGCCTGTTCCTGATCATGCCGCTGGGCATTCTGCTGACGGGCTTCGCCTGGAGCCGCCTGCCGGAGTCGATCCGCCTGCGCATCCCGGATGGCTGGGAAGCGGCGATCCTGATCCCGGTGATCCTGGCGATCGGCTGGATGGCCCTGGCTGTCAGCCCGTACCTGGAAAGCTGGTTCTTCGGCGGTGACATGCGTTTGTGGATCGAGCACACCCTCGGCCTGCGCTATGACCAGCGCAACGCCATGGTGGTGGGTATCGCCATGGGCTTCGCGGTCATCCCGAACATCTACTCGATCGCCGAAGACGCCGTGTTCAGCGTGCCGCGCAGCCTGACCCTGGGCTCCCTGGCCCTGGGTGCGACGCCGTGGCAGACCCTGACCCGCGTGGTCATCCTCACCGCCAGCCCGGGCATCTTCTCGGCGCTGATGATCGGCATGGGCCGTGCGGTGGGCGAGACCATGATCGTGCTGATGGCCACTGGCAACACCCCGGTGATGGAACTGAACCTGTTCGAAGGCATGCGCACCTTGGCCGCCAACGTGGCGGTGGAAATGCCTGAGTCGGAAGTCGGCGGCAGCCATTATCGCGTGCTGTTCCTCGCCGCTCTCGTGCTGCTGATGTTCACCTTCGTCATGAACACCTTGGCCGAGCTGATTCGCCAGCGTCTGCGCAAGAAATACTCGTCGCTTTGATAGAAAGGTAGCGATCCGTGAAAAAGGATTCCCTCAAAGGCTGGTTCAAGAGCGGCGCCCCAGGCGTCTGGATCAGCGGTGGCGCGGTGGCCATGGCGGTGATCATGACCGTCGGCCTGCTGGCGGTGATCGCCGTGCGCGGCCTGGGCCACTTCTGGCCGGCCGACTTGATCCAGGCCACCTACAAGGTGCCGGGCCAGGCCGACCACATTGTCATCGGCGAAGTGGTACAGAAGGAAGAAGTACCGCGTGCCCGGCTCAAGGGCGCCGGCTTGCCGGTGCCGGACGACGGCCCGGAGTTCATGACCCGCGAGCTGGTCAAGGTGGGTAACCGCGACCTCAACGGCAACGACTTCACCTGGGTGGTCGGCGACTGGCTGGTCGACGAGCAGCGCCCGGCCGACCTGATCGCCCTCGAGCGCCGCGAGTGGGGCAACTTCTACGGCTACCTGGTCAGCGTCAAGGAAGAGGGCCGCGTGGTTGCCCAAGGCCCGGCGGCCTGGGGCGAGCTGCAAGCCCGCCTCAAGCGCGCCAACCAGCTCAACAGCGAACTGCAAACCCTCGAAAAGAAAGACATCGGTGCCATCAACCATGGCCTCGAGCGCCTGCGCCTGCACGGTCGCAAGCTGGAGCTGGACGGCAAGCTGGACGCCGCCGCCCAGGCCGACATGGACGCCGAGCGCGCCGAACTGAATAGCCGCTACAAGGCCATCGAGGACCGCTTGCTGGGCTTGCACCAGGCCTTCGCCCGCGACAGCCTGGTGGCCCGCGACGGCAATGGCCGTGAAGTGGAAATCAACCTGAGCAAGGTGGTGCACGCCATCCAGCCGAACGGCATGTCCGGCTTCAGCAAGATGGGCACCTACTTCGCCAAGGTCTGGGAATTCCTCAGCGACGACCCACGTGAAGCCAACACCGAGGGTGGTATCTTCCCGGCCATCTTCGGCACCGTGATGATGACCCTGATCATGGCCATGATCGTCACGCCATTTGGCGTGCTGGCTGCGGTCTATCTTCGCGAATACGCCAGGCAAGGCCCGGTGACCCGCCTCATTCGCATCGCGGTGAACAACCTGGCCGGCGTACCGGCGATCGTCTACGGCGTATTCGGCCTGGGCTTCTTCGTCTACGTGCTGGGCGGCTCGATCGACCGCCTGTTCTTCCCCGAAGCGCTGCCGGCGCCGACCCTGGGTACGCCGGGCTTGCTGTGGGCGTCGCTGACCTTGGCGCTGCTGGCCGTGCCGGTGGTGATCGTGGCCACCGAGGAGGGCCTGGCGCGGATTCCGCGGACCGTGCGTGAAGGCTCCCTGGCCCTGGGTGCGACCAAGGCCGAAACCCTGTGGAAGATCGTCCTGCCAATGGCCAGCCCGGCCATGATGACCGGCATGATCCTCGCCGTGGCCCGCGCCGCCGGTGAAGTGGCGCCGCTGATGCTGGTGGGTGTGGTGAAGCTGGCGCCATCGCTGCCGCTGGACGGTAACTACCCGTATCTGCACCTGGACCAGAAGATCATGCACCTGGGCTTCCACATTTACGACGTCGGCTTCCAGAGCCCGAACGTCGAAGCGGCGCGACCGCTGGTATACGCCACCGCGCTGCTGCTGGTGCTGGTGATCGCCACCCTCAACCTGTCGGCAGTGTGGATCCGTAACTACCTGCGCGAGAAGTACAAGGCGCTCGACAGCTGAGCCTGAATTGCAAGCGTGCCGCCTGCCAGTCGGGCGGCCCTTTGAAACGAATTGAAAGCGTATGGAGTTGACCATGCAGAACGAATCCCACACCCACGGCATCGACATGTCTGCCCTGGGTCGCGACAAGCAGGGCCTGCGCCTCGCCGAAGAAACCGTGGCCATCGAAGTGCCGGGCCTGAGCCTGTTCTACGGCGACAAGCAAGCCCTGTTCGACGTGCAGATGAACATCCCCAAGCAGCGTGTGACCGCCTTCATCGGCCCGTCTGGCTGCGGCAAGTCGACCCTGCTGCGCACCTTCAACCGCATGAACGACCTGGTCGACGGCTGCCGCGTGGAAGGCGCCATCAACCTGTACGGCAACAACATCTACCGCAAGGGCGAAGACGTGGCCGAGCTGCGTCGCCGGGTGGGCATGGTGTTCCAGAAGCCCAACCCGTTCCCCAAGACCATTTACGAGAACGTGGTCTACGGCCTGCGTATCCAGGGCATCAACAAGAAGCGTGTGCTCGATGAAGCCGTGGAGTGGGCACTGAAGGGCGCCGCCCTGTGGGATGAGGTCAAGGACCGCTTGCACGAGTCCGCCCTGGGTCTGTCCGGCGGCCAGCAGCAGCGTCTGGTGATCGCCCGTACCATCGCCGTCGAGCCGGAAGTACTGCTCCTCGACGAGCCGTGCTCGGCGCTGGACCCGATCTCGACGTTGAAGGTCGAAGAGCTGATCTACGAACTGAAATCCAAGTACACCATCGTCATCGTGACCCACAACATGCAACAGGCGGCCCGTGTTTCGGACTACACCGCATTCATGTACATGGGCAAACTGGTCGAATTCGGTGATACCGACACCCTGTTCACCAACCCGGCGAAGAAGCAGACCGAAGACTACATTACCGGTCGTTACGGCTAAGGCCGCTTTGCCCTGGGAACGATACGAACTACTTGAAGCTTGCAGCTGCTTCGCGGAGCGAACACATGATCAACAAAGAAAGCCTGACGCACCATATTTCCCAGCAGTTCAACGCCGAACTTGAAGAGGTGCGCAGCCACTTGCTGGCCATGGGTGGCCTGGTCGAGAAGCAGGTGAACGATGCCGTTACCGCGCTGATCGAGGCCGACTCGGGTCTGGCCCAGCAGGTGCGTGAAGTCGACGAGCAGATCAACCAGATGGAGCGCAACATCGACGAGGAATGCCTGCGCATCCTCGCCCGCCGCCAACCGGCGGCCTCAGACCTGCGCCTGATCATCAGCATCTCCAAGTCGGTGATCGACCTTGAGCGTATCGGTGACGAGTCGACCAAGATCGCCCGCCGCGCCATCCAGCTGTGCGAGGAAGGCGAGTCGCCGCGCGGCTATGTCGAGGTGCGCCACATCGGCGACCAGGTGCGCAACATGGTGCGCGACGCCCTTGATGCCTTTGCCCGCTTCGATGCCGACCTTGCGCTGGCGGTGGCTCAGTACGACAAGACCATCGACCGTGAGTACAAGACCGCCCTGCGCGAACTGGTCACCTACATGATGGAAGATCCGCGCTCGATCTCGCGGGTGCTCAGCGTGATCTGGGTGCTGCGTTCGCTGGAGCGCATCGGCGACCACGCGCGCAACATCTCGGAGCTGGTGATCTACCTGGTGCGCGGTACCGACGTACGTCACATGGGCCTCAAGCGCATGAAGGCAGAAGTCGAAGGCACTGCGGGTGACGCCGAAATCGCTAATGTTCCGGGCAAACCTGACGATAAATAAGATTGCTCCCGAGCATCGACGCCCGGCCTGTGCCGGGCGTTTTCGTGTGTGGCAGAGCAATCAGCAGGCACCCGCGAACGATGCGAAGAAGTCCCGGCGTGACCCTAGAGTTGGCAAGTGGCCACCATTGCGCGGTAGGCTAGTCGGGTTCAAGAGGAGTATCGATGAGTAAAGTCAATGTGCTGGTCGTGGATGACGCGCCGTTCATTCGTGACCTGGTGAGGAAGTGCCTGCGCAATGCCTTCCCGGGCATGGTCATCGAAGACGCGGTCAACGGTCGCAAGGCCATGGCCATGCTGGGCAAGGAAGCGTTCGACCTGGTGCTGTGCGACTGGGAGATGCCGGAGATGTCTGGCCTGGAACTGCTCACCTGGTGCCGTCAGCAGCCCGAGATGAAGGACCTGCAGTTCATCATGGTGACCAGCCGTGGTGACAAGGAGAACGTGATCCAGGCCATTCAGGCCGGCGTCTCCGACTTCGTCGGCAAGCCGTTCACCAACGAACAGCTGTTGACCAAGGTGAAGAAAGCCCTGAGCAAGATCGGCAAGCTGGAGAGCCTGATCTCCGGTGCGCCTGCGCGAGTGAATTCGGCGTTCGCCAATGACTCCCTGACTGCACTGACCGGTGGTAAGCCTGAAGCGACCAAGGCGACGACGCCTGTTACCGCGCCGACCAAGCCTTTGCTCAACGCGCCAAAGCCGCAGACTGCCGCAGCTGCGGCCCAGGCCGGGCGGGGGCAGGGCCAGTTGCGCCTGTCCAGCGGCACCCAGCCCTGCGTGATCAAGGCGCTGAGCCTCAAGGAAGCGCTGCTGGTGGTACGTCGCAGTGCAGCGCTGCCACAGGTGCTGGAGGGCGCAGTGCTCGACCTGGAGCAGGGTGAGAACGCCGAAGTGGCGCGCCTGAACGGCTATCTGCACGCCATCGCGGCGCTGGAGCCCAAGCCCGAAAGTGACTGGCTGCAGCTGACCTTCAAGTTTGTCGACCAGGATGCGCAGAAGCTCGACTACCTTTCGCGCCTGATTGCCCGTGGTACCCAGCAGAAGCACTTCACCCCCGGCGCTTGACGCTGCGATCGCTTTCTGTGGGAGCGGCCTTGTGTCGCGAAAGGGCCGCAGAGCGGCCCCGGAAATTACAGCATCAAAGCAAAAATTGAGGGGCTGCTGCGCAGCCCTTTCGCGACGCAAGGCCGCTCCCACATTGATCGAGTCAGCCACCCGACCAACTGCAATACCGCCCGCCAATCCCGCTGCTAGTCTTCGACAGACCATACCTGTCAAAAAGCCACCATCATGCCAGCCACCGCCCGCTTGCTGCTTTTCTGTGCCTTGCTTTCAGCCTCGGCGTCGAGCATCGGCATGACGATCTACAAGACCGTCGACAACTCTGGCGTGGTCTCGTACTCCGATCGCTACAGCCCGGGGGCGAAAACCTTCGAGCTCAGCGAGCCGATACTCGACCGCATCGACGGCAAGGTACGCCTGCAGGCCGAAACCTTCCCAGGCGGTGTGCGCTTCATGGTGCGCAACGATCTGTACGTGCCGATGCAGGTCGAGCTGCAGATCAACAAGCTGACCAACGCCTTCGGTGGCAACCAGCCGCGCAACATACGCGCCGTGGTAGGGCCACGTTCGAGCAAGGTGCTGAGTTCGGTGCTGGCTGCGCCCGGCGGCCAGCTGCAATACGCCACCCGCTTCCAGTACGCCATGGGCGACCCTGGCCAGCGTTCCTTGGCTTACCGCTACCCGTTTCCCTGGAAGGGCGGGCCATTTCGCCTGACCCAGGGGCCCAACGGCCGCTTCAGCCACTTCGGCCCCAGGAGCCGCTATGCGATGGACATCGCCATGCCGGAGGGCACGGCGATCATTGCGGCGCGAGGCGGGATGGTGGTGAAGGTCGAGAATGGCCAGAGTGGCCGGGGCACCAACCCAGGAGGCAATTTCGTGCGGATCCTGCACCCCGACGGCACCATGGGCGTGTACCTGCACCTGATGCGGGGTTCGGTGGTGGTGCGCGAAGGGCAGCAGGTGGTGGTCGGGCAGGCCCTGGCCAAATCGGGCAATACCGGTAACAGCACCGGGCCGCACCTGCATTTCGTGGTGCAGCGCAATGTGGGCTTGGCGCTGGAATCAATACCGTTCCAGTTCGACCGGCCGCTTGGCGGGTTGCCGGACTTTACCGCCGGCAACCCCTAGGGTCAGTCGAGCTTGAGCACCTTGGCCAGGACGATCTTCGGCCCTTTCATCTTCTTGATGATGATGCGCAGCCCTTCGACCTCCAGCACCTCCTCTTCCTCAGGCACGCGCTTGAGGGTCTCGTAGACCAGGCCGGCGAGGGTTTCTGCCTCGATGTGGTCGAGGTCGACACCGAGCAGGCGCTCGACCTTGAACAGCGGCGTGTCGCCCCGCACCAGCAGTTTGCCTGGCTGGTAGGCGAGGATGCCGCGTTCGGTCTTGCGGTGCTCGTCCTGGATGTCACCCACCAGCACTTCCAGCACGTCTTCCATGGTCAGGTAGCCGATCACCTTGCCGTCGGCTTCCTCCACCAGCACGAAGTGCGCGCCGCCTTTGCGGAACTGCTCCAGCAGCTGCGACAGTGGCATGTGCCGCGATACTCGCTCCAGCGGGCGGGCCAGGTCGTCCAGGTCGATGGTTGCGGGCAGGTGCTCAAGTTCGGCCAGCTCCAGCAGCAAGTCCTTGATGTGCAGCAGGCCAGTGAACTCCTCGCGCTCGGCGTCGTACACAGGGTAGCGGCTGAACTTGTGCCGGCGAACCAGGGCAAGGATTTCCTTGAGGGGCGCATGGGCGTCGATGCTGACCATGTCCTCACGCGAGTTGGCCCAGTCCACCACTTCCAGCTCGCCCATTTCCACGGCCGAGGCGAGCACGCGCATGCCTTGGTCGCTCGGGTCCTGGCCACGGCTGGAGTGCAGGATCAGCTTGAGCTCTTCGCGGCTGTAGTGGTGCTCATGGTGCGGGCCGGGCTCACCCTGGCCGGCGATGCGCAGGATGGTGTTGGCACTGGCGTTGAGCAGGTAGATGGCCGGGTACATGGCCCAGTAGAACAGGTACAGCGGTACGGCGGTCCACAGCGACAGCAGCTCGGGCTTGCGGATTGCCCACGACTTGGGTGCCAGCTCACCGACCACGATGTGCAGGTACGAGATGACGAAGAAGGCGACGAAGAACGACACTCCCTTGACCACTTCGGCGCTGTCCACGCCCAGGTAGGCCAGCAGCGGTTCGAGCAGGTGGGCAAAGGCCGGCTCACCGACCCAGCCCAGGCCCAGCGAGGCGAGGGTGATGCCCAGCTGGCAGGCCGACAGGTAGGCGTCGAGCTGGTTGTGCACCTTGCGCAGGATGTTGCCGCGCCAGCCATGCTGTTCGGCGATGGACTCGACGCGGGTGGCGCGCAGCTTGACCATGGCGAACTCGGCGGCAACGAAGAAGCCGTTGAGCAGCACCAGCAGGAAGGCGAAGATGATCATGCCGAAATCGGCGAATAACGAGGCGAGGCTGATACCAGGGGAAGGGTCCATGATGGAGTTTTTACGGGGTCCGTCTTTGAGGTAGATAGAAAAAAAGTGCCAGCTCTTGCTGGCACAGGGGATCCAATGTAGCGGCTGGGGCTGCAAAAGCAAAGGGCTGCAAAGCAGCCCCCGGTACCTCAGGCCTTGCCGTTGGCCAATTGTGTCGGCGCAAAGTGACAGGTGAAGGTACTGCCATGCCCCGGTACGCTGCTGATTTCCAGCTTGCCGCGGTGGCGCATCAGAACGTGCTTGACGATCGCCAGGCCCAGGCCGGTACCGCCGGTATTCGACGCACGGCTGGAGTCGACCCGGTAGAAGCGCTCAGTCAGCCGCGGCAGGTGCTTGGCGTCAATTCCGACCCCGGAATCCTGCACCGACAGGTGCGCGCCGTGCTCGTCGCCCCACCAGCGGATGCGGATACTGCCTTCATCCTGGGTGTATTTCACAGCGTTGAACACCAGGTTGGAGAAGGCGCTGCGCAGTTCCGACTCGCTGCCCTTCAGGCGCAGGCCCGGCGCGGCTTCCAGGGTGATTTTCTGGTTGCGCGGCCCGGACAGTGCCTGGGCATCCTGCTTGATCGCGGTGAGCAGGGCATCGACCGCCACTGGCTGGTTGTCCGACGGGTAGTCGGTGGCTTCCAGCTTGGCCAGCAGCAACAGGTCGTTCAGCAGGGTCTGCATGCGCGAGCCTTGCTGGGTCATTTGCTGCAGCGCCCGGGCCCAGCGCGGGTTCACGTCATCGACGTTGTCCAGCAGGGTTTCCAGGTAGCCGGTGATCACGGTCAGCGGCGTGCGCAGCTCGTGGGAGACGTTGGCGACGAAGTCCTTGCGCATCTGCTCGAGCTGATGGATGCGGGTGACATCGCGCACCAACATCAGGTGTTCGTTGTTGCCGTAGCGAGTGATGTGCAGCTGCACGCGCAGGCGGTCGTTGATCGGGGAGGGGATTTCCAGCGGCTCGACGTAGTTCTCCGCCTCGAAGTACTCCTTGAAGCGCGGGTGGCGCACGAGGTTGGTCACCGGCTGGCCACCGTCCTGCGGGGTCTTGAAGCCCAGCAGCGTCTCTGCGGCGCGGTTCCACCACTCCAGGTTGCCGTCGCTGTCGAGCATGATCACCGCATCGCGCAGCGCCGCAGTGGACTCCTGCACCCGGTCGATCACTGCCTGCAGGCGCCCGCGCACGCGCTGGTCGCGGCGCTGCAGGTGGTAGATGCTGTCGAACACCTCGCCCCACAGGCCGTAGCCATCGGGTGGTGCTTCATCGGGTTGGTGGTTGCGCAGCCAGTCGTGCAGCCGCAGCAGCTGCTTGAGGGTCCAGCCCAGGTACAGCGCCAGGCCGATGGCCAGGCTCCAGCCGTAATAGCCGCTGACCAGGCCGCCGATCAGGCAGACGGTGATCAGCAGCAACAGGTGGCGAATCAGGGTCGCGTGCCAGTTCTGGTTCAATTGACGGTCCTTGTACAACGACTTGCAGCTTGGCGCTTGTAAGCTCGATCAGCTCTTGGTCGAGAAGCGGTAGCCAGTGCCCCGGACGGTTTGTACCAGATTTTCGTAGGCCTCACCCAGTGCCTTGCGCAGGCGACGGATGTGCACGTCGACGGTGCGCTCTTCGACATACACGTTGCCGCCCCACACTTGGTCGAGCAGCTGGCCGCGGGTGTAGGCGCGTTCCTGGTGAGTCATGAAGAACTGCAGCAGGCGGTACTCGGTAGGGCCCATCTCGGCCGGCTTGCCGTCGATGGTCACGCGGTGGCTGATCGGGTCGAGCAGCAGGCCGCCGACTTCGATTGGCGCTTCACTGTCGCTCGGGCCGGTGCGACGCAGCACTGCCTTCAGGCGGGCTACCAGTTCACGAGGCGAGAACGGCTTGGTGATGTAATCGTCGGCGCCGACTTCCAGGCCCTGGATCTTGTTGTCCTCTTCGCCTTTGGCAGTGAGCATGATGATCGGGATGTCGCCGGTCAGCTCGTCGCGCTTCAGGCGGCGTGCCAGCTCGATGCCGGAAGTGCCGGGCAGCATCCAGTCGAGCAGGATCAGGTCTGGCTTGCGGTCGACAATGATCGCGTGGGCCTGTTGCGAGTTCTCCGCTTCCAGGCAGTCATAGCCGGCCATTTCCAATGCAACGGCGATCATCTCGCGAATAGGCGCTTCGTCGTCGACGATCAGAATGTTCCTGCCAACCATGCTCAAAACCTCTCCCAGTAATCGTGTCTTGGCCCGCATTAGATAACGGAATTATTGCAGCTGTGTGACAGGGTGTTGGCCGTTCTGGCGACATTCCATGACTGGGCTAGGCTTCACAGGGCCGCTGTGACGGCAAACAGAATGCAATCCACCCCCGAATTCATGGTGATTCCAATGACACGACATACGCTGAGCTGGATGGCCCTTATTGCTGCACTGGCGCTGCCGGGGGTGGCGTCCGCCCACCATGCCATGGAGAAAGACGGTATGTGGGTCGACCACAACGGCATGACGTTGTACACCTTCGACAAGGACTCCGGCGGCAAGTCGATGTGCAATGGTGATTGTGCGACCAACTGGCCGCCGCTGATGGTTGAAAAAGGCGAGAAAGCCGAAGGAAAGTGGACACAGATCAAGCGTGACGACGGCAAAATGCAGTGGGCCTACGACGGCAAGCCGCTGTACACCTTCGTCAAGGACAAGAAGGCCGGGGATATGACCGGTGACGGAATGAAAGACGTCTGGCACGTCGCCAAGCCTTGACATAGCTGGGGGCCGCTTCGCGGCCCTTTCGCGACACAAGGCCGCTCCTACAGGAGTGCGCAATCCCCTGTAGGAGCGGCCTTGCGTCGCGATAGGGCTGCAAAGCAGCCCAGAATTTTCAGCGCAAAGCGTAATCCAGCACCACCCCGATGAACACCAGCAACCCCGCCCAGTGATTGTGCAGAAACGCCTTGAAGCACGACTCGCGGTCCAGCTTGCGCGTCGACCAGTATTCCCAGGCGAAGCACACCGCCGCACCCAGCAACCCCAGGTGGAACCAGCCGCCCAACTCGAAACGGCTGCCCGCCAGCAGCAGGCAGCCCAGCGACAGCAACTGCAAGGTCAGGATGATCGTCCGGTCCGCCTCACCGAACAGGATCGCGGTCGATTTCACCCCGATCTTGAGGTCGTCATCACGGTCGACCATGGCGTAGTAGGTGTCGTAACCCACCGTCCACAGCAGGTTGGCGATGTACAGCAACCAGGCACTGGCAGGCAACTCGCCCCCGGCCGCGGTAAAGGCCATGGGAATGCCCCAGGAATACGCAGCACCCAGTACCACCTGCGGGTAATAGGTGTAGCGCTTCATGAACGGGTAGCAGAACGCCAGCGCCACAGCGCCGAACGATAGCCACACAGTCCGGCTGTTGGTGCACAGCACCAGCAGGAAGCTCACACCGACCAGGATGGCGAACAAAGCCAGCGCCTCGCGCGATTTGACCCGGCCACTGGCCAGTGGGCGATCGGCGGTACGTTTGACGTGGCCATCGACCTTGCGGTCGGCGAAGTCGTTGATGCAGCAGCCGGCGGCGCGCATCAGCACCACGCCCAGGCCGAAGATCAGCACGTTGGCCAGGGTTGGCGAGCCTTGCCCTGCGATCCATACCGCTGACAGGGTCGGCCAGAGCAGCAGATAGATGCCGATCGGCCGGTCCATGCGGCTGAGCTGGACGAAGTCCCACGCCCGTGGGTGCAGGCGGTTGAGCGACTTGAGCAGTTGCAGGTACATCAGCGGTTCTCCTCCTTGGCCGCTTGCCACAGTGTAGGCAGGAAAACCTCGGCCACCAGCAGGTCGAGGCCATCACGGGCGAAGCGCGAGCGGCGCCCCCACAGGCCCTCTTGCATGGCATTGGCCGGCAGCCAGGCCTGCGGATAACGGCACACTTCAATCGGGTGGCGGATGAACGCCTGGTCGCAGAACAGCAGTTCGCCCAGCGAACGGCTGCCCAGGGTTTCCAGGTCCAGGCCGCCTCGTTCCAAGGCGCTGCGGCTGGCCACGCTGCGGGCGAATACCCAAGGTTCGCCATGCCCGCGCAGGAACACTTCGCGCACCCAACCTTCGGCGCCTGGAGCGATATTCAGCGCCAGGCATTCGTCGTCGCGCAGCGATTGCCAGCCTTCGAACAGGGGGGTAACACTGAAATGGTCCTGGGACAGCTGTGTGAGGCGGCGAGTCAGGGAGCCTTCGTCGAACAGCCAGTCCAGGGTTGGCTGGTCGATTTCAGTGGCCAGCTGTGAATACGGCAGCCACGCGACAGCGGCTGCTTGCGGGGATTCGTACGACACGTCGGTATGCTTGATTACAGCCAGAGAGGCGGCGAGCTTAGCATGATTGCCCTGACTGCTTGCATAATGCCGGGCTACAACAAAGCCTGAGCAACACCGAGGAAAATGACCTGATGAAAAAGTGGCAGTGTATTGTCTGTGGCCTGATCTATGACGAAGCCGAAGGGTGGCCGGACGACGGCATCCCGCCCGGTACCCGCTGGGAAGACGTACCGGCAGACTGGCTGTGCCCTGACTGCGGCGTGGGCAAGAGCGACTTTGAAATGATCTCCATCGGCTGATAGAGGAAAGCACGGCATGACGTCACCCGTAGTCATCATCGGTACCGGCCTGGCCGGCTACAACCTGGCCCGTGAATTTCGCAAGCTCGATGGCGATACGCCGCTGCTGCTGATTACTGCCGACGATGGCCGTTCCTACTCCAAGCCCATGCTGTCCACCGGCTTTGCCAAGCACAAGGACGCCGATGGCCTGTGTATGGCCGAACCTGGGGTGATGGCCGAGCAGCTCAAGGCCGAGATCCGCACCCATACCCGCATCAGCGGTATCGATCCGGGCCACAAGCGCCTGTGGATCGGTGAAGAGGCGATCGAGTATCGCGACCTGGTACTGGCCTGGGGGGCGCAGACCGTGCAGGTGCCTATCGAAGGTGATGGTGCCGGGCGGGTATTCCCGATCAATGATCTTGAAGACTATGCGCGCTTCCGTGCCGTTGCTGCGGGCAAGCAGCGCGTGCTGATTCTCGGTGCCGGCCTGATCGGCTGCGAATTCGCCAACGACATGCGCCTGGGCAGCTTCGAGGTCGATGTGGTGGCGCCATGCGAGCAGGTCATGCCGACCTTGTTGCACCCGGCGGCGGCCGCTGCCGTGCAAGCCGGCCTGGAAGGGCTGGGCGTACGATTCCACTTCGGCCCGGTGCTGACGCGTTTGCAACAGGCGGGTGGAGGGCTCGAGGCGCACCTGTCCGATGGGCAAGTGATCGCCTGCGATCTGGTGGTATCGGCCATTGGCCTGCGCCCGCGTACCGACCTCGCCGCTGCCGCCGGGCTGCAAACCAACCGCGGCGTGGTCGTGGACCGTCAGCTACGTACGTCGCACAGCAACATCTTCGCCCTTGGCGACTGCGCCGAAGTTGACGGTATCAACCTGCTCTATGTGATGCCGTTGATGGCCTGCGCCCGTGCCCTGGCGCAGACCCTGGCCGGCAACCCGACCCCGGTCAGATATGGGCCGATGCCGATCACCGTGAAGACCCCGGCGTGCCCGCTGGTGGTATCTCCGCCGCCAGTGGGCCGTGAAGGCAACTGGCAAGTCGAAGGGCAGGGTAGCGACCTGAAAGTGCTCTGCCATGCTGCCGACGGCCAGTTGCTCGGCTATGCCCTGACCGGCAGCGCCGTCATGGAAAAACTGGCGCTGAATCGGCAGTTACCCGCCCTGATGGCGTGAATAGCGGGCGTTCTGTCGGATTTATCCTGTTGTTGCCAACACAATGGCCGCCCAGATACTGGCGCGGCCTCGGTGGGCGTGCCATTCTCAGTTCCGTCTGCCGCAGATTAGAGCCTGCGGTGCCTTGAACGCTGCTTCAATGGCAGCACGGCATAACAACAAGAAATCCCGTCAAAGAGGCTTCACTATGCGTAAACCAGAACTCGCCGCTGTCATCGCCGAAAAGGCTGACATGACCAAGGAAAAAGCCAACCAGGTGCTGAACGCCATCCTCGACAGCATCACCGGTGCCCTGGACAAGGACACGGTTACCTTGGTCGGTTTCGGTACCTTCGAAAAACGTCATCGTGGTGCCCGCACTGGCAAGAACCCGCAAACCGGTGAGCCGGTGAAGATCAAGGCCAGCAACACCGTTGCCTTCAAACCTGGCAAGAACCTGCGCGACAGTGTCAACGTACCTGCCAAGCCAGCCAAGAAAAAGTGATCGACTGCTGATCCTCGGTGTCATCCAGGCGGGCGCCCCAGGGCGCCCGTTGTGCATTCTGGTGGCTAATTGTTGCGAACTTGCGTAATTGGTTCAGGAAAAGGATAAACTGCGCGCGTCAGTCATTTTTTATTCGAGGCGCGTTGATGAAGTTTCGCTTTCTTCTCTGGGCCATGGGGCTGCTGATGGCCAGGGCCAGCCGCAACAACCCGGCATTCCAGCAGCAACTGAAGGACAAGGACCTGGTATTCCAGATGCAGACGCTGGACGGCAAAGTGGCGCGGCACTTCATCGTCAGCGGCGAGCGCATCAGCAGCAAAGGCGGCAGCCATCCGCAACCGGCCTTCGCTATCGCCTTCAAGGACGCGGCCTACGGCTTTGCGACGATGCAGGCGGGCAACAAGCAGCTGGCGTTCATGCAGGGCATTCAGGACAAGAACATCCAGATCAAGGGCAACCCGGCGCTGGTGATGTGGTTCCAGGGGCTGATGAAATACCTGAAACCCAAAAAGAAAGGCTGAAATTGCGGGGGCTGCGTTGCAGCCCCAATGGTCTCAATGCGGGGCGTTGAGCTGCGACGCCAGGTCCCGCAACAGGGCCTCGGCCTCGAGCACCTTGTTCACCACTTCTTCCGCCTTGTCCCGGGTGATCCCCAGACGCTCCAGCAGTTCATCGGGAATCTGCTCCTGTGGCCCCGAGCCAATGCCCCGCGAGCGCAGCAGACGGGTCGCCAGGCACACCAGGTTGGGGTAGGCCGAGTATTCGCCGTCATACGCCGGGTCATGCTGGAAGCGCAGCGCGGTCGACAACTCTTCGGGCATGTCCCACAGCTTCATCAGCCAGGCGCCGATCTGTTCGCGGCTGATGCCCAGCAGGTGTTGTTCCACGTAGGTGTGGCACAGGTGCGGGTTGACCTCCAGATGGCGGCAGATCAGTGAGAAGTGCGGCGGGAATACATGCGCCAGCAGCAGGTAGCCGAAGTTGTGCAGCAGCCCTGCCAGGTAGGTAAGGCCGGCTTCCGGGCGTTCGGCGCGCGGCATGGCGCGGGTCAGGCCTTCGATGATGGCGGCGGTGTAGATCGACTGCTGCCAGTACGGCGTGGCCTGCTGCGGGTGGTCCTTGGGCAGGCTCAGGGTCTTGCCCAGCGCCAGGCCGAGGGCCAGGTTGATCACCAGGTCGAAGCCCAGAACACGGACGATGGCATCTTCCACCGAGCGGATCTTGCCGGGTGAGGCGTAGTAGGGCGAAGCGGCCCAACTGACCACCTGGGCGGCCAGGGCCGGGTCGGTTTCGACCACCCCGGTGATGTCGTCGATGCTGGCGTTGGGGTCGACCCGCAGCTTGATGATCTTCTGGGCGGTGTCGGCCAGAGGCGGGATCTCGATGGTCTCTTCCAGGCGCTTCTGGATGCGCCGGGCGGTGAAGGCCTGGACTGCCAGGGTGATTTCCTTGGGGTCGTCATCCGGGCGATCAAGGTTGGGGCGAATGTCGCGCACAGGCTGGCCGAAACTGCCGGCACTGGCCTTGGCGAGCATGCGCTTGAAATCATCACGGTGTACTTTCAGCAGCAGGCCGGCCTCACCGGACTGGATGAACAGGTGTTCGTCCTCGAGCAGCTTGCCTTCGTACAGGCAGGGCGAGCTGGTCAGGGCCGGAATGGCCGGCAAGGCCTTGAGCTGGTGCTTGTCGAGCATCTGCTTGAGGCGTGGCAACGGCACGGCCTTGAGCTTGCGACCGGTCAGCTCTTCGAGACGGTTGAGGTCCAGCAGCTTGCTCTGCGGGAACAGCACCAGCAGGGCGCCGATCTCGTCATCGAGCAGGATCGCCTGCACCCGGGACGCGGCTGGCAGCTCCGGATGTTCCGCCACCTCTTCAAAGGCAACGTGCAATTTTTCGAGCAACAGCCGGATGACAGACGGAGCGTGTGGGGTTGCGGTGTCCAGGGCAACTTCAGTCATGGTCTGTATCCACAAATTCTTTTAAACGCAAAGTATAACCAGCCTGTAGGCAAAGCTGGATCCATTCTGGGACAGGCGTCACACCTGGCCATATTGTTGACCGTGGCGTAGCCAGCGGTCGAGCAGCGGGCTGACGTGGTCGGGCCAGCGCGCCAGCAGCGCCTGGGCCGCATCACGCACGGCCGGCAGAAGGTCAGCGTCACGCATCAGGTCGGCGACCTTGAACTGCAGCAGGCCGGTCTGGCGTGTGCCGAGCATTTCGCCGGGCCCGCGCAGTTCGAGGTCTTTCTCGGCGATGATGAAACCATCGTTGGTTTCCCGCATGATCCCCAGGCGTTCGCGGCCGATCTGCGACAGCGGCGGGTGATACAGCAGCACACAGTGGCTGACCGCGCTGCCTCGGCCAACCCGGCCGCGCAGCTGGTGCAGCTGGGCAAGGCCCAGGCGCTCGGGGTTCTCGATGATCATCAGGCTGGCGTTGGGTACGTCCACGCCGACCTCGATCACCGTGGTGGCGACCAGCAGTTGCAGGTTGCCTTGCTTGAACTCGGCCATGACTTCGGCCTTTTCTGCCGGCTTCATGCGGCCGTGGATCAGGCCCACGCGCAGTTCGCCGAGTGCGCTGCCAAGCTCTTCGTAAGTGCTCTCGGCCGCTTGACAGGTCAGTTCTTCGGATTCTTCGATCAGCGTGCACACCCAGTAGGCCTGGCGCCCTTCGGCACAGGCGGCGCGAACCCGCTCGACCACTTCGAAACGGCGGCTGTCGGCGACCAGCACGGTATTCACCGGCGTACGCCCTGGCGGCAGTTCGTCGAGCACCGAGGTGTCGAGGTCGGCATAGGCGCTCATGGCGAGGGTGCGCGGGATCGGCGTGGCAGTCATGATCAGCTGGTGCGGGCACAGCTCGCCGGCCACGCCTTTCTTGCGCAGGGCCAGTCGTTGCTGCACGCCAAAGCGGTGCTGTTCGTCGATAATTGCCAGGGCCAGGTGCTTGAAGCGAACTTCTTCCTGGAACAGCGCGTGGGTACCGACCACCATCGGCGCACCGCCGGCGATCTGCTCCAGCGCGCTGGCGCGGGCCTTGCCCTTGAGCTTCCCGGCTAACCAGGCGACTTCGATGCCCAGTGGCTCCAGCCAGCGCTTGAAGGTGATGTAGTGCTGTTCGGCGAGGATCTCGGTGGGTGCCATCAGCGCCACCTGGTAGCCGGCTTCCAGGGCCTGCAGTGCGGCGAGGGCGGCCACCACGGTCTTGCCGGCGCCGACGTCGCCCTGCACCAGGCGCATCATGGGCTCGTGCTGGCTGAGGTCATAGGCGATTTCGTTGGCCACCCGCTGCTGCGCCCCGGTCGGCTGGAAACCCAGGTTGGCCAGGTAAAGTGCCTGCAGGCGCTTGGCCTTGGGCAGTACCGGCGCCCGCAGGCTGCGCAGGCTCTCACGCAGGCGTTGCTGCGACAGCTGGTGGGTCAGCAGCTCTTCGAAGGCCAGGCGATGCTGGGCCCAGTGCTGGCCTTCGGCGAGCTCGTCGAGGTCGGCATCGGCCGGCGGGTTGTGCAGGTAGCGGATGGCATCGTCCAGCGGCGCCAGGTGGTAGTCGCGGGCCAGTTCATCGGGCAGCCAGTCGGGCAGACTGCGCGGCCCGAGCATCCCCAGGCTCTGCTGGCAGAGCAGGCGCAGGCGCTGTTGGGTAAGGCCTTCGGTGGACGGGTAGATCGGCGTCAGGGTCTGCTCGACCGGTGGTGGCGGCTCGTCGCCATTCAGCGCGCGGTACTCCGGGTGGTAGATCTCCAGGCCCGAGGCGCCGGGGCGGGCTTCGCCGTAGCAGCGCAGGTGGGTGCCACGCTTGAGGCCTTCCTTCTGCGCGTTGCTGAAATGGTAGAAGCGCAGGCTCAACACGCCGGTGCCGTCACCCAGGCGCACCACCAGGCTACGGCGCTTGCCCATGGTCACGTCGGCACCGCTGACCACGCCCTCGATCACTGCATCCTGGCCGGGGCGCAGCTGCCCGATGGGGACTACGCGGGTACGGTCCTGATAGCGCAGGGGCAGGTGGAACAGCACGTCCTGCAGGTTCTCCAAGCCGACCTTGGCGAGCTTTTCCGCCATGGCATCGCCTACGCCCTTGAGCGCCGTGACCGAGACCTTCGACAGCTCAGTCATGGCTCAGGCCGGTTGTTCCACAGGCGGCTTGGCCACCGAGCAGAGGCGGATCGAGTCGGCAAGGATCTCGATCGCCTTCGGCCGCGGGAAGCTGGCACGCCAGGCGATGGCCACGGTACGGAACGGTGCAGGCGGGGTAAGTGGACGCACTTCGATGACGCCAGGCGCATAGTGATGGCTGTGCACGGCGGACAGCGGCAGGATCGACACCCCCAGGCCGGACGCTACCATGTGGCGGATGGTTTCCAGCGAGCTGGACTCGACCGTGGTGTGCTTGGAGCCTTCGCCACTTTTGTTCAGCGTCGGGCAGGCTTCCAGCACTTGGTCGCGGAAGCAGTGGCCCTCGCCGAGCAGCAGCAGGCTCTTGTCGTTGAGCATGGCAGTGTCGATGGTCTTCTTCGCCGTCCACGGGTGGTCGGCCGGCATCAACGCACAGAAGGGCTCGTCGTACAGCGGCAGGGTCAGCACATCGGCTTCGTTGAACGGCAGGGCGATGATCACTGCGTCCAGCTCGCCGTTGCGCAGCTTCTCGCGCAGCACGTGGGTGAAGTTTTCTTCGATGTACAGCGGCATCTGCGGCGCCACCCGGTGCAGCTGTGGAATCAGGTGCGGGAACAGGTACGGGCCGACGGTATAGATGGCGCCGACCTTGAGCGGGGCAGTCAGCTGGTTCTTGCCAGCCTGGGCCAGCTCGCGAATGCCCTGGGCTTGCTCCAGTACCTTCTGCGCCTGAGCCACGATGCTTTCGCCGACCGGGGTCAGGCGCACCGCGCTCTTGCTGCGCTCGAAGATCAGCACGCCAAGCTCGTCCTCAAGCTTCTTCACGCCGACCGACAGGGTCGGCTGGCTGACGTGGCAGCGCTCGGCAGCATGGCCGAAGTGCTGCTCCTGGGCGAGCGTGACGATGTAGCGTAATTCTGTGAGGGTCATAACGTGCGTCCATGAAGTTGCGGGCCCAGCATAGCGGCTGCAATCGATAGACGCACGTTATCAGACTTGCCGATTTGTGACAGAAACAAAAGTATCAGCGACGGTCCAGCGAGTAGACAAACGGTGCCACGACTTCGATCGTGCCATTGGTCAGCAACTCGGCTGGTGGCTTGGGTACCGTGCCAGCGCGGCGGATCATTTCCATGGTCGCCCGATCCAGGGCCGCGCTGCCGGAGCCGCCTGCCATGGAGTAGGACACCACCTTGCCCTCGGCGTCGACCACGAAGCGCAGGCGGTTGATGCCTTGCAGGCCACGACGGCGAGCGTCCTCCGGATAGCGCTTGTACTTCGCCAGGTGGCGCAGCAGGTCGCTCTGCCAGGTGGGCAGTGCCTTGCTGTTGGAGGCGATGCTCGGCGCCGGTGCCGCCGACTTCTGCGGTGGCGTGTTGCTTGGCGGCGTGTCGACCACTTCTTCCTTGGCCGGTGGCTCATCCTTCGGCGGCTCAGGCTTCTTCTCAGGTTTCGGTGGCTGAGGCTTGGGCTTGGGCTTGGGCGGCTTGGCGATGGCGATTTTCGGCTTCGGCGCTTCCGCCACTTTTGGCAGCGGCGGTTCTTCGACGGGAGCCGGAGGCTTGGGTGCGGCTTTCGGTGGCGGCGGTGGCGCAGGCTCTGGCAGCGGTGCCAGTTCGACCATCATGGCTGCCGGGGGCAGCTCGATGGCCTGGGGCAC
Source organism: Pseudomonas sp. SMN11 (assembly GCF_052041945.1). NCBI lineage: Bacteria > Pseudomonadati > Pseudomonadota > Gammaproteobacteria > Pseudomonadales > Pseudomonadaceae > Pseudomonas > Pseudomonas sp. SMN11. The sequence continues at coordinate 34,103 of NZ_JBKGGW010000006.1, read as the reverse complement.
CGACCAGTTGAGCGTCAGCAGCACGGCGACCACGTGCACGCCCAGCACGATCGCCAGGCTGCCACCGTAGCGCGCCATGTTTGAGCGCGTTTTCGTCATTTCTTGGCTGCCGTCTCGAGTCCGACCAAGCCGACTTTCAGGTAGCCGGCCCCGCGCATGTTGTTCATCACTTCCATCAGGTCACCGTAATCCACGCCCTTGTCGGCCTGGAAGAAGATGGTGGTTTCCTTGTCGCCCTTTGTCTTGGCGTCGAGCATCGGGCCAAGCTGTTCTGGGGCAGGTACCTGATCGTCGCCGACATACAGCTTCTGGTCGGCCTTGACGCTGACGAACACCGGTTTCTCGGGCCTCGGTGCCGGCTTGGCAGTCGAGGCGGGCAGGTCAACTTTGATGTCGACCGTGGCCAGCGGGGCTGCGACCATGAAGATGATCAGCAGCACCAGCATCACGTCGATGAACGGCGTAACGTTGATTTCGTGGTTCTCGGCGAGGTCGTCGCCACCTTCGTTGAGATGCAGGCCCATCGTTTACCCCACTTTCACCATGTGCGGGGCGGCGCGGTCGCCACCCTGGTGGTCCAGATCACGGCTGACCAGCAGCAGCACCTGGGCGGAGGCGTCGGACACCTGTGCCTTGTAGCCAGCGATGGAGCGGGCGAAGACGTTGTAGATGACCACGGCCGGGATCGCTGCGACCAGGCCCAGCGCAGTGGCCAGCAAGGCCTCGGCGATACCTGGGGCGACCACGGCCAGGTTGGTGGTCTGGGTCTTGGCGATGCCGATGAAGCTGTTCATGATGCCCCACACGGTACCGAACAGGCCGACGAACGGCGCGGTGGAACCGATCGTGGCGAGCACGCCGGTGCCGTTGCTCATGGCGCGACCGCTAGCAGCTACCAGGCGCTCCAGGCGGAAGCTGACGCGTTCCTTGATGCCTTCTTTCTCGCGGGCATTGGCCGAAAGGCGCATCTCTTCGAGGGCGTCGTGGACCAGGGTGTGGGCCAGGGTGCCTTCTTTATTGGAGACGGAGCTGGCTTCTTTCAGGCTCACCGACTTCTTCAGGGCGGCAATCTCGCCACGCAGGCGGCGCTTGGCGCCCATCAGCTCGAAGCCTTTGGCGATCCAGATGGTCCAAGTGATGATCGAGGCGATGGCCAGGCCGATCATCACGATTTTCACGACGATGTCAGCGTTCTTGTACATGCCCCATGGGGACAGGTCGTGGGCCATGCCCAGCGAGGTGTCTTCAACCAGTTCCTGCACGGCCGGGTCGGCGGCGACAGGTGCTTCTACCGGAGTGACGGCCTGGCCTTCGACAGCAGCCGGTGCTGCAGTGGCAGGGGTGGCCGGAGCGGCAGCAGCAGCCGGGGCGGCGGTGTTGGCGGCAGGCTCATCGGCCATGGCCACCGGGGCCAGCACCAGGCTGAACATCAGCGCGGCGATGGCGCGCCAGGCGCGCGACGGGGTTGGCGAAGCGGAAGGTTGAGTACGTGTCATGCTGGCCGGACCTGATGAAGAAAAAAGTGAGCGTTCTCCAAGGCCTCGAGGTAGGCCGAGAACAGATAGGGGTGCCATTATTGCAAGTAATTCTTGTTAACAAAAGTAATCTTGTTGCTTTTTTCACCTGCGGTCTAGCCGCCTATCGTGTAATACGGCTAGCCTGATCCTTTGGTCTAGGGAGTTTTGTGATGTCAGACCTTTCCGCAATTATCGTGGGATGTGGTGATGTGGGCGGCCGTTTGGCCCGCCAGCTGCAGGCCAAAGGTTGGCAAGTCAGTGGCTTGCGCCGCTCAGTCGGGCAACTGCCCGAGGGCATCGCGCCCATCGCTGCCGACCTGTCCGACCCTGCCATTCCGCAGGCATGGCCACAGCGTCCGCCGGACTACCTGGTGTACTGCGTCGCTGCCAGCCAGCATGACGAGGCGGGCTATCAAGCCGCTTACGTCGACGGTTTGCGCCATGTGCTGGCGTGGCTGGCCGAGCGTAGTCAGCGCCCACGGCGCTTGCTGTTCGTCTCCAGCAGCAGCGTGTTTGCGCAAAAGGAAGGCGAATGGATCGATGAAACTGCGGCCACCGAGCCTGAAGGTTATTCCGGGAAGGTGATGCTGGAGGCCGAAAGGTTGGCGTTGGCCAGCGGCATTCCTGCCAGCGTAGTTCGCCTGACCGGCATCTACGGCCCGGGTCGCGAGTGGTTGCTGAGCCAGGTGCGGCAAGGCTATCGGGTGGCCGAGGAGCCGCCGCTGTATGGCAACCGGATTCATGCCGAGGATGCGGCGAGCCTGATGGCGTTCCTGCTGCAGGCCGATGCCGAAGGTGTGGCGCTGGAGGATTGCTACATCGGGGTCGACGACGACCCGGCGCCGCTGGCCGATGTCGTGGCCTGGCTGCGCGGGTACATGGGGGTTACCGAGTGGTCTGATGAGCAGCGGGTGCGCCGTACTGGCAGCAAGCGTTGCAGCAATGCCCGCGTGCGGGCATTGGGTTGGGCGCCGGAGTATCCGAGCTACAAGGAAGGCTATGCGGCCATTCTGGCGGGCAAACGCTGAAGTTACAGGCTTGGCGCGGCCCTTGTAGGAGCGGCCTTGTGTCGCGAAAGGGCTGCAGAGCAGCCCCTCGATTCCAGCTTCGCTGCAAATAATGCTGGGGCCGCTATGCGGCCCTTTCGCGACACAAGGCCGCTCCTACAGGGGTAGCGTGTCAGTCCCGCTCCAGCACCCACTGCTGGGCGCCGGCTGCAAGCTGCGGAATCTCGTCTGCCTGGGCGGTGTTCACCGCCTGGAAGATCGCCAGCTTGTCGCCATCACGCTTGAAGATGAACGGCGCGCCGCGCTGATTGCGCTCCAGCCACAGGCTGTCGTTGTTGCCACCCATGCTGGCGCAGTCGCCGGCCAGGCACAGTGCGAAACGGTCCGGGCCTGGCAGGCCGGTCACGTTGCCGGTATCGCTGAAGCGCACGGTGGCGCCCTTGCCCTGACCTTCGATGATCTTCCAGTCGCCACCGAGGTAGGCCTGGTACAGCGCCTTCTCGAAGCTGCCACCCAGCGGTGTATTGCCGGGTTGCTGGGCGCGCACGAAGGTCTGCTTGGCGCCGCTCTGGTCGGTGGCTTCGAGCTCGTCGCCGTCGAGTGCCAGCAATTCGGTCTGGCCGCCCGGGAAGCTGGCCTGCCATTGCTTGTCGTTGGCGCTCAGCTGGCCGTCGGCCGCCTCGAAGCCATTGCTGTAGCTGGCTCGCTGGCTACTCACATCGAGCTTCCACTCGAAGACCGGGCCGTGTTCGTTCAGGGCCTGGCGCAGGCTGTCGCCCTTGATGGCGGCCTTGATGGCGTCCTGGTTGATCCAGGTGCCGTTGAAATCTTCGGGTTTGTGGCTGGCGCAGCCGCCCAGAAGCAGGGCTGCCAGCGCGAGGGGCAGTGCTTGACGCATGACGGGATAACCTTGCAGAGGAGGGTGACGGGCAGGGTGCCCGTCACCAGGGGCATCATTCGATGACCAGGATGGCGTCCATTTCGACCTGGGCGCCTTTCGGCAGTGCAGCAACGCCGATGGCGGCACGGGCTGGGTATGGCTGCTCGAAGTAGCGGCCCATCACCTCGTTGACCTTGGCGAAGTGGCTCAGGTCGGTGAGGAAGATGTTCAGCTTTACGATGTCCTTGAACGTACCGCCAGCCGCTTCAGCCACGGACTTGAGGTTCTCGAAAACCTGCACGGTCTGGGCTTCGAAGCCTTCGACCAGCTCCATGGTTTTCGGGTCCAGCGGAATCTGGCCCGACATGTAGACGGTGTTGCCGGCCTTGATCGCCTGGGAGTAGGTGCCGATAGCGGCAGGGGCCTTGTCGCTGTTGATTACGGTCTTGCTCATGATGACTCCTTGCGGTTGGCGGACTACGTACGCATGCGGGTGATGCGGACCACGCCGGTCAAGGTACGCAGCTTCTTGATCACACGCGCCAGGTGCACACGGTCGTGCACGCTGACCACCAGTTGGACCACGCTGATACGGCCGTCGCGTTCGTCCATGCTGATCTTCTCGATGTTGCCGTCGGCAGCGTTGACGCTGCTGGCCAGCAGGGCGATCAGGCCGCGCTGGTGCTCAAGCTCGACACGCAGCTCGACGTTGAATTCGCCAGCGATGTCCTTGGCCCACGAGAGCTGTACGCACTTCTCCGGGTTGTGACGGATTTCGCTGATGTTGCGGCAGTTTTCCAGGTGCACGACCATGCCCTTGCCTGCTGACAGGTGGCCGACGATCGGGTCGCCCGGGATCGGCGTGCAGCACTTGGCGTAGCTCAGCACCAGGCCTTCGGTCCCACGGATCGCCAGCGGGCCTTCTGGTGCCGGCAGCTGTTCGCCTTCGGCCGACAGCAGGCGGCGGGCGACAACGTAGGCCATGCGGTTGCCCAGGCCGATGTCTTCGAGCAGGTCTTCGATCAGCTCCAGGCGGTACTCGGCGAGAATCGCCTGGATACGCTCTTGGGGGATTTTCTCCAGGCTGCTGTCGAAACCGGTCAGCACCTTGTTCAGCAGGCGCTCGCCGAGGCTGATCGATTCGGAGCGGCGCTGCTGCTTGAGGGCATGGCGAATATGCGTGCGTGCCTTGCCGGTGACCACGAAGTTGAGCCAGGCCGGATTCGGCCGTGCGCCCGGGGCGCTGACGATTTCCACCGTCGAGCCGCTTTGCAGCGGTTCGGACAGCGGCGCCAGGCGGCGGTTGATACGGCAGGCGATGCAGCTGTTGCCGACGTCGGTATGAACCGCGTAGGCGAAGTCGACGGCGGTGGAGCCTTTGGGCAGCTCCATGATCCGGCCTTTGGGCGTGAACACGTAGACCTCGTCCGGGAACAGGTCGATCTTCACGCTTTCGATGAACTCCAGCGAGTTGCCGGCACGTTGCTGCAGCTCAAGAATGCCCTTGACCCACTGACGTGCCCGGGCATGGCTGCCCTTGGGTTGCTCGTCCTCGTTGGACTTGTACAGCCAGTGCGCGGCGATGCCGTTGTTGGCCATCTCTTCCATCTCGCGGGTGCGGATCTGGATCTCGATGGGCACGCCGTGCATGCCGAACAGCGTGGTGTGCAACGACTGGTAGCCGTTGGCCTTGGGGATCGCGATGTAATCCTTGAAGCGCCCGGGCAGCGGCTTGTACAGGTTGTGCACGGCGCCGAGCACGCGGTAGCAGGTGTCGACCTTGTCGACGATGATGCGGAAGGCGTACACGTCCATGATCTCGTTGAAGGCGCGGCGCTTGCCACGCATCTTCTTGTAGATGCCATAGAGGTGTTTCTGCCGGCCGCTGACCTCGCCCTCGATGCCGTCTGCGGCCAGGCAGTTGGCCAGCGAGTGCTCGATCTTGGCGACGATCTCTTTACGGTTGCCGCGTGCGCTCTTCACCGCCCGGTGGATCAGCGACGAGCGCATCGGGTGCATGGCCTTGAAGCCGAGGTCCTCGAACTCCACGCGCACAGTGTGCATGCCCAGGCGGTTGGCGATGGGGGCGTAGATCTCGAGGGTTTCCTTGGCGATGCGCCGGCGTTTTTCGCCAGACAGCACTTCAAGGGTGCGCATGTTGTGCAGGCGGTCGGCCAGCTTGACCAGGATCACGCGAATATCGCGGGCCATGGCCATGGCCATCTTCTGGAAGTTTTCGGCCTGCGCCTCGGCCTTCGTCTCGAAGTTCATCTGGGTCAGCTTGCTGACCCCGTCGACCAGTTCGGCCACGGTCTCGCCAAACTGCTGGCAGAGGGCTTCCTTGGCGATGCCGGTGTCTTCGATCACGTCGTGCAGCATGGCGGCCATCAGGCTCTGATGGTCCATGTGCATGTCGGCGAGGATGCTGGCCACGGCCAGCGGATGAGTCACGTAGGGCTCGCCGCTGCGGCGGCGCTGCCCGTCGTGTGCCTGTTCGGCGTAGAAATAGGCGCGGCGAACCAGGTTGACCTGTTCGGGGCCCAGGTAGGTCGACAGCCGTTCGGCTAAGGCTTCTATGCCCGGCATGGTTTCACCTCTTGCCGAGGAAGAGGGCCTTGTGCCGCGCGACGTCGACAGGGCATCGATCAGACAGCCTCGTTGGACTCGTCCTCGAACGCGGCGAAGACCGGATCCTCGGTGACGATCTCTTCGGCGGCGATGAACTCAGGGGTAACGATACCTTCGGCGATTTCGCGCAGGGCGACCACGGTCGGCTTGTCGTTTTCCCACGCTACGCGTGGCTCTTTGCCGCCGGTAGCCAGCTGACGGGCGCGCTTGGTCGAGAGCATGACCAGCTCAAAACGGTTATCCACGTGTTCCAGGCAGTCTTCAACAGTTACGCGGGCCATGGTCTTCCTCAGTAGCAAATGCGGTAGGCGTGCAGCCCAATATGGGCAGGCGGACTCGATAGTTTAAAAAATCACCAGCCAATAGGGAAGCGCTGTTTTGTCGGCTACCCTGTCAGGCCTGCGTATCACCATACCCTGTGGCAGCGGCTTCAGCCACGAAAGGGCCGGAACAGACACCCTGGATGCATGCTCCTGACGATAACCTCAGAGCATTGCATCCCGCAACCGCGGCGTCAGTTCCTCGAACAGCGTCTGCACCGAGCGCAACGCCCGGCAATCCGGCCGGGTCAGCAGCCACAACTGGGTATCGCAGCCCGGCAGCGGCCCGCTCAACGCATCGACCCCCGGCAGCGCATCCACCATATAGTCGGGCAATGCCGCCACGCCAAGCCCGGTGCTCACCAGCTGGGCGATGGTCGACATGCCACTGCACTGGTAGCGCGGGTTCAGCCCTGGAAATTGCTGGTTGCGCCAGACCACGGTTGGGTGGTCCTGCATGGAATCGTCCGGGGCGATCCACGGCACGCTGCTGGCCGACTCGTTCAGGCGCTCGCGCCACTGCGGCTGACCGCAGATCACATATGATGTGGAACCCAGGCAACGGCCCACCAGATGCTCCGGCGGCGTATTGGTCAGGCGCAGGGCGATATCGGCATCACGCCGGCTGAGGTTGGCGAAGGTGTTGGAGGTGCCCATCTCCAGCGATAACGCCGGGTAGTTCGGCATGAACGCCGCCAGCGCCGGCAGCAGCAGGCTGTGCATCACCGCCTCGGTGCAGGTCAGGCGCACGGTGCCGCTGACTACTTGCTCGCCGCTGGTCATGGCGATGCGTGCGGCATCCAGCGCCTGCTCGGCGCGCTCGGCCTGCTCGGCCAGGGCCTGGGCCGTGTCGGTCGGCAGGTAGCCTTTGCGGCTTTTCACGAACAGCGCGGTGCCCAGCGCCGACTCCAGCCGGCGAATCGAGCGAAACACGGTCGAAACGTCGACCTTGAGCAGTTCGGCGGCCTTGGCCAGTGAGCGCCCGCGTTCCAGTGCCAGGACCAGGGAGAGGTCGGCGTGGGTAATCTGATATTGCATTGGTGCACGCTCTGCTTGCCGAATTGCCAATGTCTGTTGCGTGAGGGCCATTTTATAGTGAAACGGCCCCCCGGAATCAATGCGCCCGGTCGGGTAACCAATCCCCACGATGGGAAAGTGAAAAAAACAACAGCTGCAACCATCGTCGCCCGTGAGGCGCCAGCCGTATCCCCACATCGCCGCAGCAAATCATAGGATGTAAGCCATGACGTCGGTCACCCCGTGCGCCAGTACTTCCAGCGAGATGAATGACTTCCTTCAGGCCCATCCGGATACGCAGTACGTCGATCTGCTGATTTCCGACATGAACGGCGTGGTTCGCGGCAAGCGCATCGAGCGCGCCAGCCTGCACAAGGTGTACGAGAAAGGTATCAATCTGCCGGCCTCGTTGTTCGCCCTCGACATCAATGGCTCGACCGTGGAAAGCACCGGCCTGGGCCTGGACATCGGCGACGCCGACCGCATCTGCTACCCGATTGCCGGCACGCTTTCCGACGAGCCGTGGCAGAAGCGCCCGACCGCGCAGCTACTGATGACCATGCATGAACTCGACGGTGAACCATTCTTCGCCGACCCGCGCGAAGTGCTGCGCCAGGTGGTGAGCAAGTTCGACGCCATGGGCCTGGATATCTGCGCCGCGTTCGAGCTGGAGTTCTATCTGATCGACCAGGACAACCTCAACGGTCGCCCGCAGCCGCCACGCTCGCCAATCTCGGGCAAGCGCCCGCAGTCGACCCAGGTGTACCTGATCGACGACCTCGACGAATACGCCGACTGCCTGCAGGACATGCTCGAAGCGGCCAAGGAGCAAGGCCTGCCAGCCGATGCCATCGTCAAGGAAAGTGCCCCGGCGCAGTTCGAAGTCAACCTGCACCACGTCGCCGACCCGATGAAGGCCTGCGACTATGCGATCCTGCTCAAGCGCCTGATCAAGAACGTCGCCTACGACCATGAAATGGACACCACGTTCATGGCCAAGCCCTACCCAGGCCAGGCGGGCAACGGCCTGCACGTGCACATCTCGCTGCTGGACAAGAAAACCGGCAAGAACATCTTCGCCAGTGACGACCCGCTGGAAAGCGAAGCCCTGCGCCACGCCATCGGCGGTGTGCTGGAGACCATGCCGGCGTCGATGGCCTTCCTGTGCCCGAACATCAACTCCTACCGCCGCTTCGGTGCGCAGTTCTACGTACCGAATGCGCCGAGCTGGGGCCTGGACAACCGTACCGTGGCCGTGCGCGTACCGACCGACAGCAGCGAAAACGTGCGCATCGAGCACCGCGTGGCCGGCGCCGATGCCAACCCGTACCTGATGCTGGCGGCCATCCTGGCCGGCATCCACCACGGCTTGACCAGCAAGATCGAGCCAGGTGCGCCGATCGAGGGCAACTCCTACGAACAGCTGGAGCAGAGCCTGCCGAACAACCTGCGCGACGCCTTGCGTGCGCTGGATGACAGCGAAGTCCTCAACCAATACATCAGCCCGGACTACATCGATATCTTTGTGGCCTGCAAGGAAAGTGAGCTGGCCGAGTTTGAAGTTTCGATTTCCGACCTCGAGTACAACTGGTACCTGCACACGGTGTAAGCCCATGAGCGCAATTGCGGTCCCCTTGATTGGTATCAGCGCCTGCCGCCAGCAGGTGGGGAAGAACTCGTCGCACACGGTGGGCGACAAGTACGTGGAGGCCGCCGGCTTCGCCGGACTGCCGCTGATTCTGCCGGCCCGCGACGGCGGCAGTGACACTCTGTCGCTGCTGGCCCAGCTCGACGGCATTGTTTTTACCGGCTCGCCTTCAAATATCGAGCCGCATCATTACAATGGCGCCGCCAGCGCCGAAGGCACCCGGCACGACCTTGCCCGTGACCGGCTGACGCTGCCGTTGCTGCAGGCGGCTATTGCCGCCGGCGTGCCGGTGTTCTGCATTTGTCGTGGCTTCCAGGAGTTGAACGTGGCCCTGGGTGGCAGCTTGCACCAGCGTGTTCAGGAACTGCCCGGCTACATGGACCATCGTGAACCTGAGGATGCACCGCTGGAGGTGCAATACGGCCCTCGTCATCCCGTCAGCGTTGCGCCTGGCGGGTTGTTCGAGCACCTGGGCCTGGCTGCGCAGTTCGAGGTCAACTCGCTGCATAGCCAGGGCATCGACCGCCTGGCCCCAGGCCTGCGGGTCGAGGCACGGGCCCCGGATGGCCTGATCGAAGCAGTGTCGATGCCTGACGCGCCGGGCTTTGTACTTGGCGTGCAGTGGCACCCTGAATGGCGTTTCGCCGAAAACCCGGTCTCAAGGCGCCTTTTCCAGGCGTTCCGCGAGGCCTGTATTGCCCATGCTGCACGGTAGGTCTGACAGCAGGTCAGCCAAAAGTCCGGGATGACTCACCCCCCGGCAGCGCGCTTTCAATGAGTGGAAGCAGGCCTTGGAACAGGGCCTGTGAAAACAATTCCAATAGTTACGGCAAAAACTCATGAGCAATTACACAGAAGCCGGCCGCCCACCCGACGTGGCCGACTCGGGCAGCACTCAGCGCAGCAAAGGCCTGGCCAAGGGCCGTCTTGGCCTGCTGGCCAGCGTGGTGCTGGGCATTTCCACCATCGCCCCGGTCTACACCCTGACCGGCGCCCTTGGCCCGACCGTACGTGAGGTCGGTGCTCATCTTCCCGCCGTGTTCATTGTCGGCTTCCTGCCGATGCTGCTGGTTGCCCTGGGCTACCGCGAACTGAATTCGGCCGAGCCGGACAGCGGCACTTCGTTTACCTGGTCGGCCAGAGCCTTTGGCCCGATGATCGGCTGGATTGGTGGCTGGGGGCTGGTCGTTGCCACCACCATCGTGTTGTCGAACCTGGCGGGCGTTGCCGTCGACTTCTTCTATCTCTTCCTCAGCCAGATCACCGGCCACCATGAGCTGGCGGCGCTGGCCGACAACCTGTTGATCAATATCACCACCTGTTGCGTGTTCATTGCCATGGCGGTGTGGATCTGCTGCCGCGGCATGGCCACCACCATGACCGTGCAATACGGCCTGGTGGCGTTGCAGCTGATGGTATTGCTCGGCTTTGCCTTCGCGGCCTTCGGCGGCACCACAGCGCCGCCACCGCTGGAGTTCGATTTCGCCTGGTTCAACCCGTTCGGTGTCGAGTCGTTCTCGGCCTTTGCTGCGGGGCTGTCGCTGTCGATCTTCATTTTCTGGGGCTGGGACGTGTGCCTGACCGTCAGCGAAGAGTCAGTCGGCAGTGACGAGGTGCCGGGCAAGGCGGCCACCTGGACCGTACTGCTGATCCTTGGTCTGTACCTGGTTACCGCTATCGCCACCCTGCAGTTCGCCGGCATCAGCGAGCAAGGCCTGGGCCTGAACAACCCGCGCATCCAGGAAAACGTGTTCGCTCACTTGGCTGGCCCGGTGATGGGGCCGTTGGCGATCCTGATGTCGATCGCCGTGCTGGCGAGCACAGCAGCGTCGCTGCAGTCGACCTTCGTGTCCCCGGCGCGCACGCTGCTGGCCATGGGTTACTACGGCGCGGTGCCGCAGAAATTCGCCAGTGTCTGCCCGCGCTCGCAGACCCCGCGTTACGCGACTATCTGCGCCGGTGTGGCGGCAGGCCTGTTCTACGTGACCATGCGCACCCTGAGCGAGAACGTGCTGGCAGACACCATCACGGCGCTGGGCATGATGATCTGCTTCTACTATTCACTGACGGCGTTCGCCTGCGTCTGGTACTTCCGCGACAGCCTGTTCGGCAGCCTGCGCCACTTCTTCATGCGCGGCCTGTGCCCGTTGGTGGGAGGGGTGATCCTGTCGGTGATCTTCGTGCGCACGGCCATCGACAGCGCCTCGCCGGACTTCGGCAGCGGCTCGCATGTGGCCGGGTTGGGGTTGGTGTTCGTGATTGCGGCGATCATTTCGGCACTGGGGATCGTGCTGATGATGATTTCGCGGATGCGTGCGCCGGCTTACTTCCTCGGGGCGACCCTGCGTCAGCAGGCTACCTTGCCACTTCAAGACTAAGTCATTGGGGCCGCTGTGCGGCCCTTCGCGCGCCCGCCCGCTCCCACAGGTACAGCACAAGCCTCAAGGGCAGTGATGATCCTGTGGGAGCGGGCGTGCCCTCGAAGGGCTGCAAAGCAGCCCCAATGGATCTTCAGGCGAGCAGTTCTTTCAGCAGCCCGCCATAACGCTGCTGCTGTTTGCTCAGCAGCAACCGGTTGGCCACGAACACCGCTTTCAATTCCTCCAGCGCCACGCCGAAATCGTCATTGATGATGACGTACTCATACTCGTCGTAGTGCTCCATCTCGCTGACCGCTTCCTTCATGCGCCCGGCAATGATCTCTTCGCTGTCCTGGCCGCGGCCATCCAGGCGCTCGCGCAGGGCCTGCTGGCTCGGCGGCAGGATGAACACCGAGCGTGCCTCGGGCATCAGCTTGCGTACCTGCTGGGCGCCTTGCCAGTCGATCTCCAGGATCAGGTCGTTGCCCCGGTCCAGCACCTCTTGCAGCGCACTGCGCGAAGTCCCATAGAAATTGCCGAACACTTCGGCGTGCTCGAGGAAGTCACCCTTGGCGATCAGCCCCTTGAAATCGTCATGGCTGACGAAGTGGTAGTTCACGCCGTGTTCTTCGCCCGGGCGCATGGCGCGGGTGGTGTGCGAGACCGAGACGCTGACGCGCGGGTCGGCCTTGATCAGGGCGGTGACCAGACTGGTCTTGCCGGCGCCGGACGGTGCCGAAACGATATAGAGGGTGCCGCTGCTTTGGTTCATGGTCGGGGTGGCCTTACTCGATGTTCTGTACTTGTTCACGCATCTGTTCGATCAACACCTTCAGGTTGACCGCCGCTTGCGTGCTGCGTGGGTCGAAGGCCTTGGAGCCCAGGGTGTTGGCTTCTCGGTTGAGTTCCTGCATCAGGAAATCCAGGCGTCGACCGGCGGCACCGCCGGATTTGAGCACTCGGCGCACTTCGTTGACATGGGTGCTGAGGCGGTCGAGCTCCTCGGCGACGTCGCTCTTCTGTGCCAGCAGCACCATCTCCTGCTCCAGGCGCTGCGGGTCGAGCTCGGCCTTGAGGTCGCCGAAACGGTCGATGATCTTCTGGCGCTGGGCGGCGAGCATCTGCGGCACCAGGGCGCGCAGGGTGGTGACCTCGGTGGTCATGTTGTCCAGGCGCTCGTTGATCAGCCGGGCCAGCTCCTGGCCTTCGCGCAGGCGCCCGGCCTTGAGTTCGGCCAGGGCTTCGTCGAACAGCGCCACGGCTTCGGCGTTCAGGGCCTGGGGGTCAGTGGCGTCGGCCACCAGCACGCCCGGCCAGGACAGCACTTCCAGCGGGTTGAGTGCGGCCGGCTGCTTGATCAGGCCGGCTACCTCCTCGGCGGCGGCGACCAGCTGCGCGGCGCGCTCACGGTCGACCTTGAGCGGCTTGCCGTTGCTGTCTTCGTGCAGGCGCAGGGTGCATTCGACCTTGCCGCGCGACAGGCCTTGGCGCAGGCCTTCACGTACCGCGCCTTCGAGGTCGCGCAGGGCGTCCGGCAGGCGCAGGTGAGGCTCAAGGTAACGGTGGTTGACCGAGCGCAGTTCCCAGACCAGGGTGCCTTGGCTGCCTGCGCGCTCGACACGAGCAAAAGCGGTCATGCTGTGCACCATGGGAAGTACCTCGCGTAAATGAATTGAAGGCGCGCGATTGTAGCGCAGTGCGCACGTGGCGCCCAATCCGCCCATGTTACAGAGCGCGTGCCAGTGAGTGGGAAAAGGCGACAGGCTGCCGGGGGCGCGACAATAGGCATGTCCTCTGGGGGCGACGGGCTCTATAATGGCGGGCAGATTCAAGTCCCAGTACAGGTATCCCAGATGAAACGTCCAAGTGGTCGCGCCGCCGATCAGCTCCGCTCGATCCGCATCACCCGCAACTACACCAAGCACGCCGAAGGGTCGGTACTGGTCGAGTTCGGTGACACCAAGGTCATCTGCACGGTCAGCGTCGAAAACGGCGTACCGCGCTTCCTCAAAGGCCAGGGCCAAGGCTGGCTGACCGCCGAGTACGGCATGCTGCCGCGTTCCACTGGCGAGCGTAACCAGCGCGAAGCCAGCCGTGGCAAGCAAGGTGGCCGCACCCTGGAAATCCAGCGCTTGATCGGCCGTTCGCTGCGCGCCGCGCTGGACATGAGCAAGCTTGGTGACATCACCCTGTACATCGACTGCGACGTGATCCAGGCCGATGGCGGCACCCGCACTGCTTCGATCACTGGCGCCATGGTCGCCCTGTGCGACGCCCTGGCCGTGATCAAGAAGCGCGGTGGCCTGAAGGCCGGCAACCCGCTCAAGCACATGATCGCTGCCGTGTCGGTGGGCATGTACCAGGGTGAAGCGGTACTCGACCTGGACTACCTGGAAGACTCCGCTGCGGAAACTGACCTCAACGTGGTCATGACCAGCGCCGGTGGTTTCATCGAAGTACAGGGCACTGCCGAAGGTGCGCCGTTCCAGCCTGAAGACTTCAACGCCATGCTGGCGCTGGCGCAAAAGGGCATGAGCGAAATTTTCGAACTGCAGAACGCCGCACTGGCCGACTGACCGTTCCAGTAGACGCAAAAAAGCCGACATCGCTGTCGGCTTTTTTGTGTCTGAGTGGGCACCGCAGGCGGTGCATCGCGAGCTGTGCTCGCTCCTACCAGGCCTGCGTAGATCCCGTAGGGGCGAGCAGAGCTCGCGATTGGCCGCGAAGCGGCCCCGATGCGTCAGATGGTCAACGTCCAGTCGTAGTCGACAATCAGCGGCGCATGCTGGGAGAAGCGCGGCTGACGCGGTAGGCGGGCATTGCGCACGAAGCGGCGCAGGCCCGGGGTGAGGATCTGGTAGTCGAACCGGTAGCCCAAGTTGAGCATCTCGGCCTGTTCGTTGTCCGGCCACCAGCTGTACTGGTCGCCTTCACGGCTGACTTCGCGCAAGGCATCGACATAGCCCATATCGCCGGTGATCGCGTCCATCCAGGCACGCTCAGGCGGCAGGAAGCCCGGCGACTGCTGGCTGTCACGCCAGTTCTTGATGTCGAGCTTCTGCTGCGCCACGTAGAACGAGCCGCAATAGATGTATTCGCGACGCTTGCGACGCTGTTTGTCCAGGTACTTGGCGAAGTCGTCCATCAACTTGAACTTCTGGTTCAAGTCTTCGTCGCCGTTCATACCCGAAGGCAGCAGCAGGCTGGCAATACTGACTTTGTCGAAATCTGCTTGCAGATAACGCCCGTAGCGGTCGGCTGTCTCGAAACCCAGGCCGGTGATGACTGCCTTGGGCTGCATGCGCGAGTACAGTGCCACGCCACCTTGGGCGGGTACCTCCGCGTCGCAGGCATAAAGGAAATAGCCATCGAGCTGGAAAGCTGGGTCGTCGAGTTCAAAGGCCGAGGCGCGGGTATCCTGAAGGCAGATGACGTCGGCATTCTGGGCTTGCAGCCAGCTGAGCAATCCACGCTCGGCCGCAGCCTGAATGCCATTCACGTTCACACTGATGATCCGCATAAATGGCCCCAAAAATCTCGTGCGTGTATGATACCCGAGCTCAACCCATTTAGCTAAATCCGTGGTGTCCGGGACCTTACATGCAGCCGTATCAGCGCGACTTCATCCGTTTTGCCATCGATCGCGGCGTGCTGCGCTTCGGTGAATTCACCCTGAAATCGGGGCGTACCAGCCCGTATTTCTTCAATGCCGGCCTGTTCAACACCGGTTCCGCCCTTGCACAACTGGGCCGTTGCTATGCGGCAGCCATCGTCGACAGCAAGATCCCGTTCGACGTGCTGTTTGGCCCAGCCTACAAGGGTATCCCCCTGGCGGCTGCCACCGCCGTGGCCCTGGCCGAGCAGCATCAGCTCGACGTACCGTGGTGCTTCAACCGCAAGGAAGCCAAGGATCACGGCGAAGGCGGCAGCCTGGTAGGCGCGCCGCTGGCCGGTGACGTACTGATCATCGATGACGTGATCACTGCCGGTACCGCGATTCGCGAAGTGATGCAGATCATCAACGCCCAGCAGGCCAAGGCCGCTGGCGTGCTGATCGCGCTGAACCGTGAAGAGCGCGGCAATGGCGAGCTGTCGGCGATCCAGGAAGTGGAGCGTGACTTCGGTATTCCTGTGGTCAGCATCGTTTCGTTGACCCAGGTGCTGGAGTTCCTGGCCGACGACCCGCAGCTCAAGCAGCATCTGCCAGCTGTCGAGGCTTACCGGGCGCAGTACGGGATCTGATCCTGGCCCGGTAACGAAAAAAGGCGACCTCGTGAGAAGGTCGCCTTTTTTGTTTCCGCCAGTGCAGGTTATGCGTGACGCTTGCGGTTGGTGATCAGGGTGCCGACGCCGCTGTCGGTGAAGATCTCCAGCAGCACCGCGTTCGGCACGCGGCCGTCGACGATGTGCGAGCTGTTGACGCCGCCCTGGACTGCTTCCAGCGCGCACTTGATCTTCGGCAGCATGCCGCCGTAGATGGTGCCGTCGGCGATCAGTTCGTTGACCTGCTCGGTGGTCAGGCCGGTCAGGACCTGGCCCTGCTTGTCCATCAGGCCGGCGATGTTGGTCAGCAGCATCAGCTTTTCAGCCTTAAGTGCTTCGGCCACCTTGCCCGCCACCAGGTCGGCGTTGATGTTGTACGACTCACCGTTGGCGCCCACGCCGATCGGCGCGATTACCGGGATGAAGTCGCCTTTCACCAGCATGTTCAGCAGGTCGGTATTGACGCTGACCACTTCTCCGACGTGACCGATGTCGATGATTTCTGGCTGGGTCATCTCCGGGGTCTGGCGGGTGACGGTGAGCTTCTTCGCACGAATCAGCTCGGCGTCCTTGCCGGTCAGGCCGATGGCGCTGCCGCCGTGGCGGTTGATCAGGTTGACGATGTCCTTGTTGACCTGGCCGCCGAGGACCATCTCCACCACGTCCATGGTCGCGGCGTCGGTGACGCGCATGCCATCGATGAAGTGGCTTTCGATCGACAGGCGCTTGAGCAGGTCACCGATCTGCGGGCCGCCACCGTGCACGACCACCGGGTTGATGCCCACGGCCTTCATCAGCACGATGTCCCGGGCAAAGCCGGTCTTGAGCTCTTCGCTCTCCATCGCGTTGCCGCCGTACTTGATCACCAGGGTCTTGCCGACAAAGCGGCGGATGTAAGGCAGTGCTTCGGACAAAACCTCGGCTACATGGGAAGCGGCATCGCGATCGAGGGTCATGCAGGGCTCCTGTAAGGAACAGATAGTCGGTCAGAACGGCAGTTGCAGCTCAGGGGCAACCCGCAGCAACTGGGCACGGAAAACATCCTTGATACGTTGCAACTCGGCGTCGCTTTCGGCCTCGAAACGCAGCACCAGCACCGGTGTGGTGTTGGAAGCGCGGACCAGGCCCCAGCCTTTCGGGTAGTCGACCCGCACACCGTCGATGGTGGTCAGGTTGGCATCGCCCCACTGGGCGTCGCGTTGCAGTGCATCAATGATGCTGAATTTACCCTCGTCGGTCACATCAATATTGATTTCCGGCGTGGAAATATCGTTCGGGAAGGCGGCGAACAGGTCTTCGGCGTTCTGCGAGGCCTTGCTGAGGATCTCCAGCAGGCGCGCAGCGCTGTAGATGCCGTCGTCGAAACCGTACCAGCGCTCCTTGATGAAGATGTGACCGCTCATCTCGCCAGCCAGCAGCGAGCCGGTCTGCTTCATCTTCTTCTTGATCAGCGAGTGGCCGGTCTTCCACATCAGGGCGCGGCCACCGTGCTTCTCGATCAGTGGGGTGAGGCGGCGGGTGCATTTGACGTCGAAGATGATCTCGGCGCCCGGGTTGCGTTCCAGCACGTCTAGGGCGAACAGCATCAACAGGCGGTCGGGGTAGACGATGCTGCCGGTGTTGGTCACCACGCCCACGCGGTCACCGTCGCCATCGAAGGCCAGGCCGATGTCGGCGCCGGTTTCCTTGACCTTGGCGATCAGGTCTTCGAGGTTTTCCGGCTTGCCCGGGTCCGGGTGGTGGTTGGGGAAATTGCCATCCACCTCGCAGAACAGCGGGATGACGTCGCAGCCCAGGGCTTCGATCAGCTGCGGCGCTATCACGCCAGCGGCGCCGTTGCCGCAATCGACCACGACCTTGAGCTTCTTCGCCAGCTTCACGTCACCGACGATTTGCTGGAAGTAGCGATCGAGAATCTCGACCTGCTGCACGCTGCCTTCGCCGCGTGGCACGTTGTTGGTCTGCAGGCGGGTCAGCAGGGCCTGGATCTGCTCGTTGGCCAGGGTGTCGCCGGCAATGACGATCTTGAAGCCATTGTAGTCCGACGGGTTGTGGCTGCCGGTGAGCATCACGCCGGACTTGCCGGCCAGTACGTTGGCGGCGAAGTAGAGGGCGGGGGTCGGCACCAGGCCGACGTCGCTGACCTGGCAGCCGGCATCGACCAAGCCCTGGATCAGCTGTTCGACCAGCATCGGGCCGGACAGGCGGCCATCGCGGCCAACGGAAATCTGCGGTTCGCCCTGGGCAATGGTCTGCGCACCGATGGCGCGGCCGATCCAGTAGGCGGTTTCGCCATGCAGGGTCTTGCCGACCACGCCGCGGATGTCATAGGCGCGGAAGATGCTTTCCGGCAGTGCCGGGACCAGGTGGGCCATGTCGTTCATCTCGGGAGACTCCATTAGTCAAAGGCTTTTCTGGGCAGGCGCAAACTGAACGCTTGGACGGTGGAATCGCCAGAGAGTTCGCCATCCTTGGCCTGAACGCTTGTTGGTCGGCTCAGTGGCTGCCGGAATGGCCGAAGCCGCCTGCGCCACGCTGGCTCTCGTCGAAGCTCTCGACGATGTCGAAATGCGCTTGTACCACAGGTACCAGGACAAGCTGTGCAATACGCTCGCCGACGGCGATGGTGAACGGCGTGTTGCCACGGTTCCAGCACGACACCATCAGTTCGCCCTGATAGTCCGAGTCGATCAGGCCGACCAGGTTGCCGAGCACGATGCCGTGTTTGTGGCCCAGGCCCGAGCGCGGCAGGATCATGGCCGCCAGACCCGGGTCGCCAATGTAGATCGACAGGCCGGTCGGGATCAGCAAGGTCTGGCCCGGCTCGAGGACGGTGTCCTCTTTCAGCAGGGCGCGCAGGTCGAGGCCGGCGGAACCCGGGGTAGCGTATTGCGGCAGCGGGAATTCGCTGCCCAGGCGTGGGTCGAGGATCTTGGCTTGAAGAGCGTGCATGTAACTTATTGAACCTGATTGAGCCGTTCGGCGATGAAGGCGACCAGTTGCCGGGCGATCTTGCCCTTGCTGGTCTGCGCGAAGAGGGTCTGGTGCTGCTGGCGGTCGATCACGGTCAGGGCATTTTCCTCGCTGTTGAAGCCGATGCTGGGGTTGGCCACATCATTGGCGACGATCAGGTCGAGGTTCTTGTCCTTGAGCTTGCGCGTGGCGTAATCGAGCAAGTGTTCGGTCTCGGCGGCAAAGCCGACACTGAACGGGCGGTCGGCACGGCCAGCGATGGTGGCAAGGATATCGGGATTGCGCACCATCTGCAGCAGCATGCCGTCGCCGGTCGTAGGATCTTTCTTGAGCTTTTGCGGGGCGACCACCTCCGGGCGGTAGTCTGCGACCGCCGCGGACGCGATGAACAGGTCGCACGGCATGGCAGCTTCACAGGCTGCGAGCATGTCTCGCGCGCTGACCACGTCGATACGCTGCACGCGATCTGGAGTTTGCAGGTGCACAGGGCCGGTGACGAGGGTCACCCGAGCACCGGCTTCGGCGGCCGCTTCGGCCAGGGCGAAGCCCATCTTGCCGGAGCTATGATTGGTGATGTAGCGCACCGGGTCGATGTTTTCCTGGGTCGGACCGGCGGTGATCAGCACGTGCTTGCCGGTCAGCGCCTGGCGCTTGAAGCTTTCTGCGGCGCACCAGGCCAGGTCGGTGGCTTCGAGCATGCGGCCCAGGCCCACGTCGCCACAGGCCTGGCTGCCCGAGGCCGGGCCGAACACCTGGATGCCACGGCTCTTGAGCAGGTCGAGGTTGGCCTGGGTGGCAGGGTCCCGCCACATCGCCTGGTTCATCGCCGGGGCCACGGCCACGGTGGCGTCGGTGGCCAGCACCAGGGTGGTCAGCAGGTCGTCGGCCATGCCTTGGGCCAGGCGCGCCATGAGGTCGGCGGTGGCCGGGGCGATCAGTACCAGGTCCGCCCACTTGGCCAGTTCGATGTGGCCCATGGCCGCTTCGGCGGCAGGGTCGAGCAGATCCATGTGCACCGGGTGGCCGGACAGCGCCTGCAGGGTCAGCGGGGTGATGAATTCGGCACCACCACGGGTCATGACGACGCGCACCTGCGCGCCGTGCTCCAGGAGTCGGCGAATCAGCTCGGCACTTTTGTAGGCGGCAATGCCACCTCCGACGCCGAGAACGATGCGCTTGCGATACAGCCGCTGCATAGGCTTGCCTTTTTCCAGTGAGAGCGGGCGGCGACGTTTGACAATGCCTGCGGCAGAACGTCGCATGTACGAGGCGAAATAGATTAACACAGGGCCGAAACGGGCCGCAGCAAGGGCAGGGAGCAGGGATGAATATCCGGGAGTGGCCGGCTGAAGAGCGGCCGAGGGAGAAGTTGTTGCAGAGAGGGGCTGGCAGCCTGACCGATGCGGAACTGCTGGCGGTTTTTCTAGGCTCTGGTGTGCGCGGGCGCAATGTCGTGGAGCTGGCGCGAGGCCTGCTGGTGAAGTTCGGCGGCTTGCGTCAGTTGCTGGAAGCCGACCGTGAAGCCTTCGTCGGTGAGCTTGGGCTGGGCCCTGTGAGGTACAGCCAGTTGCAGGCATTGCTGGAGATCGGGCGCAGACACCTGGCTACTGCTATCGAACGCGAGTCGGTCATGGACAGCCCGGCTGCGGTGCGACGCTATCTGAAGTCCATGCTGCGCCATGAAGTGAGCGAGGTGTTCGGCTGTCTGTTTCTGGATACCAAGCACCGTCCGCTGGCGTTCGAGATCCTGTTCAGGGGCACGATAGATCGGGCGAGTGTCTACCCGCGCGAAGTGGTTCGTCGGGCCCTGCAGCACAACGCGGCGGCGCTGATCCTGTGTCACAACCATCCTTCGGGCAGCAGCGAGCCGAGCCAGGATGATGTGCACCTGACGCTGTCGCTGAAGCGGGGGTTGGGGCTGATCGATGTGCGGGTGCTGGATCACATCATCATCGGCGAGGGCGAACCGCTGTCGATGGTCGAGCATGGGTGGATTGTGGCTTAGGCGGGCCTGTCTTGAGATTTTAGGCGTCGCTGATATCGAGCGCCGCCCGCGCGGCGCTCGATATCACAGGCGCCAGAGCCCTCAAGGCAAGCACTACCCCAACCTCATCGGGTCGCCGACACCTTGCTGAAGTCCAGTCGCCCGAACGGGCTCACCTGGTAGCCCTCGACCCCTTGGCGCAACAGCGTCGCTGCCGTCGGATGCGCCAGTGGCACCCAAAGTGCCTGCTGCTGGATCAAGGTCTGCGCCTGCTGGTACAGCCGGCTGCGCACGCTCTGGTCGTTGGTGGTGCGCCCGGCACTGATCAGCTGGTCCAGGCGGTCATCGCAGAACCGTGCGAAGTTGGTCCCCGACTTTACCGCCGCGCAGGAAAACTGCGGGCTGAGGAAGTTGTCCGGGTCGCCGTTGTCGCCGGCCCAGCCCATGAACAGCAGGTCATGTTCGCCGGCTTTGGCCCGGCGGATCAACTCGCCCCACTCGATCACGCGGATCTCGGCCTTGATGCCGATCTTCGCCAGGTCGGCCTGGAGCATCTGCGCGCCCAGGCTCGGGTTGGGGTTGAGCAGGCTGCCCGACGGCCGGGTCCAGATGGTCGTGCTGAAGCCATCAGCCAGGCCGGCCTTGGTCAGCAGTGCCTTGGCCTTGGCCTGGTTCAGCGGGTAGCCGGGCAGGTCCTTGGCGTAGCTCCAGGTGTTGGGCGGGTAGGGGCCGTTGGCGGCGGTGGCGGTGTCTTCGAACACGGCCTTGAGGTAGGCCTGCTTGTCGAAGGCCAGGTTGATCGCCTGGCGCACTTCAGGCTTGTCCAGCGGCGGGTGTTCGCTGTTGATGGCGACGAAGGCGGTCATGAACGCCGGGGTGGTGGCGACCTTGAGGTTGCCGTCCTTGCCGGCTTCGGCGATGTCCACCGGCTTGGGCGACAGGGCCACCTGGCATTCGCCCCGCTTGAGCTTCTGCAGGCGCACGTTGGCGTCGGGGGTGATGGCGAAGATCAGCGGGTCGACAGCCGGCTTGCCGTCGAAATAATCCGGGTTGGCGCGGTAGCGCACCACGGCATCCTTCTGGAAACGCTGGAATACGAACGGGCCGGTGCCGATCGGCTGGCTGTTGAGCTTTTCCGGGTTGCCTTCCTTGAGCAGCTTGTCGGCGTACTCGGCCGAGTAGATCGAGGCGAAGCCCATGCTCAGGGTGGCCAGGAAGGTGGCGTCGGCGTGGGTCAGGGTGAAACGCACGGTGTTTGGTTCCGGGGCCTCGATCGCCTTGATCAGGCTGCCCAATTGCAGTGACTGGGCGTGTGGGTAGCCACCCGGCGCGGTCTTGTGCCAGGCGTGGGCGGGGTAGAGCATGCGCTGGAAGCTGAACAGCACGTCGTCGGCGTTCAGTTCGCGGGTGGGCTTGAAGTAAGGCGTGGTGTGGAACTTCACCCCGTCGCGCAGCTTGAAGTCGTAGGTCAGGCCATCGGCCGACACCGTCCAGCTCTGCGCCAGGCTCGGCACCACCTTGCCCTGGCCCGCGTCGAACTCGACCAGGCGGTTCATCAGCACGTCGGCCGACGCGTTGGTGGTGGTCAGCGAGTTGTACTGGACCACATCGAAGCCTTCGGGGCTGGCCTCGGTGCAGACGCTCAATGGGGCGGCCTGGGCAACGCCTGCGGCGAACAGAGAGGTGAACAATAAGGAAAGGGCGGCAGCACGCATGGTGGCTCCTTGGCTGGTCGATGGCCCATCTGCCGGCGCAGTCTGGAAACGTCCTACCCTAGTGCGCGAAAAAGGAAATGACCACCTTCTTTTTCAGTCGCTTGGCGACGAGCGGTCGACAGCGCGGCGGGCGAGTCGCTATGCTGCTCGCGCGCTATTTGCAGCACACGAATGCTCATCTTCTGTTGTTGCGGCGTAGTCTTTCTGGTATAAAGCAGCGCTCTTTTCTAGGGGCTCGGCCTGTCGCATCAGCGGATCCGGTCGATAAGACCTCCAGAATCACGGCGCCTGGCGCCAAAGACTGAGAGATTAAGCGGCCAACCCATGCCGGGTTGGGCATGTGGTTTTAGAGGGCTGAGTCATGTCGAGAGTCTGTCAAGTTACTGGTAAGGGTCCAGTAACCGGGAACAACATTTCCCACGCAAACAACAAAACCCGTCGTCGTTTCCTGCCGAACCTGCAGCACCACCGTTTCTGGGTTGAATCCGAGAAGCGTTTCGTGCGTCTGCGCGTATCCGCCAAAGGCATGCGTATCATCGACAAGCGCGGCATCGACGCCGTTCTGGTTGATATCCGTAAAGCTGGCGCCAAGGTTTAAGGGAGAACATCATGCGTGAATTGATCCGTCTGGTTTCGAGTGCCGGTACCGGCCACTTCTACACCACCGACAAGAACAAGCGCACCACCCCGGACAAAATCGAGATCAAGAAATACGATCCGGTTGTTCGCAAGCACGTGGTGTACAAGGAAGCCAAGATCAAGTAATTGATCGGCGACCTGAAAAAAACCCGCATCCGAAAGGACGCGGGTTTTTTTATGCCTGCGGCGGGGTTAGTTGAAGCTGAAACCTTGGATCAGCTGATTGGCATCGGTGCGGATGTGAATCCGGTTGATGTCGTATTCCTTCGTGCTCATTTCGTTGGGCCCTACGACGCGGGGGCGGCCAGTGATTTCGGTGATGGTGCTTTTCACCGAGGGCTCGTAAGGCGTGCCGATCAGGTGGGCGAGGGCTTGCAGCACTTCATCGTTGTTCATGGTCAGCTTCCTTTTTTGCGTAAGAATGGCCCGATATGGGCGGGGTCATCCTCAAGCAGTCCTTAAGGTCGCCGGCACTACATAGTTACTTCTGCTCGAACATTACATAGATCTTGCGGCATGGCTCCAGCACTTCCCAGGTGCCCTTGAAGCCTGCCGGGATGACAAATCGATCACCGGCACGCAAGGTCTTCGCCCCGCCATCCTGGTCGCGCAGTACCGAAACGCCCTGCACGATCTCGCAATATTCATGCTCGGTGTAGTTCACCGTCCACTGACCGACCTCTCCTTCCCAGACGCCTGCAGCGAACTGCCCGCATGGGCTGGAATAGTGGTTGTAGACAGCCTGGTCCGGCTCGCCCTTGAGGATTTTTTCCGCGGCTGGGCGGTAGCGTTCGGCCTCGGTGAGAACCTGGGCGAAGTCGATGATGCTGTCGATGCTCATGGTGCGGCTCCTGTTGTTGTTTAATAAAATGCACATCAGTAGGCGTTTAGGCCATTCGTGTCAAATATATTGATACTTTACCCAGCCTGGTTTAGGGTATCGCTTGCCAGTGTGCGCTCGTCGCCCGGCCAGAATTCTGACAACGCCAGTGAGTCCTCAGTGCGGCGTTGCACCTAAACAAGAGGAGGAGTTTCGTATGACCACCCTGACTCGTGCGGACTGGGAACAACGTGCCCAGCAACTGAAGATCGAAGGCCGCGCCTTCATCAACGGCGAATACACCGACGCCGCATCCGGTGAAACATTCGACTGCCTGAGCCCGGTCGACGGACGCTTCCTGGCCAAGGTTGCCAGCTGCGACCTGGCCGACGCTAATCGCGCCGTGGAAAATGCGCGCGCCACCTTCAATTCCGGCGTCTGGTCGCAACTGGCCCCGGCCAAGCGCAAGGCCAAGCTGATCCGCTTCGCCGACCTGCTGCGCAAGAACGTCGAAGAGCTGGCACTGCTGGAAACCCTGGACATGGGCAAGCCGATTGGCGACTCCTCCAGCATCGACGTGCCGGGCGCGGCGCAAGCCATTCACTGGACCGCCGAAGCCATCGACAAAGTCTACGACGAAGTCGCGCCGACTCCACATGACCAGCTCGGCCTGGTTACCCGTGAGCCGGTGGGTGTGGTCGGTGCCATCGTACCGTGGAACTTCCCGCTGCTGATGGCCTGCTGGAAAATCGCCCCGGCCCTGGCTACCGGCAACTCGCTGGTGCTCAAGCCGTCCGAGAAATCCCCGCTGACCGCCATCCGCATCGCCCAGTTGGCGATCGAAGCCGGCATCCCGGCTGGCGTGCTGAACGTGCTGCCAGGCTACGGCCACACCGTGGGCAAGGCCCTGGCCCTGCACATGGACGTCGACACCCTGGTGTTCACCGGTTCGACCAAGATCGCCAAGCAGCTGATGGTCTACGCTGGTGAGTCGAACATGAAGCGCATCTGGCTGGAAGCCGGTGGCAAGAGCCCGAACATCGTCTTCGCCGACGCCCCGGACCTGCAAGCCGCCGCTGAAGCTGCCGCCAGTGCCATCGCCTTCAACCAGGGCGAAGTCTGCACCGCCGGTTCCCGCCTGCTGGTCGAGCGTTCGATCAAGGACAAGTTCCTGCCAATGGTGGTCGAGGCCCTCAAAGGCTGGAAGCCAGGCAACCCGCTGGACCCGCAGACCACTGTCGGTGCACTGGTCGACACACAGCAGATGAACACCGTACTGTCGTACATCGACGCTGGCCACAAGGACGGCGCCAAGCTGCTGGCCGGCGGCAAGCGCACCCTGGAAGAAACCGGTGGCACCTACGTCGAACCGACCATCTTTGACGGCGTGACCAACGCCATGAAGATCGCCCAGGAAGAAATCTTCGGCCCAGTGCTGTCGGTGATCGCCTTCGACACCGCCGAAGAAGCCATCGCCATCGCCAACGACACCCCGTATGGCCTGGCCGCTGGTATCTGGACCTCGGACATCTCCAAGGCCCACAAGACCGCCCGTGCCGTGCGCGCTGGCAGCGTCTGGGTCAACCAGTACGACGGCGGCGACATGACCGCGCCGTTCGGTGGCTTCAAGCAGTCGGGCAACGGCCGTGACAAGTCGCTGCATGCGCTGGAGAAGTACACCGAGCTGAAGGCGACCTGGATCAAGCTGTAATTCCAGTGGGGGCCGCCTAGCGGCCCCAACAATGGCCGGGGCGGCTCATACCGCCCCGGCTTCGTCGTTTCTGCCATTCAAGAATTCTGCCTGGGAGGCTGCAATGCGTTGGGGAACCTATTTTGCCGTGCTGGCGTCGGTGCTCAGTGTCGGGCTTGCGCTCGGTGTGAGCATGCCGCTGGTGTCCCTGCGCCTTGAGGCCTGGGGCTACGGTGGGTTCGCCATCGGCGTGATGGCGGCAATGCCTGCACTGGGCGTGCTGCTCGGCGCCAGCCTGGCCAGCCGCCTGGCAGGTTGGGTTGGCGTGCCCTCGGCGATGCGCCTGTGCCTGTGGGGTGGGGCGCTGTCCATCGGCCTGGTGGCGCTGCTGCCAAGCTACCCGCTGTGGCTGGCCCTGCGCCTGCTCATAGGCATGTCGCTGACCGTGGTGTTCATCCTCGGCGAGAGCTGGATCAATCAGCTGGTGGTCGAGCAATGGCGCGGTCGCTTGGTGGCGCTGTATGGCAGCAGCTATGCCCTGAGCCAGTTGGCCGGGCCGTTGGTGCTGGGTTTCCTCGGTTCCGACGATGACTTTGGCTTCTGGGCAGCGACCGGACTGTTGCTGCTGGCACCCTTGCTGCTGCTCGGGCGTGGTGGCGCACCCAGCACCGAAGCCTGTAGCGTGACCTTCGGCGACCTGTTCGCCTTTTGCCGCCGCTTGCCGGTGATTGCCTGGGCTGTCGCCCTGTTTGCCGCCTTCGAGGCGATGATTCTTACCTTGTTGCCGGTGTATTGCCTGCAGCAGGGCTTCAGTACCGAGATCGCCCTGTTCATGGTCAGTACCGTAGTGGTGGGCGATGCGGTGCTGCAATTGCCGATCGGCGCCTTGGCCGACCACATGTCGCGGCAGGCGCTGTTCACCGGCTGCGCGGTTACCTTGATGGTTTCCAGCCTGGCGATTCCGTTGCTGCTGGACACACCCGCGATCTGGCCCCTGTGGGTGCTGTTCGGTGCCAGTGCCGGTGGCTTGTTCACCTTGTCGCTGATTTTGATCGGCGAGCGCTACCGTGATGACGCCTTGGTGCGGGCCAATGCTCATGTGGCGCAGCTATGGGGTATCGGTTGCCTGCTCGGCCCGTTGCTGGCCGGCGCGGGGAGCCAATGGATCAGCGGGCATGCGCTGCTGTGGCTGATGGCAGCGGGGGCAGCCGGCCTGGTGGTGCTGACCCGCAGGCGCGGAGCATTCGAGCCTGCCTCGGCCTGAGCCTAGAGCATTTTCTCCAGGCCAACGGCCTTGCTGATCCAGGCATTGAAGCGTCGCCAGAGGCCGCCTGGTTCTGATGTCAGCATGTGCCGTTGGCCATTGTCCTCAGTGGCCCAGACCAGCTTGTCACTCACCAGCTTGACCTGGTAACTCAACGCTGGCGCCATACCCTGCTGGGCCAGCTCGCGGGTGTATTCGGCCAGCTCCGGGCTGTCCACCAGCACGCCAACCTCGGTGTTCCACAGTACCGAGCGGGGGTCGAAGTTGAACGAGCCGACAAAGGTCTTGCGCCGGTCGAACACGATGGCCTTGGTATGCAGGCTCGAGTCGGAGCTGCCACGGAAACTCAGGTGCCCGGCACTGGGGTCACCCGGCTGGCGACGCAATTCAAACAGCTGCACACCATGCTCGAGCAGCGCGCGGCGATAAGGGGCATAGCCGCCATGCACCGCTGGCACGTCAGTGGCTTCCAGCGAGTTGGTCAGCAACTTCACCGAAGTGCCAGCATCGGCCCGGCCGGTCAGGTACAGCAGCCCCGGCTCTCCGGGCACGAAATAGGCCGACATCAGGATCAACTCGCGGTGCACGTTGGCAAGGTCAGGTGCCAGTTGTTGGCTCATCAGCAATTGCGGGTCCGGCTCATCGTCGGCCAGTACTTTGCTCGGTGCATCCCACAATGCTTGCGCGTGGGCCCAGATAAGCTCGTTGCGCCACACGTCCAGGCGCGGTTGCGACTGATAGGACATGAGCCGGTCATACAGGGCCTTGCGCTGTACCCGCGCCTCGGCCAGGGACACTTCCAGGCGCTGGCGGCTGGCGCGCAGGTCGTCGGCGTCGGGGGCGCGCCAGAGGAAGTCGGTGATTGGCCGGCTCAGGGCGCTGTTCCAGTACTGGTCGAAGCTGTGCCCCAGTTGCTCGGCCACCGGCCCGACGCCGAGCAGGTCGATGTCGGTGAAGTTGAGGTTGGGTTCGGCATCGAAGTACTCGTCACCCAGGTTGCGCCCGCCGACGATGGCCATGCTGTTGTCCACCAGGAACAACTTGTTGTGCATGCGCCGGTGCTGGCGCGACAGGTTGAACAGGCGGCCGACTGCACGCGTCACGCCTGTGCTGCGCCCCAGGTGCAACGGATTGAACACGCGGATCTCGATGTTTGGGTGGGCATCGAGGGTGCCCATGATGGTGTCCAGGCCATCGCTGGTGGTGTCGTCGAGCAGGATGCGCACGCGTACGCCGCGGTCGGCGGCACGCAGCAGTTCGTGCACCAGGGCGCGGGTGCTCAAGCCATCGTGGACAATGTAGTACTGCAGGTCGATGCTCGCCTGGGCATTACGGATGAGCTCGGCGCGGGCACGGAAGGCCTCGTTGCTGTTGGGCAGCAGGCGAAAGCCCGAACGCCCTTCATAGGGCGCGGCCTGGCGCAATACCGAGCGGCCGAAGGCCGACTCGCTGGCAGGCAGCGCCTGGCTGGTTTCGCGGGGCGTGCCGACGCTGGCACAGCCATTGAGGCCGAGTAGCAGCACCAGCAGCAGAGACAAGGCTCGCTGAAGTCTCAAGGGTGGATCGTCCTGTACGGCAAAGCGCTAAGGGGTTGGACTACGAAAGGCGGCGCAAAGTTACGCCTCGGCGTGGTCTTCATCCAGTAGACGAAGGGCGGTTTCACCTACCTTGCGCACGGCCGCTTCGATCTTCGGTGTTGGCCGCGCGGCGAAATTCATGCGCAGGCAATGGCGGAACTTGCCCGAGGCCGAGAAGATGCTGCCCACGGCGATCTGCACACCCTGCTCCAGTAAAGCGCGGTTCAGGCGTAGCGTGTCGAAATCTTCGGGCAACTCCACCCACAGCATGAAGCCGCCTTGCGGCCGGCTGACCCGAGAACCGGGCGGGAAATAACGGGTTACCCAGTCGCTCATCAGGTCGCGGCCACGCTGGTACTGGCTGCGCATGCGTCGCACATGGGGCTGGTAGTGGCCAGCGGCGATGAACTCGGCGATCGCCAGTTGCGGCTGGCTGGAAGTGCTGCCGGTGCTGATGTACTTCATGTGCAGCACCCGCTCCAGGTAGCGGCCGGGGGCGACCCAGCCGATGCGCAGGCCAGGGGCGAGGGTCTTGGAAAACGAACTGCACAGCAGCACGCGGCCATCTTCGTCGAACGACTTGAGGGTGCGCGGGCGTGGGTAGGTGTAGGCCAGGTCGCCATACACGTCGTCTTCAAGGATCGCTACATCGTAGCGCTGGGCCAGGCTCAGCAGGGCCTTCTTGCGCGCCTCGGGCATGATGTAGCCAAGCGGGTTGTTGCAGCTCGGGGTGATCTGGATGAGCTTGATCGGCCATTGCTCGAGCGCCAGTTCCAGGGCTTCGAGGCTGATGCCGGTGACCGGGTCGGTAGGAATTTCCAGGGCCTTCATGCCCAGGCCCTTGAGGGTCTGCATGGCGCCGTGGAAGCTTGGCGAGTCGACCGCGACGATATCGCCCGGCTCGCACACTGCGCGGATGCTGCACGACAGCGCCTCGTGGCAGCCGGTGGTCACCACCAGGTCGGCCGGGCCCAGGCGGCAGCCGGAGTCGAGCATCAGCCGGGCGATCTGCTCGCGCAGGGCCAGGTTGCCGTGGATGTTGTCGTAGTACAGGCCAGGCATGTCCTGGCGCCGGCTCAGTTGGGCGAGGCTGCGCAGCAGCGGCTTGAGGGTCGGGCTGTCGATGTCGGGCATGCCGCGGCCGAGCTGGATCACGTCCGGGTGCGGGGTGCTGCGCACCAGTTCGAGTACCTGCTCCCATTGCGAGATATCCACCGGGCGTTGGGCCGGGCGGCTGACCGCGGGCAGGGCAGGGAGGTAGCGATGGTCGCTGACGAAGTAGCCAGACTTGGGCCGTGGCGAGACCATGCCGCTGTCTTCGAGCATGCGGTAGGCCTGCTGCACGGTACTCAAGCTGACACCGTGCTCCACGCTGAGGGCGCGCACCGATGGCAGACGTTGGCCAGGGTGGTAAAGGCCCTGTTCGATGCGTGCGCCGAGCAGCTCGGCGAGATTCAGGTAGAGAGTCACGGCATACTCCTACGCTTCTTGTAGGAAGCGACCAGTACAGTTGCGTTGAAAATATAACATTCAGGCGTCAGACGACCAATTCTGTATGGGAATAATAAGCCAGTATTGGATCTGTATTGCCACACCTGTCGTCGCGCATGCTTTCTCCACGGTTACGAACTGAAATGGGAGAGAGCAGCGATGGGTGGCATGAGCGATGTGCGCTTGCAACTGTTGGCCAAGGAGCTGGACGCCGGGCAGCAGACCAAGGTTTTCAACGCACCGGCAGGGCTTGGGCGTTGGGGGCTGATGCTGCATCGCTGGCACACCCGCCGGGCCCTGCTGCAGCTGGATGATGACCAGCTGCGGGATATCGGACTGAGCTGGGAACAGGCGCGTACCGAAGGGCGCAAGCCCTTCTGGAAGGACTGACGCGGTCAGTGTGGGAGCGGCCTTGTGTCGCGAAAGGGCTGCAAAGCAGCCCCAAGACATCAGCTTCGCAGCCAAAAACGCTGGGGCCGCTATGCGGCCCTTTCGCGACACAAGGCCGCTCCCACATGGACGAAGTCGTCTGTCAGAGCAGCTCTTTCAGGCGATGCCAGAGCATCCCCAGGGCCAGTACTGGCGAGCGCAGGTGCCTGCCGCCGGGGAAGGTGACGTGCGGTACCTTGGCGAACAGGTCGAAGCGCCCGCTTTCCTGGCCGCTGATCGCTTCACCCAGCAGGCGCGCGGCCAGGTGGGTGGCGTTGAGGCCGTGGCCCGCATAGGCCTGGGCGTAGTAGACGTTAGGCTGGCTGGCCAGGCGGCCGACCTGTGGCAGGCGGTTGGCGCCGATGCCGATCATGCCGCCCCACTGATAATCGATGCGCACATCCGCCAGTTGCGGGAACACCTGGAGCATCTTTGGCCGCATGTAGGCAGCGATGTCCTTCGGGTCGCGACCAGAATAATGGCAGGCACCGCCGAACAGCAGGCGGCGGTCAGCCGACAGGCGATAGTAGTCCAGCGCCACGCGCTGGTCGCACACGGCCATGTTCTGCGGCAGCAACTGATGGGCGCGTTCTTCGTCCAGCGGCTCGGTGGCAATGATGTAGCTACCGGCGGGCAGTACCTTGCCGCCCAGCTCGCGGTTGAGGTCGTTGTGGTAGGCGTTGCAGCACAGCACCAGGGTCTTGGCGCGCACCCGGCCCTGGGTGGTGTGCACCTGGACTTCAGGGCCGTAGTCGATGCGGGTGACCTCGGACTGTTCGAACAGCTTCACCCCCAGGCGACTGGCCACGGCCGCTTCACCCAGGGCCAGGTTGAGCGGGTGCAGGTGGCCCGACCCCATGTCGATCAGGCCGCCGACGTAGCGGTCGGAGCCCACCACGCTGTGCATGTCGTCCTTGCCCACCAGGCGCAGTTCGTGGCGGTAGCCCAGGCTGCGCAGTTCATCGGCATCCTCGGCAAAACCCTTCAGCTCGCCGGGCTTGTTTGCCAGGTCACAGTAGCCCCAGGTCAGGTCGCAGGCGATGGCGTGGCGCTCGACACGCTCCCGGACGATCTGCACGGCTTCCAGGCCCATCAGCCTCAGGCTGCGTACGCCTTCTTCGCCGATCACCGGGAGAAACTGCTCCAGGCCGTGGCCGACGCCGCGAATCAGCTGGCCGCCATTGCGCCCGCTGGCGCCCCAGCCGAGCTTGCGTGCTTCCAGGAGGATCACCGAGAAGCCGCGCTCGGCCAGCTCGATGGCGGTGTTCAGGCCCGAGTAACCACCACCGACGATACACACGTCGGCACTGTGTTCGCCTTGCAGGAAGGAATGGTCCGGGTGGGGCGCGCTGCTGGCGGCGTAGTAGGAGGCGGCATGCTGCGCGCTGTGGATCATGAGCGAGGTCCTGTGGCGATTTTGGTTGTAGGAGGATAAGCCGTG
Organism: Pseudomonas sp. SMN11; assembly: GCF_052041945.1. Taxonomy (NCBI): domain Bacteria; kingdom Pseudomonadati; phylum Pseudomonadota; class Gammaproteobacteria; order Pseudomonadales; family Pseudomonadaceae; genus Pseudomonas; species Pseudomonas sp. SMN11. Next base: position 2,440 of record NZ_JBKGGW010000006.1, on the reverse strand, counting down.
GCTTGGTAATTGGCCCTATAATTCAAGCCGGATTTCATTTTCAATCTTGTACCCAGCCATGTCCTGCAACCGCCACAAGATCCACTTCCTGCGCGAGCTCATTCCTTCATTCGAATGCGAGCCCGGCTGTCATGACTGCTGCGGCCCGGTGACCACTTCGTCCGAGGAGATGGCCCGCCTGCCGCGCAAGACCCAGGCCGAGCAGGATGCCGCGCTGGAGCACCTGAACTGTGTGCACCTGGGCCCCAACGGCTGCACCGTTTATGAAGAACGGCCGATGATCTGCCGCCTGTTCGGCACCACGCCGCGTATGGCCTGCCCGCGTGGCCGTGGCCCGGACCCGATGATCGAGCCCGAAGCCGAGCAACTGGTCCACCAGTTCATCGCCAGCACGCGCCAGGTGCTGGTCTAGCCTCAGTCGGGGATGGGCAGGCAGAGGCTCTCTTTCACCTCTTCCATCACGATGTAGCTCTTCGACTCGCGCACGTGTGGCAGCTTCAGCAGGATGTCGCCGAGCAGCTTGCGGTACGAGGCCATTTCGGAAATGCGCGCTTTCACCAGGTAGTCGAAGTCGCCGGATACCAGGTGGCACTCCAGCACGTGGGGCAGCTTGAGCACCGCACGGCGGAACTCCTCGAAGGTGTCGCCGGACTTGTAGTCCAGGCTGATTTCCACGAACACCAGCAGGCTGCCCTTGAGGTGCTGCGGATTCAGCCGGGCGTTGTAGCCCATGATGATGCCCTCGCGCTCCAGGCGGCGTACGCGCTCGGTGCAGGGGGTGGTGGAAAGCCCAACTTTCTCGCCCAGTTCGGTGAAGGAAATACGCCCGTCATTCTGCAGGATGCGCAGGATGTTACGGTCGATCTTGTCCAGTTCACGCTTGCTCTGGTGCTGGGTTCTCATAGGGGATGCCCCTCCGTGAAAGGCGATTTTGCCGAGAATTCTCGCCAATAATAGGCTTTTATATAGTGAATTGCACTGGGCTCAGATTCTTATACTGCGCGCATCCATGCCATATCAACAAAATGCGGTGCGCCGCGTGCGAGGGATGAACGATGCGAGTATTGGTACTTGGTAGCGGTGTGATTGGTACCGCCAGTGCCTATTATCTGGCCCGGCAAGGCTTCGAGGTGACTGTGGTCGACCGCCAGCCGGCAGTGGCCCTGGAAACCAGCTTTGCCAACGCAGGCCAGATCTCGCCCGGCTATGCCTCGCCCTGGGCCGCCCCCGGCGTGCCGCTGAAAGCCATCAAATGGCTGCTGGAGCGCCACGCGCCCCTGGCCATCAAGTTGACCGGTGATGTCGACCAGTACCTGTGGATGGCGCAGATGCTGCGCAACTGCACCGCCAGCCGCTACGCAGTGAACAAGGAGCGCATGGTTCGCCTGTCCGAGTACAGCCGTGACTGCCTCGACGAACTGCGCGCCGAAACCGGCATTGCCTACGAGAACCGTAGCCTGGGTACTACCCAGCTGTTCCGCACCCAGGCCCAGGTTGACGCCGCAGCCAAGGACATTGCCGTGCTCGAACAGTCCGGCGTGCCTTACGAGCTGCTTGACCGCGATGGCATCGCCCGTGTCGAGCCGGCCCTGGCCGGGGTGAAAGACATCCTCGCCGGCGCCCTGCGCCTGCCCAACGACCAGACCGGTGACTGTCAGCTGTTCACCACCAAGCTCGCCGAAATGGCGGTGAATCTGGGGGTTGAGTTCCGCTTCGGTCAGGACATCCAGCGCCTGGACTTCGCCGGTGATCGCATCAACGGTGTGTGGATCGACGGCAAGCTGGAAACCGCCGACCGCTACGTGCTGGCTCTGGGCAGCTACTCGCCGCAGATGCTCAAGCCCCTGGGCATCAAGGCCCCGGTGTATCCGCTCAAGGGTTACTCGCTGACCGTGCCGATCACCAATGCCGACATGGCACCGACCTCGACCATTCTCGACGAGACCTACAAGGTCGCGATCACCCGTTTCGACAACCGCATCCGCGTTGGCGGCATGGCTGAAATCGCCGGTTTTGACCTGTCGCTGAACCCGCGTCGACGCGAAACGCTGGAGATGATCGTCAACGACCTTTATCCTCGCGGCGGCGACCTGAGCGAGGCCAGTTTCTGGACCGGCCTGCGCCCGGCGACCCCGGACGGTACGCCGATCGTGGGGGCCACCGCGTTCCGCAACCTGTTCCTCAACACCGGCCACGGTACGCTGGGCTGGACCATGGCGTGCGGTTCCGGCCGTCTGCTGGCCGACCTGATTGCGCGCAAGAAGCCGCAGATCAGTGCCGAAGGCCTGGACATCTCCCGGTATGGCAACAGCCCGGAAGTCGCCAAGCACGGGCAGGCTGCGCCGGCCCACCAGCAGTAAGGTCGCCTATTCCGGGTTCTTCGCGGCTTCAGCCGCGAAGAAACCAAAACCATTTTCCACCCCTTAATCCCCCCCAGGCA